>CAIVSG010000128.1 GCA_903908555.1 uncultured Chlorobiaceae bacterium | reverse complement strand
TTGACTGTGTTGACTTATCTCCGCCAGCCAATAGGAAGTAAGTTGTATCCCCTATTCGGGTGTAGTATACTCGATAACCTGGCCCCACATCAATCTTCATTTCTGAAACTCCTTCACCGACAGGACTACAATTACCAAAGTTTCCAAACATGGCATTTTTTAACCGAGCCAAGATTCGATATTTAGCTGTTCTATCTTTGAGATTTGACAGCCATGAGTCAAAATCGGTTGTTTGTTTAAAATTATTCATAAAATATAGTGTATCCTTTTGAATACAACAAAACAAACCTTCACATCAGTGGATCGTTAATAAAAAAGCACCGACAATGCTGGGTTGCTGTATTGTGGCTAATGGTTGGTCATGCTGAAGGTGGCTTATTACTGCAGCTTCGTAATGATAGTTCAGGGGTTCCATGTGCGTGTGCTATGTTTCCGGCTTCTTATGCAATCGCCAAGAAGTTACGATAATAAATATGATTTATTATCAATATAATACCCCTCACTCACATCAACTGCACTTTACTGCCGAACACAGCTTCATTTGTGAGCTTTGCCAATATCCTGAACATCGCGTCTGTCTTTATAGCTGCATTTTGATTATTGCCGCTATTGAACAACGCATCTAAGTCTCCATTAAATACAGTTAGTCATGAACGTTGTGTCGTGTGTCGTAGGGGCACAAAACTTCATCACCAGTCAAGAACAGGAAAAGTGAGTATGATATTTGGGGAGGCAGAGGCCTGAGAGAGATGGTGTAGACAGAATATGGTTTATTAAGACAAAATGAGCCCGAAAAGAGGGGTGTATCTGCCCCCTTTTCAGCGTCTCATCAAACGACCGTTTATTGAGATCGATATTTTATTGTTATCGGAGCAAGCAATTCCTTTTGCCTTTTTAATAGATCCGGAGATATTTCATTTACGGATGTTCTCAAGTCTTTCTGCTATCTATCCCTGGGTTTCTGCTGCTATTAAAGAAGGCACCATTCTCCCAACGTCAACAACCATCAGTAGAACCTACTTGATATAGCAAAATAAACGTATTCAAAAAAAGATGAATACATTTCATTATATTTCAAAAAAATAGTTCTGATAACATCATCGTCAGAAAATGCTGCTCAAAAAAGAGATTGCAGACGCAATCACGCTTGGTATGGCTCCTCGCTGTTTCAAGTGGGTAAGTTGAAATTAAGCTTACCGGCAATCAGATAGATCATGCTGATGAGATTCTTGCTTGTACGGTATCCCCGAGCACGTGCTTTGGCTGCTTGAATGAGGCTATTGATCCCCTCCAAAATTCCGTTGTTGATTCTGGATGTGAACCACCGCAAGATGCCTGACCAGTGTCGTTTAATGGTATAAGCAGCCTCTTTCATTGGCTGCAACCTACTGTGTGTTGCCCAGTAATACCATTTCTTCAGGAGCAGTTCTGCAGCTTCTGCCGGTTGACTGAAAAAATCCTGAAAAGCAAGACGCATGCGGTAAGCACGAGCTGTTTTCAGGTTGAGCTTGCTTAACGACAAGTGCTCAAGTTTGTTCCGTTGCGATGCCTTAAGGTTTTGTGGGTTCTTCAGCCAAATGTAGCGGGTCTTTATCAATTCAGGGTGCTCTTGCTGCTCCTGACGACGCACTTCGTCTACAGCCTTGTTAATGATCTGTATGATGTGAAACTTGTCAAAAGTCAGATGGGCATTGGTAAAGTTGTCGGCTACACCTTTGATGAAGGCAGGCGACATATCGCTACAAAATTCAGTGATATTTGACGGTTCACCGTGATGGACTATCAGATCATCGTGGAATCGCTTGACGGTTGCGGCATCTTTTCCCTCGGTGGCGAACAGAACTTTCGATGCAGCAACATCAACAAACAAAGACACATAGTTGTGCCCGCGTTTGCTGGCGGTTTCATCCACACCGACGCTGGTGACTTCCGAGTAGTCCTCCTGCTTGCGCGACTGCTCGACATAGTGATTAATGATGCGCCAGATACGGGTGTCATACTCTCCGACGATAGCGGCAATCGTGTTGACCGGCATTGCCTTAGCCATGACCATGATCATTGCCTCAAACAAAAGGGTGAACCCGCTCTCTGTGCGCAACCAGGGAAGTGACTTCAGCTTGAGAATACCACATTCAGGGCAAGATACCCGAGGTACACGAGCGGTCAGATAAGCCTCGTGCTGAAAAAAGTTGAGATGACGCCATGTAGTCTCTGACGTGTCATAGGCTTTCATGCCACTACGACCACATTCAGGGCAGCAGAAGGTACTTCCAGGAGCAAAGTCGATTCTGATGTCCAGTCGTTTCTTCTCGGCATCGAATGACGATGATGATACAGACCAAGGTGTTTGAAGACCCAAGGCTAACTGAAATAGTTCAAAATCTTTCAAAATCGGGATAGTTGTCTTATGTCAAAATGGTAGAGTAATATACGCTTCTCATACTACTACCCACTCCAAACAGCGAAGAGCC
>CAIVSG010000127.1 GCA_903908555.1 uncultured Chlorobiaceae bacterium | reverse complement strand
GCATACTCCGTAAGCTCATGCTCGTAACGGGCAATGTTGTCAAGCCCTATTTTACGCACATAGTCAAGCGCCGCTCCAAGCCCGATAGCATCGCCGATAGAGGGTGTTCCGGCTTCAAATTTGGCGGGTGCTTCGTTGTATATGGTCTCCTCAAAGCGCACATCCTGAATCATGTTGCCGCCACCCTGCCATGGAGGCATGATCTCCAGCAGTTCCCGTTTACCGTAAACCACACCAATGCCGGTAGGAGCAAAAATCTTGTGCCCTGAAAAAACAAAAAAATCGGCATCAAGATCCTGAACATTGACCGGTATATGGGCAACCGACTGAGCCCCGTCAATCAGCACCTTTGCATCAAACCGCTTGGCCAGCTCTATCATCTCCCTCACTGGCAGAATGGTTCCAAGGCCGTTTGAAGCCTGTGTGAGTGAAACAAACTTTGTTCGAGGTCCGAGCAGTTTCGTGTACTCTTCCATGATGATCTCGCCCCTGTCGTTCACCGGCACAACCTTGATGCGGGCGCCTTTCTCCTGCGCAAGCATCTGCCATGGAACAATATTGGCATGGTGTTCAAGGATTGAGAGCACAATCTCATCACCCGGCTGGATAAACTTCCGTCCCCAGGTCTGGGCAACAAGGTTGACCCCTTCGGTTGTGCCTCTCACATAGATAATTTCTGATGCCGAACTAGCTCCTATGAATTGCCTTATTTTCTCTCTGGCACCTTCATAAGCATCTGTAGCACGGGCCGCAAGGGTGTGTGCACCGCGATGGATGTTCGAGTTATCGTTAGCGTAAAACTGTGCAACAGCACTGATAACGCTGAGCGGCTTCTGCGTTGTTGCCGCATTATCGAACCAGACAAGCTGTTTGCCATGAATCTTCTGGTGAAGAACAGGAAAGTCCTTGCGAATGGTGAGCACATCAAACCCCTCAGGCTGGTGTATCGGAGCTTTCGGTTCACGCAGAAAGTAATAAGGCTCTTTAGGAACATCAGGCAAACTGAAAGGCAGCGAACCGCTGCCAAGCATTTCCGGACTCCCGTTCGGCCAAACCGGAGCCGGGGCTTTCCCCGGAAGCTCCGGCACTCCTGCCAACTGCCGACTGCCAACTGCCAACTGTTCACTGCCGACTGCCGACTGCCCATTGCCCACTGTTGATTGCCCCCCTCGCAGCGACTGAAACACTGCATCAAGATTCGAACTGCCCTGTTCCTGCTCAAAAGTTCTATAAAGCTTTGCCGCATAGCACTCGCCTTCAGCAGGCCCACCTGTAGGTGCGGATGAGATCCCACTTGCCGACTGCCAACTGCCGACTGCCGACTGATCCCGGGCTGCAGCAAGAAGCACTCTGAAGGAGAAATCGTCTTCAGAAGGAAGGCCGCCATTCAGTGTGGTAAAAAAAGGAGTAATGCTTTCCGGATTAGCTTCTGAAAAATGCTCACCACTTTCTCGTGTTGGAGGCAGGCTGCGCCGGATAAACTGGTCGAGTCCGTAAGAACCGTCCGTGTTTTCCGAATAGTTCTGTTGTTCGGTCAATTTGTTGGCATGATGCCCCAGTGGTTCCTGCTTTTTTTCAGGTGTGCCGGGCAGAAAATAGAAATCATGCTCTGGTTCTACTGGAAGTCCATCGAAACCATAAGGAGGAGCCGTTTCTCCAGAAACATCCTGAAGCTGAATATTGCTCGGGAAGTTCAATGCATCCGGTTCCCCGGCAAGAACTGTTTTATCATGCAAGGTACCTGCAGCGGAAGTTGGTGCTCCTGCAGCATCGGTTTCATATCTGGGAACGCTGCCTGCTTCAGGCAGGTCATTAAACAGACGGCTTGCAATCTGTGCAATTAACGTCGGGTTCACCGCCTCACTTTCGATTCCCGGAATGGTTGGTTGCTCATATTCTCTAGGCATAAGTCACAATGGTAATCTATAGAGAGACAAGCGTGCTTCAGCAATTGAACCGTACTTCTCTCTCCATAGCAGTTAGTCGCAGTATTATTTCGTTTTTGTGCCTAACAAGCGATGTTCGTAATCGTGATAATAGCCCACTTCCACATTCTCAAGGATAGCCAAAGCATCATCCGTTAGAACAGCAAGTGAAGAGTAAAGTGTCAGGAGATAAGATGCTACACCAAGCTTGTCGAGTCCCATCAGCCTTGCAGAAAGGCTCGGGCTGATTTCACCGGGGATTCCGGCCTGATGCAGTCCAACTACACCCTGCTCATTTTCACCGACACGAACCAGAATAATGTTTGTTGTGCCTTGTCCTGACTTATTGGTTTTGTTGATTTCAAGCTTGTCGCTCGGAATAAGCGGTACACCGCGCCATGTGAGAACAGGAGTTCCAAAAAGATTGATGGTGGCCGGAGGCACACCGCGCCAGGTGCATTCGCGCTCGAACGCTGCAATTGCTTTTGGATGGGCGATAAAGAATGCCGGTTTTTTCCACACTTTGGTGAGAAGATCGTCAAGGTCATCAGGTGTTGGTGTACCGTAGCGGGTACTGATACGCTGTCCTGGATCTGCAGAATGCAGAAGACCGAACTCGCGGTTATTGATGAACTCCCACTCCTGACGCTCTTTGATGCCCTCTATCGTCAGGCGCATCTGCTGCTCTATCTGGTTGTAGGGTTCATTGTAGAGGTCAGACACACGGGTATGGACACGAACAACGGTCTGAATGGCCTGAAGCGAGTATTCGCGAGGCTTGTTCGAGTAATCGACATAGGTTTCCGGTATCTCGATATTTTCAGCAAATCCAGCAACAAGGTCAATGTGTTTTTCACCGTGAGTGTTGACAGTGGAACGGATTTTCAGATACTCTGCAACTGCTTTGTCAAATGACTCTTTCAATGCAGGCGATTCCTTAAACAACTTTTCAATATCGTTGCTCGAGAGGGAGAAGAAGGAACCAGGGGTAATGGTGCGAATGGTGACCGATGAAGGTTTTTCAGAAACCAGATCCTCTTCACCAAAGTACTCACCTTCAGAAAGCAGGGCGATACGAAGATCTTCTCCATGCAATCCCTTGCTTAAAATTTCAACCTGACCGTGAGCAATGATAAATATCTTATGACGATCCTCGCCTTCAAGCATCAGGGTATTGCCCAGCTCGGCCTCTTCAAGCACAAACTTTTTGGCTATGCTGGCAATAATATCATCTTCAAAAGATGCAAAAAGCGGGATGCTTTTCAGAGCTTCAGGACTGAAAGATGGTGTGCCCTTGTGAAAATTGATCCCGATACGTTCAGGTTTCTGCAGTTCAATTTTTGTGCGGTTGACACGGTAGGTGCCGGATGATACATGAACCCACGGGAGGAGCTTGAGAATCCATCTCGGGGTGATGGACATCATCTGTGGCGGGGTCTTGGTCGTATTCGCCAGATTTCTTGCAACATGGGTCGTTACACTGCGCTGTAACAGACTGCTGGGTTCCTGTTGTGAGTTTGACATGGGCTTTTCCTAAGGTTTAATAGTAGTTGTCAGCAAAACATTTTTTTCAGGTAACGATCATTCGTTACAAAAAAATCATCGTATTAAAAATTGACAGATTCGTTCTCAAACTGGTAGAGTAGTGTTGTCAGGTAACGTTCGCCGGTATCCGGCAGTATAACAACAATACGTTTTCCCTCATTTTCTTCACGCTGTGCAAGCTCCAAAGCGGCATAAACAGCTGCTCCCGAAGAGATACCGACTATAAGCCCTTCGCTGCGGGCCAACTCGCGACCGGTATGCATGGCATCTTCATTTCTAACCTTGATGATCTCATCAATAATCCCGGTGTTCAGAATTTCAGGAATAAAGCCGGCACCGATACCCTGTATTTTATGCGGCCCGGGCTTGCCACCGGAAAGAACAGGGGAGTCGAACGGTTCAACAGCAACAATTTTTATCTCAGGGTTCCGCTGTTTAAGTACTTCGCCAACTCCTGTTATCGTGCCGCCGGTTCCTACACCGCTGACAAAAATATCAATCTTTCCGTCCGTATCTTTCCATATCTCCTCTGCAGTGGTTGTGCGGTGGATCTCAGGATTTGCAGGGTTTTTAAACTGCTGAGGGATAAATGAGTTGGGATATTGCAATTTCAGTTCATCAGCTGTTCTGATGGCTCCCAGCATTCCTTCCGAGCCTGGCGTCAGAACCAGTTCAGCACCCAGTGCTTTAAGCATGTTCCGGCGTTCGAGGCTCATGGTTTCAGGCATGGCAAGAATCAGACGATATCCTTTGGCTGCGGCAATGAAAGCCAGTGCAATGCCAGTGTTACCGCTTGTCGGCTCAATGATAACTGTCTCTTTATTGATGAGTCCTTTTTTCTCAGCATCTTCTATCATGGAAAGGCCGATACGATCTTTTACACTTCCACCGGGGTTGAAGTATTCAAGCTTGGCAATAATAGTGGCTTTATTGTGATGCTGTTGATTGAAATTTCCAAGTTCAAGTAACGGGGTACGGCCGATCAGATCGGTAAGCTTTTTAGCAATATTTGCCATGTGTGGAGTTTTATGGAGAAGGCCGCTAATGCGGATACTGAAGATTAATGCCGCATTTACACCGCCAATTTATACCATAAATATGGTATATCCTATGCCTGACGGTGAAAATTATAACAATTGTTAACAAATAGAGTTCATAACCCAAAATCACTCTAGCACTTGTCTACACTCCTGATGAGCCATCCATCGTAACTGCCTGTTTGATCGCATATTCACGAAATTTTTTCACTGATAACCTCATTCGATGAGACGGATGCATTGACAGATCTATAAAACACCGGATGAAGTGGTCTGTCAGCGGTAGTTCGTCGTATTTATGGTAGCGGATATACCGTATTTACGGTATTTCGAAACCAGCTTTAATTGAGGACTTTTAACCGTTAAGATTTTTAAAAGTGATTCTGTCCATTGTCCTGAATAATGAAGCATGGCAAAAAGTAAAGTCAAATGGTTTAACGGGAAAAAAGGCTATGGCTTTATTGTAAATCCTGATGGGGGAGAGGACATTTTTGTTCATTACTCTAACATTCAGGTAGAACAGGAATTTAAGTCTCTCAGGCAGGGTTCAGAAGTTGAATTCGATATTGACAACACCGGCAAAGGTTTGCAGGCCAAAAATGTTCGTGAAATCTCTTCTTTCCCCTGGCCTTGATTTTTATTTTCTTCTTCGATAGTTCATATCTTCCATTCATCCGGTTTCCCCGCATTTGACAACCCATTTCTAACCGAAAGAGGGCATCCATTTTTGAGAAAGTGGCTACGTAAATATTAAGAAGATCTCTATGGCTGTTAAGAAAAAGCAAAAGAATGCGGAACAAAGTGAGCTCACCTGTTCGGATTGTGGAGTACCGAATTGTTACCGTCAAGACAGGAAATTTCCTGATTTTTGTCTGACTGAATCGGTTGAGCCCGCTGAGCTGGAAGGCATTACCAGTCAGTATCGTGGTGAAGGTATTGATGCCCGGATAGCAAGGGCTTCTGCCGAAGTTGAAGGCACCTATTATGGCCAGTTGACGCGTGTAGAGGAGACCATTGCGTTTGCCAATCGTATTGGAGCGAAAAAAATTGGACTGGCAACCTGTATAGGTCTTTCAGAAGAAACCAGGATTCTGGTCAAGGTTTTAAAAATCAACGGACTGGAGCCTTACTCTGTCATTTGCAAAATTGGTGCGGTGGATAAGAGCGAAATCGGCATCGAAGATGACTTTAAAATTCAGAAGGGGAGTCATGAATCCATGTGCAATCCCATTCTGCAGGCCCGACTGCTGAACGAACAAAACACCGATCTAAATGTTATTGTCGGCTTATGTGTAGGTCACGATTCGCTCTTTATCAAATATTCAAATGCCCCGGTGACCACCCTCATTGCCAAGGATAGGCTGCTCGCTCACAATCCTGCAGCGGCTCTCTACACAAGTGGGTTTTATTACAAGCGATTATTCACTGAAGGTCGTAACTTGTAAGCCAGTCAGGATACTCTCGGTAGCTTCATGCTTTATAACGTTAATAGATAGAGACGTGCCTGAAACCAGCCAACGCACAAGCCATTTTACAGAATCCATCATACGGAGAATGACCCGTGTGGCAAACTCCTGTGATGCTGTCAATCTGTCACAGGGGTTCCCTGATTTTAATCCTCCTGAAGCACTGCTTGCGGCTGCTGAAAAAGCAGGGAGAGAGGGGCCGCATCAGTATGCAGTGACGTGGGGCGCACCAAATTTCAGGACTGCCTTTGCCCGCAAACAATCGCGATTCATGGGCATGTACATTGATCCTGAAAGCAACGTGGTTGTCACCTGTGGCAGTACGGAGGCAATGATGGCCGCCATGATGACGGCCTGCAATCCGGGCGACAAGGTTGTGATCTTCTCTCCTTTCTATGAAAATTATACCGCCGATACCATCCTGACCGGAGCCATTCCGGTCTATGTCCCCTTGCGTCCACCTGAATTTACCTTTGATCCGGATGTTCTCCGGCAGGCTTTCGAACAGCATCGTCCAAAAGCATTGATTCTCTGCAATCCGGGCAACCCGACGGGCAAAGTGTTTACCAGGAGTGAACTGGAGCTCATTGCCGCTCTTGCCTGTGAGTTTGATGCATTTGTCATTACGGACGAGGTCTACGAGCATATTGTGTACGCTCCAAACGTGCATATCAGCATAGCAACGTTGCCAGGGATGTTTGAGCGCACAATTACCTGCAGTTCTCTTTCAAAAACATACTCAATCACTGGATGGCGCCTTGGGACAGTGGTGGCGGCGCCTAACGTTATTGATGCTATCCGTAAGGTGCACGACTTTTTGACGGTCGGAGCCGCTGCCCCTCTTCAGGAGGCAGCCGTTACCGCGCTTGAGTTTCCTGACTCCTATTACCGGGAGATCCAGGCCAGTTACACCGCCAAAAAGGATATTTTTCTCAGCTGGCTCAACAAAGCAGGACTCTCATATACGACTCCGCAGGGAGCTTACTATGTGATGGTCGATATCTCTGAATTTGGGGTTTCAGATGACCTCGCATTCTGTGAATGGCTGGCACGCAAGGTAGGAGTTGCCGCTGTGCCGGGATCAAGTTTTTTCCGGGAACCCGTTCACAACCTGATAAGGTTTCATTTTGCCAAACAGCCCCTCGCCGGCGCTCACCGTGCCCGTCTGCACCTCCAGCGTGCCGTCGTTACCAAAGTTCGCGATGGCAGTCTCGCCCGTCCCGCCCGATTTGCGCACGGTCCCCCAGTTGGAAATCCCGTCCATCGCCACATCCGCCTGCACGTCCACCAACGCCCCCGCCAAATTGAAGAACTGTCCGGAGTCAGTCAGATTACCGCTTACCAACTGCACTGTCCCCGCATTAGTCACCGTCGCGGAGACTTGGTAATCGGTGCCGTTGACTCCCGCCAGCGCCAGCACCCCGTTGGTCGCAATCATCAGTGTGCTTCCCATCGCCGCAATACTCCCGCCATTCCAATCGAACTTGCCATGGATCGTCAGAGGACCGTTGAAACCCAAAGTGCCGCCATTCAATCGCAGGATGCCCTTGCCATGAATGATGCTGTCGCTGTTCAGCGTAAAAGTGGCGTTGCTGATGGACAGCGCCTGGTTTCCGCCGTTTGTCCTG
>CAIVSG010000126.1 GCA_903908555.1 uncultured Chlorobiaceae bacterium | reverse complement strand
CCGCCGACTCGAGATCAGCATTTGTGGCTGCGATAATACGAACATTGGCTTTTCGGGTGTGCTGATCGCCGACACGCTCATATTCCCGCTCCTGAATGAAACGCAGCAGTTTCGACTGGATTGGAAGTGGAAGTTCACCTATCTCGTCAAGGAAGAGAGTTCCTCCCTCGCAACTCGCGACACGCCCGGGATTGTCTCGAAGAGCACCGGTAAATGCTCCCTTCACATGACCGAACAGCTCGCTTTCAAGAAGCTCCTGGTTCAGTGAAGGGCAGGAAATAACACCAAATGGCTTGTCGGACCGAGGACTCCAGGAGTGGATGAACCGGGCTATCATGGTTTTTCCCGTGCCACTCGGTCCCCGAAGCATCACACCTGCATCTGAAGCTGAAACCTGTCGGGATAGTTCTATCACCCTTTGCATTGGCGGGTAACTGGAGCGCAGTGATACATCCGGGTCTTTGCGGTTCAGATCGTCCTGAAGAAGAGTTATGCGTTGTTCCAGCTCCCTGATTGACGCAAGTCGTTCCAGAACGAGTTTGAGCTGACCCGGCATAAATGGTTTGGGAAGATAATCTGCTGCCCCGCGTTTCATCGCTTCGACTGCTGTATCCACCGATGCAAACGCCGTCATGACAACAATCTTCAGCCATGGCGACTGGGCAAGCAGAGAACAAACCAGATCAAGTCCACTCTCCAGGCCTAACCGGATGTCAACGAAAGCAAGATCGAAAATCTGTAATCCAGACTCAGTCAATGCATCCCGAATGTTTGACACCGTAGTGACTTTATGGTGTCTGATCTCGAAGAACATCATCATGGTTTTTCTGATGTTGCTCTCGTCATCAACGATCAAGACATTCATCGTTGCTGTGCAAATCTCTTTTTCTTCACTCTTCATGATTGATCACCCGAACATTTAAAACAAAGCATAAAGCAGTTTTCCTTATTCTCTCTCCTTCTCAGCACTCAGAACTCAGCACTCAAAAATACCCCACTGAATGATTTAATCCCCATGGTTCCTGAAAGCAGGAACCCTTCGCCATACATAACGCCAATCTGTTCGCCGAAATACCTTGCACGCGCTTCAAGCCCGGTAAGAAATTCCTTTCGTTTAATCAGAGTTTTAGGCTCCTCCGTGCTTCCTTCGCGGTAAAACTGCGAACCGAATGCAAGCACTCCCTTTCTTGATGCATCAAAGGTTTCCGAGACATCAACAATGAAGTCTGGATCAAGGTGTTTGAACTGGACATAGTAAAGTAGGTGTTGAGGCCGATGCGGCTCCTGCACACTTCCATTCATGGTAGTCGGAAGCTCTTGAAGACCGGCATAATAAAATGCATCAGTGACAAGCTTTGAGGCTTTCGAGTGGTCGGGGTGGCGTTCATCAGGCGGGTTGGCAAAAACCACGCCCGGCCTGAACTGCCTGATGACGCGGATAATCTCCGTCAGGTTTTCTTCGGTATAGAATAATCTTGAATCTCCGAGATCAAGGGTGGAGCGGCTCCGGTACCCCATAACTGCAGCAGCAGCTTCGGCCTCACATTTCCTGGTTTCAGGGGTGCCGAGTGTGCCCATCTCTCCTCTCGTCAAATCACATACAGCTACACTGCGGCCCTCACTCATGATTTTCAGAAGGGTGGCTCCGCATGCCAGTTCAACGTCATCAGGATGAGCGCCAAAGGCAAGCGCATAGACTTGTTCATCTGAACTTTCCGGTTGCCTTGTCATTATTCCTGTTATATTTAAGTTCGTGAACAAATGAAAAATATCATATTTCCTCCCGATGCTGAAAGTAAAGATTGTTCGGCTTAACAAACAAGCGGTACTCCCCGTTTATGCAACTGCACATGCTGCAGGGATGGATATTTCCGCCTGTCTTGATGCTCCGGTAACTTTAGAACCTTTTACAACAGCGTTGATCCCATCCGGGTTTTCCCTTGAACTGCCTGAAGGGTATGAGGCACAACTTCGTCCAAGAAGCGGCCTTGCATTGCGCTCACTGATATCACTTCCTAATACCCCGGCAACTATTGATGCCGATTATCGGGGGGAAGTTAAGGTAATTCTTATCAACTACGGTAAAAACCCGTTTACAGTTTCTCACGGCGACCGCATTGCCCAAATGGTGGTTGCAAAAGTTGAACAGGTTTGCTTTGAAGAAGTTGGAGCGCTCGGTCGGACAGTGCGGGGTGAAGGGGGCTTTGGTCATACGGGAACAGGTCTCCGTTGATACAGCAGGAATAACCCGGTGGATCAGGAAAAAAAGCTCAGGTCATTTTTAGATTTTCAAGACCGAATTTAGTGAGTTTTCTGTATAAGGTTGCTCGTCCTATGCCCAGCATACGGGCTGTTTTTGTAAGATTTCCATGGGAAGCCTTGTAAGCTTTAATAATTGCATTCCGTTCGTTCTCTTCAAGCGAATAAGACCACGGGTCACTTTTTTTGTGTGATGGTGTGATTGTGTCGTTGGGTGTTTCAGACGACGTTTTCTCGGCAGAGTATGCATGCGTTGACCCGGGCACAAAAGCTGTACGCAATGTTTCAATGATGCTTCCTTTTCGGATAACAGCTGACCGGTGAACGGCATTTTTTAGTTCACGGATGTTTCCGGGCCATTGGTAGCTTTCCAGAATCCTTAGTGCCTCTGGATCAAACTGGAGCGCTTCTATGTGGTTTGATTTTGCAAACTCGTCTAAAAAATGTTGGACAAGAATGGGGATATCTTCAGCTCTGTCGCGAAGTGTCGGTATGAACAGTAGAAATTCTTCCAGCCGGTAGTAGAGATCTTCGCGGAAGATATTGTTTTTTATAGCCAGAGAAAAATCCCGGTTTGTAGCTGAAATGATGCGAATATTGACATTCTTTTCCATTTTTTCCCCGACTTTTCGAATCTTTCTTTCTTGAAGAACTCGCAGGATTTTGGCCTGTACATCCGAATCCATATCACCTATTTCATCAAGAAAAAGCGTTCCATTGTCGGCTTGTTCAAAAAATCCGATATGATCTTTGTCTGCACCGGTGAATGAGCCTTTGACATGACCGAAAAGGAGGCTGTCGGCCAGATTGTTTGAAATTGCTGCACAGTTGACCGAAACAAAGGGGCCATTCTTTCTAATGCTTCCGTAATGAATAGCTTGTGCAAATAACTCCTTGCCCGTACCGCTTTCACCAAGAATAAGCACGTTCAACTCGGTATTCATGACTTGCCGGACCTGTTCCATGGTCTCTTTGAGTGCAGCGCTTTGTCCTATAATACTTTGAAACAGCTCCTTGTTTTTCAGCTCTTTCTTCAGCTGTTGAACCTGGTTTTTCAGAGTGGATTCGGCAAGTGCATTGCGCATCACTATTTCAAGCCGTTCAATATCCAGTGGTTTCGTCAGGTATTCGTATGCTCCGAGTTTTATACATTTTACAGCCTGAGGGATGTCATTGGAGGCGGTAACCATAATAACGGACGTGGAAATTTTGTGTGCTTTTAAATGCAGCATCACTTCAAAACCATCCTTCTTTGGCATATTGATATCAAGAAGAATAACGTCAAAAGGCTGCTCGGATATGCACTGTATGCACTCCTCACCGTCTTCTGCCGACACAGCCGTGTATCCCATTTTTTGAACATAATGAGTAAGAATCCGGCGTGACGTATTATCATCGTCAGCTATAAGAACAGTCCGCTTTCGCTGTTCTTCCTTTTTTCTGCCGGAATGGCTGGTCGTACGATCCTCTTTCACCGCAGATATCCTTTTTTCTTTATGGGGAGGGGAGAAAAACGCAATGTCTGAAAAATCCCTGACTGATATTTTCTCAGGGATTTCTCAGATGTTCCGGCACATCTCTGATAGTACATTATAATACACAAATGACAGGGGTATAATTGTACCTCAATTTTTAGGTTTCACGACAGGAGGAGGTATCACTACAGGTACAGGAGCCTTTATTTCATGCACAACCTCTTTCTGAGAGAATGGTATTTGTGTTACCTCCTTTCTCTGGCGGTCTAGACCTGTCGGAATTCCTGGCGAAACGATATTGTTAACCAGCTGCCCGAGTCCTGAACTGACATTGGCAAAGAGGTTCTGCACCTGACCTGAGCTCACGGTTGAGTTCAGATTTTCAAGCAGATTTTTCCATAATTTTCCGAGTTCCTGAAAAGAACTTTGAACCTGTTCTGAATTAATGGTAGCGGTCACGCCGTCTATCAGCTGCCCGGTAGTTGATGTGACGCCGTCTATCAGCTGTCCAGTGGTCGATGTAACCCCTTCAATCAGCTGTCCTGAAACAGTGTTGACATTCTGGATTATTCCCTTGACAGGTTCGGAGTTTATAGTTGAGGTAACGCCTTCAATCATCTGACCGGTAGCGGAACTTACCGAGCTGATTATCTCCTGAACCGACTCAATAGTTGAGTCAATCAGGAAGCCCACGTTACCGATTAAATTAGCCATATCTCCACTGCCGACATTGGATTCCTGTTTTGTCGGTGCCGCCGGTTTAGGTGCGCTTACTGGTTTGTTTAGCTCTTCTGCTGCCATAATTGTGCGTAGTTAAAGGTAAGTAATTAGATGTATTTTGCTTAATATAACAATCTATTTACTAAGTTCTTCACCTCTCAAAAAGGTATTTTGGTCAGGGATAACTGCCTCTTTACTGTTAATCCAGCCACTGTTGTGCTCTCTCACTCTCCGCCGATATTCTCCCTGTAATACCTTATAATTGTCTCCTGGTCACATCCGGAAGCATACATAAGATGAATGGTTCCAAAGAGTAACTGGAGCCGGATTATACCGTTTTGGTGATACCTTCTGGCTGATGTAGTGACCTCTGAATCAAGAATGTGGAATTCTGCACGCTCTACGATGCGATTGATGATAGAGATATCTTCCATGACGAGATGGGTTTCGTCAAATCCTCCGATCTCTTGAAAGAGTGATCTAACAACAAAAAGTGACTGGTCACCTCCCCGGCATATCATCAGCGGAAACTGTGTGAACCATCCGTACAGGCTCATTATCGGGTTGCTGTCGTTAAAGTTCATCCTGAAACATCCGGCTTTTTTCTCCTCTCTGACAGCTGAACGGATATTCTCGATAAAAGTCAGAGGTGGAAGAGTGTCAGCATGCAGAAAATAGAGAATATCTCCTGTGGCTCGCTTTGCACCCGTATTCATTTGTATGGCGCGTCCTTTTTCACTGTGGCAAACAGTTACCGGAAACTCTGAAAGAATTTTTCGAGTGCCGTCAGAGCTCGCATCGCTGACAATAATCTCGATCCCTTCGGATTGTTCAGTTATTGCAAGGAGCGCCTGTATCGACTGTGCAATGATTGCCTCTTCGTTATAGGTGGGAATAATAATGCTTATGCTCTCTTCGGTCCATAATCCGCTTTTTTTCAAATCATCAAAAGTATCGATATCTGACAGTTCAGGAAGCAGTTCATACGGTAACGCGAGGCGCTGAAGCACTTCTATGGTTCCGCTGAGTACCTCCTTGGTGCTCCACTCTCGACCAAGAAAGAGTTCCTCTATGGGTTTGGTCAGCCCGATGAGGTAAAACCCTCCATCACTGGCAGGCCCCACAACCGCATCTGCACGCTTAAGAACCGCGAAGGCTGAATCCAGGATTGCAGCGCTTAACTCATAACAGTCTGTTCCAATAAGTACGACACGGCGAAAACCTTCATCAAACCCTCTCTGGATTGCATTGAGCATACGTTCGCCAAGATCTTCACCCACCTGAAGTTGAGCGTTGAAGTGTTCCGTGAGAAAGATGTCTGCGTCAGGAAGGAAGTGAGAATAACAGACTGTCCGGTTCACAGCAACATTTTGGGCGATTAAAGCGGTATGATGCCGTAGTTCCTCATAAACCTCAAGGGCTTTCTTATCACCAATGGAACGTGCTAACCGTGTTTTTACCAATCCCGGTTCAGGGTTTTTGGTGAAAATGATGAGCAGTGACTCGTTCGTCATACAAGAGTTCCCCGACAACTTGAACCCGCTCCGGCTGTGCATCCGTAACAGTGCTGGCCGACGGTTATCTGGCGACTCCGGAGCATTTCCTTATTGAACGAGCTGATATGCTGCTCGACCCTTTTATCCAGAGGGAGGTTGAGCATCTGGTTGAAGTCACAGTCGTAGAGTGCGCCGTCCCACCTGACAGATACCGTTGTCCGACACATCAGGTTGTTCACAGCAAGGGGATTGAAGCTCTTTGCCAGAAGCGTCATATAGTGGCAGTACTGGCCGTTGTCAAGCAGATCGTTGAGAAAACGGCTTATCGGCATATTGGTAATGATATAAAGCTGGTTGAAGACAATGCCATGTTCTTCAAAGAGTTGCTTCCGGTATTTCCTTTCAAGCTGATGCTGCTCCTCTGGCAGTCTATGTCCTCCGGGATTATAGACAAGGTTGAGCTCGAGACCGGTTTCCTCTTTACCGTAACCAAGGTTGTTGAACAGTTTCAATGCAGCAATGGATCGGTCGAAAACCCCCTTTCCTCTGACAGAATCAACAGCTTCCTTTGTATAGCAGGGTAGTGATGCGACGAGGGTTACCCTGTGCTGTTTGAGAAATTCAGGAATGTCACGATATTTTTCATGAGCAGTTAAAAGGGTCAGGTTCGATCGGACAAGGATTGTTGCATCAGGTACACGCTCTCTGATACTTTCAATGAACCAGCGAAATTCAGGGTTCATTTCAGGCGCTCCACCTGTAATGTCAATGGTGTTTATGGAGCTGTCACCAAGTACATCAAGGCATTGCTGCATCGTTTGACGTGTCATCATCTCCCCGCGGTCCGGTCCGGCACCAACATGGCAGTGTCGGCAGAGGAGGTTGCAACGGTAGCCCGTGTTGATCTGCAACACGTTGATATTTGTGGCTGAAAGTGGAGTATTTCCGGATTCTTTAACCTTTTCACTGAACGCAATGATACCGCAGTCCGTCTCTTCCAGCAGCTTTACCTGGTCGTCAGCTGCTGGAATTCGGATCTCTTTCCTGGAGGTTGATGGTTTGTTTTGCATAACAAGAGTTGGCTAATTCATTTAACCACCAAACCTGCTAAGGAGTTTTTCTGCAACCAGCTTTCCACTCAGTGCGGCTCCTTCCATTGAGGCAAGATAGCGTTGATACGTAAAATCGCCGGCAAGGAAGAAATTTTTGATAGGGCTGATCTGGTCAGGACGGTATTGATCGACGTCAGGAACCGCCTTATAGACAGATTGGGGGATTTTGACAATCGTTGATTTCAGAAGTTTTGCCCCTCGTGATTTAGGGAATCTGTCATGGATGTCCTTCATGACCAGCCCGGTGATGACATCGTTCGGCATATTCATGAGTTGGTGAGCTGGAGCGAGAACAAGGCTCATGACGCTGCCGCCGTTTGCCGTTCCCGCACCGTTTTGAAAATCATCCGCACAGGTGATTGATACATCCGCAAAGGTTGCGAAAATCGTGCCCTGCGAAAACATGAGATTATCGGTATCGGTTATTTTCCTGTCAAACCATAGCTGACAGTTCGCAACCGGGCTGCCGACAAATTCGTGAAGGTTGCGGAAATATTTATGGGCAAGCCACTCAACGGGGACTATTTTTTTAATGTTATGGACAGGTAGTGCAGAAATATAGGCGTCAGCTTCAATTGTATGGCCGTCCTGCAGAACTGCGTGTTTGATAGTTTCATCACTGTTCAGTTCAAAGCGGTTCAGCTTGGCATCAACAAAAATACGTCCGCCCTTACTCTGTATATACTGACGCATTGGCTCAATCATCGAATCGCCAGGATTTTTGCGGAAAAAGGCAAACTTTGTTGCCGCATAATCGGTTCCGAAATATTTGAAAATCGTTATCATCGGTCTAGCACTGATGATGTTAGGCTCGATGAAATTCATGGCAAGTGAAATGGCGCGCCACAATCTCTGCAATGAATGTTCAGAAGCGCCTCTAAGCCGGTGCCATTCCGAATAGGTCATATGGTCCTGGCTGCGAAAATACTCCTCATTGCCGGCAAGAGCAGGGAAGAGACCTCTGATCAGCGATATTTTATCCCACATGGTAAGAAAGTCGGTCTGCAGGCCACCAACAACCTCTCCCCATGGGCTCGGAAGCTTTGCTTTATTAAAAAATGACTGCTTGCCGTCACTCTCAGCATAGATGAGAGAATGCTCTTTCCACTGATAATTATCTTCTGCGCCGACATGCTTGAGGTATTTCTGAAGCTGCTGGTAACCGCCGAAAACAATATGCAGCCCGGACTCTATTGAATCGCCATCACTGTCTTTCCAGACCGAAACCTTCCCGCCAAGTATTTTACGTTTCTCATAAATCTCAACAGTATGTCCTCGATCCACAAGTTCTATCGCTGCGCTGAGTCCTGCAACCCCTGCGCCGAAAATTGCTATTTTCACCGTTACCTATGATTTTGATATTACAAGAGATGTGGATTGCCCCGAATCAAGGCGGGTAATATAAATAATTAAAATCCGATAAGGAAAACCATCAGCTCATCGGGACGTGCTGGATTTTGATATAAAAAACATAACCCATGAACTGCTCTTTATCACGATTTCGATAAATTGCGTCAGAATATGCTAAAAGGCAAAGCGAATGATAATTGCTTTCAGCGTTGCTGTTGAACGTGGTTTTGATATACCTCTCCTAAATTATTTAAGAATTTTGCCTGAATAAAGGTGAATTCTAAAGAATCCGATTGTTTTTTTCTTATTATTAGTTAATTTCCTACAAAATTGAATTAAACAAAATCATGCTATGTCGGGCCATCTTGATCTGATTGATCTTAAAATAATTGAGTCTCTGGGCGAAAACGGTAGAGTTCGGTTGAGCGAACTTGCTGAAGTTGTTGGCCTTTCCATACCATCGGTCAGTGAGCGACTCGATAAGTTGCAGAAGAATGGTATCATCAAAGGCTTTTCCACGGATGTTGATGAACGGCAGCTTGGTTTTGATATCCATGCGTTTGTAAGAGTGAGAATAGATTCCTCAAAACATTACAAGTCATTTATGGAGCATGTAATGAAAGAGGATGAGATTATGGAGTGTTTTTCCGTTACCGGTGACGGCTCTCATATTTTAAAAGTCATGACCCATAACACTGCATCCCTTGAAATGTTTCTTTCCAGAATACAGAGTTGGCCCGGCGTCCTTTCTACCAATACCAGCTTTGTGCTTTCCCAGTTGAAGAAAAATAAAAAGATCAGTGCTGAAATTGTTCGTACAAACCTTCAGGACCGTCAGGTTCTGATAACGTTTGATGAAAAAAAATCAAGGAAATAAAAAGACTAAGAGGCTTTCATTTTTTCGGAGACATCACACACCAACATCATGCAAATCAACAAGGAGGTTCGTTTGAAGAGCGATAGTAAAATTCCGGTTTCCACCTACTTTGGATCGTTGACCTTTGATCACAAGGCCATGCGTTCAAAACTTCCAAAAGAAGAGTTTGCCGCCCTGCAGGATACCATCAAAGCAGGTAAAAAAATATCTTCAGAAATTGCCGGTGTCGTTGCGCACGGCATGAAAGAGTGGGCAATGGAGCAGGGTGCTACTCATTACACCCACTGGTTCCAGCCTATGACCGGTTCCACAGCAGAAAAACACGATGCTTTTTTATCGATTGACCGCGATGGTACACCGATAGAGCGTTTTTCAGGTGAACAGCTTATTCAGGGTGAGCCTGATGCTTCAAGCTTCCCATCAGGCGGTATGCGTACTACCTTTGAAGCTCGTGGCTACACTGCATGGGATCCTTCCAGCCCTGCATTTCTCATGAAGGGTGGCAAAGACCTTACTCTTTGTATTCCAACCGTGTTCATTTCCTACCACGGCGAAGCGCTTGATTCCAAGACTCCGCTGTTACGTTCTATGGAAGCTGTCAGCAAATCAGCCATCCGCTTGCTTGAGACACTTGGTGTTACCGGTGTAACACGAGTAAAAACTTTTGCAGGTTGCGAACAGGAATATTTCCTTATCGATAAAAAATTCTATACAGAGCGTCCTGACCTTGTCATGTGCGGACGTACCCTTCTTGGAGCTCTTCCACCGAAAGGCCAGCAGCTTGAAGACCACTATTTTGGATCAATTCCTGACCGTGTGCTTGAATTCATGCAGGATGTCGAACATGAACTCTACCTGCTCGGTATTCCAGCCAAGACCCGTCACAATGAGGTCGCACCTCACCAGTTTGAACTTGCTCCGATTTTCGAAGAGGCGAACATTGCCGTCGATCACAACCTGCTTGTCATGGAAGTGATGAAAAAGATTGCAGACAAAAAGGATTTTGCTCTTCTCCTGGCTGAAAAGCCGTTTGCCGGCATCAACGGTTCAGGCAAGCACAACAACTGGTCGATCGGCACCAATACAGGTATTAATCTGCTTGATCCAGGTGATACTCCTGAAAAGAACATTCAGTTCCTTGTTTTCCTTGTGGCCGTTCTCAAAGGAGTCCATAAGAGAGCTGATGTGCTGAGAATGTCAATAGCCAGCATGGGTAACGATCACCGTCTCGGTGCCAACGAAGCCCCTCCTGCAGTTGTTACAGTGTTCCTTGGTGAGCTGCTTGAAAGAGTGCTTGATGCAATCGAAAGCGGCAAGGTTGACCTTAAAACAGAAAAACAGGTACTTAACCTTGGTCTTTCACAGGTTCCTGAGGTCAACAAAGACTATACCGACCGTAACCGTACTTCCCCGTTTGCCTTCACAGGTAACAAATTTGAGTTCCGGGCTGTGGGTTCTTCTCAGGCAGCCTCTGTGCCGAACATGGTGCTCAACACCCTTATGGCCGAAGCACTTGACGAAATTTCCGACGCTATTCAGGCAAAGCTCAAAGCAGGAAAGGAAAAGGACGCTGCCATTCTTGAAACTCTTCGCGAGCAGATTACAGCTACCAAGCCTATCCGCTATCAGGGAGACAACTATGCCGAAGCCCTTCAGAAGGCTGCTTCCGAGAGAGGATTGCCTAACTTGAAGAATACACCTCAGGCACTCAGAGCTCTGCTTAAGAAGGATGTACAGGAGATGTTTGTCAAATATGCTGTCTTGACTGTTCCTGAAATAGACTCACGTTTGCACATCCGCCTCGAACGCTATATCAAGGGTATTGATATCGAAGCACGCACACTGCAGCTTATGTTGAAGACCTTCGTTATTCCTGATGTATCCGAATACCAGGGTGATCTCGGTAACTCATTCAATAACCTGCTCTCTGCAGCTGATGCTATCGGTCTTTCCGACAAGGCGCTCAAGAGCCAGGCTGATAATCTTAAATTGGTGGCCGAAAACCTTTCAACGCTTATCGACCTCAGTGCAGAGCTCGATGAGGCCATTGAAAAAATCGAGTCACTATCAACCGAGTTTGAAAAGGCTGACTACTGCGCAGATGAACTCCTTCCGTTCATGAGCACAGTCCGTGAAGTAGCCGACAGACTCGAACAGGTAGTCGACCGCAGCCGCTGGCAGCTCCCGACCTACTCAGAAATGCTCTTCCAGCATTAATCCAACAAAGTCCCAACAAAAAAGGCCCGCATCAGCGGGCCTTTTTTGTTTCTAATCCCACGCCAATAAATATAAGTCCTATTCCCCACCTCTTCAACTGCCAACTGCCAACTGCCAACTGCCAACTGCCAACTGCCAACTGCCAACTGCCAACTGCCAACTCCCAACTGCCAACTCCCAACTCCCAACT
>CAIVSG010000125.1 GCA_903908555.1 uncultured Chlorobiaceae bacterium | reverse complement strand
CCGCTACCGCCAAAAACTGATATTGAGCCCTATTGGCGTTTCTGCCTCGATGATTTGCATGCCAGTTATAACGGTTGCTGTGCCTATTTAGCCGTTTTTTTCGAGCGGATAACAGGAGGTGGTTCTGTCGATCATTTCATTGCTAAATCAAAACGGGCTGATTTGGCTTACGAGTGGAGTAATTATCGCCTTGCGTGTTCTCGCATGAATAGTCGCAAACGAGAATACGACGATGTACTTGATCCTTTCGAGATAGAAAACGGCAGGTTCCGTCTCGAACCTATTACCGGACGAATTTATCCCAATCCAACATTAACGCCTGATCAGCAGAGAGCAGTTCTAGCAACGATTGATCGAATGAATTTGGATGATGCTGGATGTCGTGAAATACGAGCTCGGCATTATCAAGAATATTGTGAAGGTGAATACACTGCCGAATTTTTCAGGAAACGCTCCCCTTTCGTCTGGCTGGAGGCCCAACGGCAGGGATTGCTATAGGTGTCTCCATTTTATTGGGTGGTTGACTTGGAAATTTGTGTTAATGAGTGTTTTATTGGTTCATCATACCGACACTCTTCAAATTACCCCGATAAGCTATCACCAAAACAATATTCAAACAACATTCTTAGCCGCATCGGTTGATGCTCGCTAAATAGCCCCCTACTTCAAGGGGTTCTTGTTCTGCTTCAGGAAACCTGTTTAAATGTCATTTCCACTCAGACTGCATTAAGGACAGTTTTCACGCCCAAGCCCTGTTTTTTTGGCAATCTCAGTCATACCCTTTGCTCGTGCAACATCGCCCAAAGCTTCACGAAATACCTCAGGGTTCGGGTCTTCTGCTGTTGCCTTGAGGTATTCGACAATCACTTCATCGCTGTCGAGATAGTTGGCCGGGTCAAAATCACGGATTATCACTGTACTCTCTTTCCTTCCTTAATTTCACGGGCAAGTTCTTTTGCTCGTATAATGTCTTGCTGTTGTGTCGCCTTATTTCCTCCAATGAGCAAGATGTACAACGTCAAACCGTGCTGCATGAAATAACATTCGGTCTCCTGAATGACCCTGAATTTATTGTAGATCAAATATTACGCATAAATTATGTTTTTCTGAATTAAATTCACTTATCATTTCATTCATAACCGCCTTGGCGATTTTTCTCAGGTATGCGTTCATGGATACTCTGTCGAAGAGTTGCTAATAGATCCTCATAATGGTTCAGAAAAAATAGAACGAGCTCATGCGAAAATCACTCTCTTTTGTTTCTCTCTTTTTCGGGTTGACATTTTGCATTTCCAGCCCTGCCACAGGCAATCCAAGGCCTGAAAAAACAGTGCTTTTTATGTGGTGGAATGTTGAGAATCTCTTTGATCCCTCGAACGATCCGGCAACCGATGACGATGACTTCACTCCTGAAGGGAGCATGAACTGGACGGAGAAGAAACTTCTTCTGAAACAGATGCGCATCCGCCATACCCTTTCGGCAATAAAGGCGCACCCCGACTACAGGAAGTACCCCGACATCGTTGCGTTTGCGGAAGTGGAAAACGAGCGCGTCTTCAAGGGGACACTCGGCCCAATAAACAGCATCAGGTACAAAACGATCTACTATGAGTCCTCCGACCCGAGAGGCATCGATGTTGCTCTAGCCTATAACCCGCAAACACTTCGTTCCATAGCCTCAAAAGCCTACACCGTACCGATGGAAGGCCGGCCGACAAGAAAGATAATCGTCGCCGGATTTTCTGCTGCAGGCCACCCCTTTCACCTTATTCTGAACCACTGGCCATCACGCTCAATGGATACGCAATGGACGGAACGCAAGCGGATTTCGGCAGCAACAGTGACAAGACATATTCTCGATAGCCTGCGTGTCGCAAACCCTGCTCCTGATATCATAGTCATGGGCGATTTCAACGACGAGCCCGAAAACCGCTCAATAAAAGAGGTGCTTGGCTCTACAGATGATGCTGCAAAGGTTAAAGCAAAAGGCAGGGAGTTCCTCTACAACTGCTGGAGCGGCTATGAGGGAATTGGAAGTTATTCCTTCCATAATAAATGGCAGCACATCGACCAGATTCTCCTCTCCTCCGGCATGCTCGACAACAAAGGCCTTTATATGCGAAACAGTGCCTTCCGCTGCTTCTCGTTTTCAAACATGTTCGACGAATCCGGCAAGAGACCCTATGCAACCTATGAAAAAAGAAAATATAAAGGGGGCTACTCCGACCACTTTCCACTCCTCCTGAAAGCAGTCGTAGCGCCTTAAGCAGTCATCAGGCATGATGCTTCAGATTGCTCGATATATTTTCCACGGTCCAGCATACTTTTTGTTTGAATGCCGCCTTGCGTACCGTGCACTCCTCTTTTTGACATATTTCACAGGAAAAATCAAGGCAACCGTCCGTGTGAACAAACAGCTCAATACTGCCTCCGAAATTAGCATTAACCAGCGTGCTGAGTCTATCAATTTCAGCATGTGCCTCGTGAACATTGAGATACCACGGAACCGTCAAATGGCAGTCAAGATGAAGAGTAGTGCCATACTTTATGATCCGTAGATTATGAAGATCAACCCAGTTTTCTCCTCTATTCGCCTCTAATAAAACAACCATTTTTTCAAGTAACGCTTCATCCGCCTCATCCATAATACCACTGAGTGAGTCGCGGATAATCCGGTATCCGGTATAGACAATGAGTACAGCAAAAATCAAGGCGACAGCGCTGTCAAGCCAGGCTATGTTAGTCAGAAACAACAGAATCAGACCGATAATAATACCGACTGTTGAATAGGTATCTGATTGCAGATGTTTTCCACTGGCAACAAGAGCAAGCGAATTGTTTTTTTGCCCTTGTTTAATGGCAATATGCCCGACTATATAATTGACTATGGCAGTTGCACTTATTAACAGGATACCGTAATCAAGCCTGGCAACAGGACGCGGATTTCTCAGGTTTATTGCCGCTTCATAAATAATAAGCAGCCCCGCACAGGCAATTAAAGTACCCTCAATTGCTGCTGAAATAAATTCCACCTTCCCATGCCCATAGGGGTGGCCTGAATCTTTTGGTTTTGCAGAAAGATAGAGGCTATACAATCCTATAAATGCACTGGTGACATTCACAGTACTTTCCAGAGCATCCGTCAGAATTGCCACGGAATTGGTAAGATACCAGGCGCCAAGTTTGATGATAAAAAGCAATACACCAGTGACTGCTACAATTTTTTGAAAATTATAGTTTTGTTTTTCGGTAGTTATCATGCAGGTCTCATTAAGGGGAAAATGTTATTATGAGAGGGCTTTATGATGCTCATCTTTGGCCTCGACTGCTGGCTCTGAATACACCAAACCATTTGAGTACTTCAAACCAGAGCACACTTCCAAGACCAGCTGCAAGACAAACAGCAAGATCAGGGGAATGTATGCTGGAAAATCTGAAAAGGGAGACAAAAAAGGGAATATACAGCACAATACCAAGTAAAAGAATTGCACCTGCAAGCACAGGGAGCAATGCTATATTGGAAAACCGTAACATGCCGATAAATGTGCGAGTCCATGAACGGTTAGTTACAATCAGAGCCAGATTTGAAAAAATCAGCGTGGTAAATGTCAAAGCCCTTACTTCCGACTGATTATCTCCCCTGTTAGTAAAAAAATAGAACACCCCCAGAACAACACAAAGAACAATGACACCCTGTACGAGGCTGATGACAACTGTCTGTCGACTGAATAATGGCTCTCTGGAGTTTCGAGGCGGGCGCGTCATAACATCTTTTTCTTCTCGTTCAGCTTCAAAAACAAGTGAGCAGGCAGGATCAATAATGAGCTGCAGAAACGCAATATGTGCGGGCATAAGAACAAGCGGCCAATGAAACAGAACTGGAATAAGTGACATCCCGGCGATAGGAACATGAATCGCAAAAATATACGCAATGGCTTTTCTGATATTGTCAAAAATCCTGCGTCCCAACTTCACAGCCTGCACAATAGAAGAAAAATCATCATCAAGCAGCACCAGAGAGGCTGACTCTCTTGCAACATCAGTACCTCGACCTCCCATAGCTATTCCAATGTTGGCAGCCTTCAATGCAGGAGCATCATTAACCCCATCTCCTGTCATAGCCACAATCTCTCCATTTGCCTTAAGAGCATTAACCAGACGCAATTTCTGCTCAGGAACAACCCTCGCAAAAATATTCACATCGTTAATCCTTTCCTGCAGCTCAATGTCCGACAAACTCTGCAGGTCACCTCCTGTCATAACCTTTTCAGCATTGTTAAGCCCGATCTGGCGGGCTATATTGCTGGCAGTACCAGGATAATCACCGGTAATCATCATCACACGAATTCCAGCACTATAGCATTCAGCAATTGCAGATGGCACCGTAGGCCTTACCGGATCAGCAAGGCCTATAAGGCCAAGAAATTCAAATACAAAATCATGCTGCACATCAGGCAATACCGGTTCATTAAATAATGCTCTTGCCACCCCAAGTACCCGTAATCCCTGATCAGCCATTTCTTCGATATCACTTGAAAGCTTTGCTTTCTGCTCGGCATCAAAATGACAAAGGTCTATAATTGCCTCAGGAGCCCCTTTGGCGGCAATGATATACTTCTCACTATCTGATGATTTCCAGACACGGGAGAGTGAAAGCAGCTCTTTCGACAAAGGATACTCATGCACCAGCGTCCAATCATAATGCAGATGCTTAGTTTCTGTAAGATATTTATCCCCGACCTGCTTGATGGCCTGTTCCATCGGATCAAAAGGATCAAGCTGACTGGCCAGAATGCTGAATTCAATCAGTTCGTGAAACATTTCAGGTATTGAACGATCTGCATCAAAACCGATATCAATAACCTCTCCTCCGGCAAACAACTTGCTGACAGTCATGCGGTTCATGGTGAGCGTACCCGTTTTGTCAACACAGAGAACGGTAGCCGAACCAAGCATCTCTATGGCTGGCATACGTCGGGTAAGCACCTGTTTTTTTGAAATGCGCCATGCTCCGAGAGCAAGAAAAATCATAAGAACTACAGGAAGTTCTTCGGGCAGTGTGGCCATGGCAAGGGTGATACCGGCAAGTAAACCATTGAGCCAGTCACCACGGGTAAGACTATAGAATACAATAACCAGGACGCACAACGAAAGCCCGAAAACAGCAAGATTCCGCACCCATCGATTAGTTTCCTTCTGCAATAAGGTCTCTTCCTGCGCCACGCTCTGCAACACCTTGCCGATTTTGCCGATTTCTGTCCTGATACCGGTAGCTATTACACGGGCAATCCCCTGCCCCTGGACAACAAGGGTACCCGAAAATATGAAAGGAAGATCATCGCCGCCGATACGCACCTCTTTTCCTGTCGCCTCATCATCTGACTTTCTGACAGCAATAGATTCACCGGTTAACAATGATTCATCGACCGAAAAATTAAGGCAGGAAAGAAGGATGGCATCTGCAGGAACCCGGTCACCCTCATTAACAATAACGATATCACCCTCTACCACATCGCGTCCTGCGATACGCATTTCAGCACCATCTCTGACAACAAGGGCCCTGGGACTTGAAAGATCCCTTAACGCTTCAAGTGCATTTTCTGTTTTTCGTTCCTGGTAGAGAGTCAGCCCCATAACAAAAAACACAAACCCCAGCAGCATAAGCGCTTCCTGCACATCTCCAAGTACCAGATAGACTGCCCCGCACGACACCAGCAAGAGAAACATCGGTTCCCGGACAACCTCAAAGGCGGTAGAAAAAATGCTCCGTCGTCCAGCTGATGGCAACTCATTGTAGCCGTCCAAAGCCAATCGTTCGGCAACCTCTGCTGCTGAAAGGCCAACAAATCCATCTGAAGTTACAGCGTTTTTCATAACCTGCCTTTCGTTACAGACCAATCATACATGAAGCTAGCGAAGCTTGCTTCATGTATTGGAAAGCTTTACTATTGTATAACCTGCCTCCTTCAGTAAACGAGGAATACTTTCAGACACCAGTGAGCTGTCTTTATCTTTTTCCTCTTTCGATAGTCTTTCCCAATCGACGAGAAGAGCGTGGAGCTTTTTCTCTTTATTGGTGTGAGGAGAATATTTCCACCCATCTTTCAGTTTGGCATCCATCCACCTCTCGTGTTCATGTTTAGCCATTTCCTTCAGCTCCGGAATCGGGAATTCAGCCGCTTGCTCATTGTTACGCATTGGAACAATAGCGTATCCAAAAGTCGCAAGTTTATTGGGGATATCGCGCACAGCCGCACGATTCTCTTCACGTTCATGGGGTGACAGGGCTGTAAAGCTGACAAGGGAGGTGTGCGTTTTTGGATCTGCATCTTCATCGGTCACCTTTCCCCATACATAGCCTTGGGTTTTAAGATTGTTATAAAACAATTTATGGTTAAGACGGGCTAATTTTTCGAGAAGTTGTTCCCGGAGTTCAAGATGATGAACAAGTGCCACAAAAGAGTGAGGATCAACATGCAGCCTGAGTTGTTCTTCAGGAGGCAGGTAGGAGCGATTGAAATGTGTAGCGTTTCCAAGCCTGCTCATAGCAACAATTGCCTCCATCGAACGGGAGCCATGGCGATAAGAATCAACCCGAAGAAAAGCGCGCATGATTCCGGTATCGATTCGGAGTTTATGGTTTTCATCAAACAATTGAGGGGTCAACCGCTCGAACAGTGACCGCAGAAGCAGTGCACGTCGTACTATAAAATATGGATCATCGCGTTCCTCCGAGAGTTGCGGATTCGGCCCAAGCACGTTGAGAAACCCTTTCAACCGGCTTAGAAAGTCGGGGGCTTTTGCTTCGATAAACTGGTGTTGTTTTTTTGATTTCGTAAAGGAATCAAGACTGGAGGAGGTACCACCTGCAAAAACAAAAATTGCTTTACCTATAGGATGGGTCAGCTGTCCCTGCTGAAACTCGCCATCCTGCATTGGAGCAAGAAAATAACGGAGCCAGCCCAAAGGTTTACCGTCGAGCGATGAATCAAATTCATCCCAAAACGCCAAAGGAATTTTACCTGATAAGGCTATATCCCGGATCTGATGAAAAGCATCGATGAGGTCAGCCGGACCTTTAAACTGAGAAAGATTAAACGTAAGTGTTTTCTCTGCAATTTTTTTATCGGGACTGGCAACCTTGGCAATTTGCTTGACGGCAAATGATTTTCCTGACCCTGGAGGGCCAAACACTGCTATTGAAACAGGACGTTCTTCCTGCTGGTTGCAATATTCTGCAATCAGACTATGAATACTTCTCAGTGACTCAATCTCCTGACGATCCACCGTAACCAGTTCCCCGAACTCACCAATTGGCACATTTTTCAATGCAGCTTTGGCACCTTCAAGAACAATTCGCTGACTCAACTCTTCAAGGTCATCATGGTATCGATCCCTGAGAATTGTCCAGGAAGAGGGCTGTGATTTATTTTCTATATCAAATATTGGGAAATCAGCACTTGCCAGTGGCATCTCCAGGCTTTTCAACGAAGTAACGACACCGTCAATGGGAAAGCGCAATCGGGGCGAAACGTCAGTATTTTTCTCATATCCGGCTTTATGGAGATAACGCATTGCAGTAACCCCGGACTGAATTCCTTTGGTAAGATCAGGATTTTCAGAGTTGATGATGATTTCACGAACAATGCCAGCTAACAATACCGATGTTTTGCCGATAATTCTCCCCTTTCCTGCAGGCCATTCACGTTCCATATAAAATGGATCAAACAGAAGTTGAGGTGCTTCATCACTCTTTTTATGTCCCGGAAGAAGCACTGCTCCGGTCGGGCCAAATGAAACGACACTATATGCCGAATGGGTTAGAGTGTTGATCATGGGATTGTGAGTCAATTCCCAGATAAGTTCCTGAGCTGTTTTTTCCCATGAAATTTGAGCGCTCACCTGAATGGCCGACTGCCGTAAATCGTTAATGGATAAAACAACAATCAGGCGATCCGAAAATTTTGACACAAGATGTTCCCATAAGGCCCCCTCAGCGACAGGCCCTGACATCTTAACAATAATCCAGGGAGCTTTTTTATCCTTTAGAGGATGACGTATCGCCTGGGGCCAATGAGCAGGGTGATATCTGAAACCAAGATTGCTATCATCAATAACAATAATATCCGCATTGTTGGAACTGGCGAGCCCATCGTCAACACCATTGTGTTCCGTAGCTATTTTGGATGACCGGTCAAGACCAAGAAAGCGCTCAACCCGCCAGATAACGGTATCAGGAGCTTCCCTGTCAGGGTAAGGAGCCCAGACAGAGTAGCAGTGGTAGTAGTGCGGGTCGTAAGGATCAATCGGCTGTTGTAAGGTTGTATGAGTACTCGTAACCTCTATAGGAAAAAACAGTTCTTCCTTGAGCTGATTCGACATTGCCGTCATGAGATCCACAAGAAGAGCCGCGCTGCCATATTGCCAGCTCATTCGGCAAATATCGTCTCCAATCCAGTCAATTTGTTCATGCGATCCACGTGATACATGTGCGATATTCCAGTCAATCGTAACATCACCTGTAACAAAAACTGAAAGGACATCCTTTTTTTTCCGCATTGCCCTCAGCATTAGATTTTGAAAAAAAACCGAGAGGACGTCCTCTCTTCTTTTAAAATATGGTACTAACAAGCCGAACCCGCATAAGCTTCTATTGTACCCATGACCTTCAGAAATGATGGATTTATAGGAGAAAAGGTGCTTCATAACCCACATTCTGAATGTCGCCAGCATATATCAAACATATATTACAGGGAATAAGTTTGAAACAGCCCCTTATAAATTGATTATTAATAAGTTATGAAAGCAACCGCACCAGTGAGGAAAGTACTCTTCCTGCTCTGATATACTCTTGGCAACTGACGCATGGTATCCTTTTCATCGGGTTTCGAGAGTCAACCATGCGCTGATCGGAAGGTTAAATGATTGTCGTGATTGCCACGTGAAAAGATAACCTCGGGAGTTATTGGGTGTGCTATGTAGGTTGGGGTGATTCCTCAACCCCAACAAAAAACAAAAGCTCTCCAGAGAGGAAAGCTCTTTTCAGCCTGCAGGTAAAGTTTGCCTTCCATCTTTTACTCTCAGCGAACTGGGGGGTATAAAGCAAAAACCCCTGCGTTTACAGGGGTTTGCGAACAATATGGAACAATATAGCACTGCTCTTGTGTCGGGGTGGCGGGATTCGAACCCACGACCTCTGCGTCCCGAACGCAGCACTCTACCAACTGAGCCACACCCCGAAATGCCCCTTATCTGTGCCCTTGGGCAGACTTGAACTGCCGACCTTTAGTTTCGGAAACTACTGCTCTATCCACTGAGCTACAAGGGCCTGCCATCATTGATCTGAATCGGATCAGGGTAATGAAGATAATAATAAAATAGTAAATAGAGAATAAAACCTAAAGAAGATCAATGTCCCATTAAAATAAGGAGTTAGCAAATATCCCTCATACTAACGTAAGCCAAACTAAAGTGTATTGAGGTAAGATAACCATAACGTTTGTCCCCTATTATGGTTGAGTAAAATACTGCCGACAGTGGCCTGATCATTCACGACATGAGCAGCAGCCAAGCCTGCAGCTTATCTGATGAGGGTCACGAATAGCCCTGATATCCTCACCGTTCCAGATATTGTTGAAACTGGACTCGTTCAGATTTCCTAAAACTCCCGGATGACATCCAGGCTTGAAACACGGAATTACATCGCCAAAAGCGTTCACAAGCAGTAAGACATATGACCATATACAGTTTTGTTCGCGAATAATTCCAGTTTGCTCATATTTTTTTCGTTGTATATCTGCGTCTGGAATAAGACTAAAATCATCGCAGCCAAGCTCATAGGCTAACCGTCTTGCAGGTTCTTGTTCACAACGGTTCCAAGGGAAATCGATCATCTGCCATTCAACAATTAACTTGCTGTCAATATGCTTCCTATGACTAAGGACTTTTTTCAGGTTAGACATTACCAGTTCCAAATCACCTTTTCTGCGATATTGCTGGTATACTAATTTTGTAATACCATCAATCGCAACAATAAGACGATCCAATCCACTGGCAACCAAATCATTCCAGAATTTATCAGGTTTTTGAATCGACAGACTTGATGATATTACTGTGGCATAATGGCTTGCATGGGAGTACCTTATACAGTCTATAACTTGATCATGATGGAGTGGCTCACCTATCTCATAGAGTTGAACCATAAAGACAGTATCTTTAAAATCATCGATAAGCATTTTGAACTTATCAAAAGGATAAAAATCCTTAGTCTTTTGAATTTTGCAGGATAAACAATCAACAAGGCAATAGCGACTAATCTCTACTTTTAAAAACAATGGCATTGTCGAAATAACTGAAGTACCACGTAAATAATAATATAAAGCACAAATAGCATTACTATATTTTCTAATTGAACCATATTTTAAAACGACATGTATATGTCGCTTTAATAACCTTATAGGTAGCTGTCGCTGGATGCGAGAAACAATAGTCATGTCGTTATTCAACTAAATCCCTCGAAAAACCAGCATAATAAAGCAACTAACCCTGTTGTAATGAAGTAACGCATTATGCACCATCTCTATGCCCGAGATTGTCGATATGGAAACAAATTATGAACTGCTTAAGTATGGAACAGTGAGGTTATCTAAGGGACTACCGATTTTATCTTTGCTCTCGGTGGCACAGATTGATTATAGATAATAACAGTTATAAACGCTTATCACATTTTTTGACAAGTGTTACAATACTGATAAAGTGGCTTCCTATTTATTTTTTTTACAGCTTAAGCTGATTTACGACACAAAGAATAATATATATTTTTTATATATAAACAAAAAAACTGTCCCTCAACTCTTTTTATTCATAAAAAATTTCTCTGGTGTCCGGTTGTTGAAAAGATAATCTCCTGTAACTATATATAAAATAATATCATATAGCTTATTATTACCGTTAACGACTTCAAATTGCCTCCTATTTTTCATCATTTCATAATTCTGCCAAATGAAATGATCGATGTATACAGGAAAGACCGTTCTTGGACAGCTTACAAACATCTGCCGATTCATCAATTTCGTCAGTGTGTGAAACGTTATGGCGGCAATCATAACGTGCAATCGTTTACTTGTCTGGATCAATATCTTTGTCTGTTCTTTGCTCAACTTAGCTATAGGGTACCCTGAAAGATTAAAATAGTTCAGTAAAGAAAGATTTATTGAAAGGATGTTCAATCGTCTGTCGTAGTAGTAGATAGGATGCGGGATAATCCTGACTTCAATGAACTAAAAAAACTCAAATATAGCTACTCATGAAAAAGAACCTGATCGCAGGGATGATTATTTCACTTGCAATGACCGGAATTTTTGGTGGTGTTTCTTTCGCCGCTGACAAACATGCAGAAGTAAGGAGTGAATCCAGAGCAGAAAAAAGAGCAGAAATTAAATCTGAAATCAAAGCAGAGGAAAAAGCAGACAGAAAGGAAAACAAAAGGGCAATCAAAAGAGCAAAGAAAGCCAGAAAAGCAGACAGAAAGGCACACAAAAGAGCCCATCACGTAAGAGCTGAAGCAAGAGAGAGAGCGTCAAAGTAAGCTCATCTCTTCAGAGACCAGGTATAACAGAAAAAGCCCCATCTCAAATTGGGGCTTTTTTTGTGTGCAGTCTTGCGCACTGCAATGAAACGACTCTTATTACAATCCTCTTTATCTATCCCTGCCGCCACCTCGGTTATCTCCGCCACGCTGATCTTTTCCACCTCCACGATTATCACCAGATTGCTGATCCCTGCCACCACCTCGGTTATCGCCACCGCGCTGATCTTTTCCACCTACACGATTATCACCAGATTGCTGATCCCTGCCGCCACCGCGCTGATCCCTGCTGCCACCTCGGTTATCGCCGCCACGCTGATCTCTGCTGCCACCATGATTATCTCCGCCGCGCTGATCTTTTCCACCTCCACGATTATCACCATCATGCTGATCTCTACCGCCGCCGCGATTATCTCCGCCACGCTGATCCCCGCCATCACCACGACCATCATGTCGACCTCCATCAAAACGATCCCGGTCGTGACGATTCCTTTCCTCCCAGTATCCGCGATCATGCCTGCGATACTCAATATCACGATACCGCCGTATATCATTCCAGTCATGTCGTCTTAGGTTGTAAGGAATAGTATGTTCACGAACTACAATCCATGGGCCGCGATAATAAGAAGAACGATACCAGATACCATTGTTATAGAGGTAATAAATATCACCATAAAAAATAATATCATATGGACTGCCGTATGATACTGAAAAACCCTGATCCTGGAGATAAATAAAGCTTGGTCGAGTAGTGATCACAAAAGATGGTCTGTAGCCAAACACCACAGGAATTCCTGAGCGTGCCTGAGCATCGGAAAGTGGATTTCCTAAAACCATTCCAGCAATACCCACTGCCACCAAAATTGTTTTTCTCATAGTTTTCTCCAATTAACAGGTTCTTCAGTCTGATAACCCTCCTTAAAAGCAAAACTCTGATAGTACACCAACCACGTACTGAAACTTACGTAATAAGTGGATGATATTAAAATTCCGATATCAAAGGTACCCAAACCCCGCTTCCTTCACGATACCCTCTACGGCCAAATTTGCACTCATCACTGCACCGCCCATTGAATCGTAATAGAGCTGCCGGGAAAATCCTCCGGCAAGAAAGAGATTGCGGACCGGAGTGGTCTGGGTCGGTCGGTACTGCTCCATGAAAGGGGTTGGAGCATAGACAGAGTGGGGAATTTTTACCAGTGTTGATTTTAGAATCCGGGCCCCACGTGAAGTCTCAGGATAGCAGTTTCTCACACAAAGATCTACCTGACGGATAATCTCCTCCGTGGAAAGCCCCATGAGGTTTTTTGCCGGCGCCACGCAAAACTCAAAGCGGGTTTTACCGCTGAAAGGCATCCCCCTGAGCGTACGGTAATCAGGTGTCGTTTGTGCAAGGTTTGCATAGACCGGAATAACACCGTCAGGCGAGAACAGTACATTGTTATCCGTGGCGATTTCCCGATCGTACCATATCTGCAGGGAAATCACCGGAACTGCATCAAGATTATCAAGTCCACCAAAAAACCGGTCATGTTTTTTCAGGCTTTCCGGCAGCACCCTGTTCAGGTTATGAATCGGAAGCGCACAAAGATAGTAGTCAGCCGTCAGTATTTCACCATTACGCAGCTGAACACCTTTTATTTCACCCCCGTCATAAAGCAGCTCATCGACAGCCGTCCTGTTCTTGAAAACAGCCCCTTTCGACGTCGAATAGTCTAAAAGAGGCTGATGGATATACTCCTGGGGCGCCCCTTTCAGAAATCCCATGCAGGACGACTCGGGAAGCCGGTAAAAGGTCTCGATAACATCAAGGATTATTTTGGCCGATATCTCTTCAGGCGGAATAAACTTCAGAGCCAGAGCCATCGGACGGAACATTTTATCCATCAGGCGACGCCCGAATTTATGCTGCTCCGCCCATTCAGCAAATGTCAGGTGGTCCTGTGTAGGCGCATATTGATCCTTATGGAGTGCCAATGGAATGAGCGCTTTCGAAAAAGCAGCCATTTCTCCAAGGGTAAAATAGCCGTTTTTCGCAATCGCCGGCAGCAGATGAAGCGGACTGGGCAGATCCCAGGTATTGAAGGTGAAGCGCTCACCGCCAGTAAGCGTATAGGTCAGCTCGTGCTCTTTCCACCGAACGGCATGATCGGTTTTGATCTCCTTCAAAAGATCATAGAGCACCGTATAGGCTCCAAAAAAGCAGTGCGTGCCGGACTCAATCCAGTCCCCTTCATCATCTTTCCACGAAGAGACCTTCCCTCCGAAAATCTCTCTTTTTTCAAGCACCTTGACCTGAAACCCTTTATCTGTCAACCGCTTAGCTGCCGTCAAACCGGCCAGGCCTCCTCCAAGGATCAAGACTCTCTTTTTTTCTGAACTCATTAATTGTGGAGTTAAAACAGAATTGCTAAACAGCTGAACGCCCTTCCATAGCCCGCGAAAGGGTTGCTTCGTCAATAAACTCAAGCTCAGCTCCTACAGGTATTCCACGTGCTATTTTTGTAACCAGTATGCCGAGAGGCTTGAGAAGTTTGCTGAGGTAGAGAGCTGTAGTTTCGCCCTCAATCGTTGGATTCAGGGCAAGAACAACCTCTTTCACTTCCGAAGGGTCATGGGCTGAAATCCGGGCGAGCAGTTCACGAACCTTGAT
>CAIVSG010000124.1 GCA_903908555.1 uncultured Chlorobiaceae bacterium | reverse complement strand
TCAGTCATTTCTGAAGTGTGTGTCGGCGTCATCAGCGGGTTCGGAGCGAACAGCTATCATCTTGGTGTCAGGTCTCTCCTGGGGATTTCCAGCAAACAGTAAAGCTACTCTTTCGTAAGCTTTTTCAAGAGTGCGTGCATTTCCTCTATGCGTATTTTATCAGTTTCAAAAAGGATTGGCTTCTCCAGAGCGGTCTTCATTAAAACTATTGCTTCCTCTTTGTTCCCCGATTCAATACAGATTAACGCCAGTTCATGGTAATTTCTGATGATTCTGGAATCAATGCTGATTGCTTTTCGAAATGCTTTTTCTGCCAGTGTAAAATCACCTTTTGGTACCTCACCGAGGAAGGCATTGCCCACCATTCTTTTGAACCATCCAACCTTTGCAGCTTCACCGTAATAAGAGCCAAGTATTGAAAGAGCCGTTTCATCGTTCGGGTTTAATCGAAGCGCAGTGTCAAGTTCGCGCTTAATCTCTTTGGCGCGTTTTAATTTTTCCTTGGTACCGATTTTGTCAGCCATCATTCCAAGTGATGCGGCAAGCCAGGTATGACCTTTAGCATTGAGACTGTCAAGGGAGATGCTGGTGCGTGCATATTCAGTGGCTTTGCGGTAATGCTGGATACGTGTATCTGTGTTTCCCGGTGGAACTGCTTCCCCAAGGCTTACCTGCAGTCGGGCCATTTTCCAGTTGAGATCTGCGTTTCCGGGATTATTGCGAAGTTCTGAGGTGTATATCGAATCAGCTTTTGGATAGTTCATGTGCCATAATGCCTCGTCCGCGACCTCGACTGGCGTTGCTGCTTTTTTTACTTTTTTTGCTTTTGCTGAAACTTCTGTTAAAGGTGCAGTGAACAAAAAAAGAAGAAAAGGAAAAATCCATAGATAGTGACAGGCGTGACGATTGTTATTGTTAGACATTTTCAGTTATTTGAACCATATGGACTCAGGGTATTTGTGGTGAAGTTGCTTGTCAAATCCAAACCATTGGCCGGAAGGTAACAGCATCATCAACACGGAAAAAATCATAAATGGCGGAAGAGTAAGGTTGTAAAAGCCACCCGCAGCAAAATTGAGTACCAGAAATAAAGCTAGTGCAGCGTTTGCCCTGACCGCAATACCAAAGAAAAGCGAAAAGCCGATAAAAAGTTCTGCGACAGTAACAATCCATGCAATCGGAAATGCTAACGGTATGGCGAAGTGTTCAAGATAGATGGACTGGAATGATCCTGGCGCTAGTTCTGCAAAACGTTTGGCGAAAAAGTCATGCATGAGGTTACTCCATAACCACCCTTTTACCAGCTTGTGCCAGAAACCATAAAGAAAAAACGCTGCAAATAGATAACGTCCTGCAATAAAAAGAATAATCCCGGCACTCTTCAGTGGATTGTGTTTCATCTTACTGTTATTGTTGTTGAGGGCCTTCTGCGTTGATATCGGGGGTTGTTACAACCTTATTAGAGTGCCAAATGTTCTCAAAACCAGCACTACATACAGGGTATGAAATCACGCAGTAACATATCATACTAATGTTCTTTAGGAGATCTGTTGTGCCCGGTAATAAATTTATAAATACAAATTAAAGCAAAAAAAAGTCATACTCCTCGTAAATATATGGTTTACCATCAATAGCGATTCATCGATCCGGCAGTTTCAACCTTAACAAGGGCCGGTTAGGGGGTAATTGTTATCGGAGGATTGAGTATTCAATTCGGTGCGAAATGAAGGTCAATCTGTTAAGCGGGTGCTGCCTTCAATCACCAAGTGAGGTATAACTCCTGAATGCTGGCAGTCCAGTTCACGTAGAGCCAAAAACTTTTCGGCCTCAAATGAAGTGGATAAGCGGTATCTCACCCCTGCTGGTGGATTGCCGAAAACCTCTGCACCAAGAAACTCTTCTTGATTTCTATACTCCAAATCTGCTCCTTGTGCAAGCGCCTGGTAAAATTTCTCCCATGTCCTCAACCTTCGTTGTCGTTATGAAAAAAAAAATACGCCACCAAGTAGGATAATATCACACTTCAAACTCGTAAAATGCAAAAAAAGGCACCATTGATTTGAAATTCTGTAGTCGTGGCGAGCGGCCCATAGCGCCCTCGCCAGGCTCCATTTGTTTATCACTGCTGGCTTTGTTTCCCTTGACATTACCAACAGGTGGGTTAGGACTTCTTTTTATTATAACCTGCGCTTGGCGGTTGACTCTTCAATAGGGAATAGATTTTTGATAGGTATATTAATTTTAATCCGCTTTCTGATCTGCCACTATAAGTGAACAGCATAAGTATGAATGTCGAAAATAATTACGACACCAACTTCAATTTTGAAGAACGCTATCACACGCTTCAAGCTGTCTTTGATACCAATGATATATCATTTGTTATGGATTGCGATGATATCATTCTTGAGGCTAACAAGGCTTTTGCTACAATGTTAGGCAAGCAGCTGGCGGAATGCATTAATGTCAATGCTTTTGATTTGCTTCCTCCTGATCTGGCTGTATCCAGAAAAGAAAGAACGGACGAAGCCTTTCGAACCGGTAAAATCGTCACTTTTGAAGATGAACACGAAGGTCGGTTTATTCGCAGTACCATTACCCCCTTAGCTTCAAGAAAAAACAAAAATACAGCGCTCCATATTTTCGTGCAGGACATAACAGAACTTAAACTGGCGGAGAAGGAGTCGCAAAACCAGCAGACTTTCAGCAGTGCACTGGTCGATACAATTCCGGGAGCCTTTTATATGATTAATTCTGAAGGACTGTTCGTTCAGTGGAATGCCTACGAGCGGGATATAGTAGTTGGCAAATCCGAGGATGAAATGGCCCATAGCTTTGTCATTGAAACCATTTATCCGGATGACCGACCGAAAGTCGCTGAAAAAATCAGGGATATTCTTGAGCACGGCAATGAAGAATCTGTAGAAGTAAGAATTCTGATGCATGGAGGCCCTGAAGTCCGATGGTTTCAGGCTACAGGTAAAAGAGTTATCATCAATGACAAGAAATTTCTTATTGGCATTGGATTTGATATCACTGACCGCAAACAAGCTGATATAGCTACCCTGAAACAGAGCGAAGAGCGTTTCAGGAAGCTGTTTGAGGAGCATTCCGCTGTGCAATTGATCATTGATCATGAAACAGCCAGTATTATAGATGCTAATGATGCGGCAGCCAACTTTTATGGCTGGTCCATTGAAGAACTTCGCCGGATGTCGATGTACGACATCAATACCCTTTCAATTGATCAGGCAAAGCGTGAAGTGGAAAAAAACAACCTGCCTGGACAAGGTCCTTTGTCATTTAAGCACCGCAGGGCTGACGGCTCTGTTCGCGATGTAGAAATTTTCCGCAAAATCATCAATAGTAACGGCAGAGATCTTTCGTATGCCATAATTATTGACATCACCGAGCGCAAACAGGCTGAAAGAGCACTTAAAAAAATGAGTGTGACAGTAGAGCAAAGTCCAACCTCTGTGGTCATGACCGATCCTGAGGGCAATATCGAATACGTCAATCCGCAGTTCACAGAGTGCACCGGGTATACTATCGAAGAGGTAAAAGGACAAAATCCCCGAATCCTTCAGTCAGGCCTGATGCCGAAATCGGTTTACGAAGATCTCTGGAACACGATTTTTGCGGGCAATATCTGGCGTGGGGAACTGCAGAACAAAAAGAAAAACGGCGTGCTTTTCTGGGAGAGGGCAGTAATGTCTGCTATTCGGAGTCCCGATGGAGTAATAACCAATTTTGTTGCAGTCAAGGAAGATATAACCGAACAGAAATTATTGACCGATGCCCTGATTGCCGCCAAAGAAAAGGCCGAAGAAAACGATCGTTTGAAATCAGCGTTTCTGGCCAATATCAGTCACGAGATTCGCACCCCAATGAATGGTATTCTCGGGTTTTCAGAGCTTCTGAAGGAACCTCATTTATCTGGCGAGGAACAGGCAGAATATATTGACCTCATGCAGCAAAGCGGCCAACGCATGCTCAATCTCATCAATGACCTCATCGATATTTCACGCATTGAAGCCGGTCAAACAATGCTGCAGGTAGCAGAAACACCGGTTAACGAACTCTTACACGATGTCTGCTCCTTTTTCAAGCCGTTAGCTGAAGCAAAAGGGTTGCGCTTTGACTGTAAGCCAAGGCTGCCTGACAGCGAAAGCATCATCATAAGCGACCAGACAAAGCTCAACCAGATACTGACCAACCTTGTCCAGAATGCCCTCAAATTTACTCGCACCGGAAGCATTGTTATTGAGTATTCCAGAAAAGGTACCATGCTTACCTTTTCTGTCAGTGATAGCGGTATCGGCATTCCTGTTGCCATGCAAAACAGGATTTTTGATCGTTTTCTTCAGGTGGATAATTCTCTGACACGAAATCATGAAGGCTCTGGCCTGGGCTTAAGCATTTCAAAAGCATACGTGGAATTGCTTGGTGGCACCATATGGGTTGAATCAGAAGAAGGGAAAGGATGCAAATTCATCTTCACCATTCCTTACAATCCACTCATCGCCAGTATAACAAAGTACACCTTACCACCTGCTGAGCAGTTGATACTCAGTCCTTTATCCTGCAAAACCATCCTCATAGCCGAAAATGACGAGGTAAGCAGTTTTTTACTGAACAAGACCCTGAAAGGCGAAAACATAACGTTGTATCATGCCAGCAACGGTTTGGAAGCCGTGGGCATGGTAAAAAACCATCCAGAAATTGATCTGGTAGTTATGGATATACAAATGCCGGTGATGAATGGCTATGAGGCCACCCGGCAAATAAAACAGATTCGACCGGGGTTACCCGTCATTGCCCAAACTGCATTTACGTCGAAAGAAGACATGGTACAAGCTCAGGAAGCAGGCTGTGACAGCTTTATTACCAAACCCATAAAAAAAAATGAGTTGCTCGGTTTAGTAAAGGAGCTTCTTCATCGTTAAGCAGTGAAAAATTTAGCTAGTCATTTTTCAAACAGAACCTTAAAATCAAGTCATTTCTTGGCCCCAGTCAGATAGCTGTATTGAAAATGATTTTGATGGTCATATGCTATTATCTTTACACCCCAGCACTGCCAAAGCGCTGCACAGCGCCCTCCGGGCTCCATTTGCGCAGCCATGCTTTCGCTCAACCAACGCAACAGCCCGCATCCGCACGTAGCTGCATCCCGCTCATCACTGCACGCGGTGCACACCAGCCCTAAATGGCTTTATTTTTTGTCTCGGCACTTCGCTTTCGTGGGTGATTGACTGGCGCTTGGCGTTGCTTTTCTGCACATTTGGCGTCAACTCGGTGGGTACAGGCGAATGCATAATCAGCTCAGCGACAAGCCAGCACTGGCACGATGCATGGGAGGGGAGCAAAGTGAATGGCAGTAACTGCAAATTCCATTGAACAGACATTGTAAATATTGACAACAAAAAGCCTCTTGTGCGCCAGGCTCAGTGCTGCGCCAATCGCTACCACCGATAGACAACGTCGATTGTTCCTGAAGCATTCAGCAGGGTTTTAGCGCATGAAGCAAAGCCGGGGGGGGCGAGGTCAAATTCAAAAAAATCAACATCATGAAACCATTTTTCTTTTAAACCACCTTGTTATATATTAGCTCATGTATAAGCGTTATGGAATTATTTTATGTTAAATATGAGCGGTAATATTGAAAAGGCACCTGCACCACTCTCCGTTTTACGAGCGCTTAAAAAGTTTGGGATGGATTTATCACTTTCGAGAAGGCGGCGGCGTTTCTCTCAGCAGTCGATGGCTGAGCGGATTGGTATTTCAGTTTCCAGCCTCAGGAGACTGGAAAAAGGTGATCCAAGCTTGTCGTGGGGGACAATTGCCCGCGCTCTTTATGTGTTGGGCGAACTTGATAAACTCAATGAGCTGCTGGACACGGCAAATGACTCGATTGGACTTATTCTGATGGATGAGCAGTTGCCACAACGTATACGAAAGAGAAAGATTTCGCCCCAAACCGGTGCTTTATGAGTAAGACTATTCAGCATAGTGCAACCATTTGTATTGGCGAATGCGGTACTCTTGTTGGCCAACTCGCCTATGCCAAAAGCGGAGTGCGGGAGAACTCTTCGTTTGCCTATTCGCAACAATGGCTTCAGTCGGTAGACCGGTTTTCAGTTTCTCCAGACCTTGATTTGATTGAAGGTCACCAATATCATAAGGCTGCGACGGGAACTGATTCTGTTTTTCACCTTGGGATTGCCGATACGGAACCTGATGGCTGGGGTTGCCGTCTTATTGCGCGGGATCATGCAAAACGTCGCAAAAGACTCAGGGATGAAGGAAGAGAACAATCTTATGAGCCACTAACGGAATGGGACTATCTGGTTGGCGTGGACGATGTCAGTCGGGTTGGTGCATTGCGTTTGCGCGATGAACATGGCCACTTTCTGCGAACCATAGAAGGTCATGAAAGAGCAACTCCACCCCTTCTTGAGCTGGCCCTTATGCTTGGTGCAAGCCAGGCTGTGGAGCGGAGAACCGAAACTGAAGCTGACTTGCGCTATCTCCGGGGAAGAGGGACTTCACTCGGTGGACTACGCCCAAAGTGCTCTATCATTGATGATGATGGACATCTGGCCATTGGAAAGTTTCCAAGCGTCACAGACGAACGCAGCGTAACAAGAGGTGAGGTTTTGGCTTTACACCTTGCATTGGCGGCAGGAATCAATGCTGCTCAAGCAAGAATTATCGTTACTGATGACTCCCCTATAGCAGTTATCCGCCGCTTTGACCGTGCGAATAACGGTTCGCGCATTCCTTATCTGTCAGCGGCATCCATGCTGCAGGCTCGGCGAGATGAAGAACGAGCCTACACCGAGATTGCCCAGCGCATTATTTCGATATGCGCAGAGCCGAAACATGAACTGGCTGAATTGTGGCGTCGTATTGTTTTTAACCTTTTGATCACCAATGTGGATGATCACCTGCACAACCATGGTTTTCTGCATGTGGCAAACGGCCAGTGGTCTCTGGCACCAGCTTTTGATCTCAACCCTTTTCCTGACAAGGATCAGGAGCTGAAAACCTGGCTGACGGAGGAAACAGGGCCGGTATCCTCCATTACGGAGGTTGTGCGTGTTGCTGACCATTTCTGGCTTGAACCTGCCCAGGCCCTCAGAATTCTTGGTGAGGTTTACAGTGCGGTAAAGAAATGGCGAACAGTTGCGATGAGTGCTGCAGTTGGCATGGAGTCTCGCGACTTAATCGAATTTGCCCCGGCTTTTGAGCACCGGCAATTGAAAATGGCTGCCTCAATCCTCAACATTACATAAGGTTCAGAGGGTCGACGTCGATGGTAATCGCGATGCCTGAAGAGTGGAAGCGGTTTGTAATGTCGTCGCTCATTTGTTTTACAAAGAGGGATGAGAGTTTGCCGTCGAAAAGTTTGACCAGTACATGGTAGCGGTAACGGCCTCTGATTTTTGCAATGCCTGCCGGGGTGGGGCCAAGAATGATTCCATTCTTTTCGGGCAGTTGATGTTCCAGAGTTTCCCTGCAGTAAAGTGCTGCCTGTTCAGCCTGCTTTTCGTTTGTGGAGGTGCATTCGAATTTTATAAGCCGTGATGCCGGCGGGTAGTGGAGTTCCTTTCTGAAAGCAGTTTCCTGATGAAAAAACTTTTTATAGCTCTCTTTTTCCTGTAAGATGGCAGCGAAAACATCACTCTCCTTATTGTAGACCTGGAAGTAGACCTCTCCCGGCATGGTAGATCGTCCAGCGCGTCCGGCAACCTGAGTCAGGAGGGAGAATGTTCGCTCCGAAGCTCTGAAGTCGGGGATGTTGAGCCCAATATCTGCCATTAGAACCCCTACAAGGGTTACAGATGGAAAATCGAGTCCTTTGGCAACCATTTGTGTGCCGAGCAGAATTCGTGCTTTTCCCGTTTGAAATTCCTTGAGAATGCGGCCGTGAGCTCCTTTGGTGGTTGTGGTATCGACATCCATGCGAAGGATTTTTTCTTCAGGAAAAAGAGTCTGCAGCTCTTCCTCGATACGCTCGGTGCCGCTGCTTTTAAAGAACAGGTCGGTCGATAAGCATTGTTCGCATGATCCTTTAAAGGGTTCAATATGGCCGCAGTAGTGGCAGCGCAGATGGCTCTCGGTTGCATGGTAGACCAGAGGGATGCTGCAGAACTTGCAGACCGGTATATGACCGCATGTAAGGCAGAAGATACTTCCGGCAAAGCCTCTTCTGTTTTGCAGAAGAATGACCTGTTCGTTTCTATTGAGACGAAGTTCAATCTGGCGGTAGAGCAGCTCAGAAATTGATGCAGAGGCTTTTGGACTCTCTTTCATCCAGATCAGCCGGATGAGGGGCATAGTTGCCCCGTCAACGCGTTCCGGGAGGTTGAGGAGGGTATATTTGCCGGAGAGCGCGTTACTGTATGATTCAAACGATGGTGTTGCCGATCCAAGCACACAGATCGCCTTGCTGTACAATGCTCTCATGACTGCCGTATCGCGGGCATTGTAGCGGGGATTACGGTCTTGTTTGTAGGCGCCGTCGTGCTCTTCGTCTACAATGATTGCCCCGATATTGTCGAGAGGGGCGAATATGGTTGACCGGGCGCCAAGGGCTATTTTTGTTTTGCCAAGCCGAAGACTGTGCCAGGCATCATATTTCTCCTGATTGCTCATGGCGCTGTGCATAATGGTGATCTCATCATGAAAGTGCTCACGGAACCTGCCGGCAGTCTGCGGTGTCAGGGCAATTTCAGGGACGAGCACAATCGCAGATTTTCCGGCTGCAATAACTTTTTTCAGCAACTCAATATAGATCAGGGTCTTTCCGCTCCCGGTGACGCCATGGAGAAGGAAGGTTTTGTATTGCTGTGTTTCGAATGCGCCTGTAAGCCGCTCAAGCGCTTCTTTTTGAGAGGCTGTCAGGGTTTTTGGCGACTGAGGCGTTTCTGAAAAACCGGTTGTGAAATTGCTCGTAATCTCAGTCATAACCTTTTCCGCAAACCCTTTGCTTACAAGTGCGTTAAGGGTCTCTCTTGAGCTTCCGATGATGTCCGGAAATGCCGGAGTATTGCTGAGTGAGGCGAGTGTTTGGAAGGCCTCAAGCTGCCGGGGAGATCCTTTAAGGCTTTCTTCCGCATTTTCCGGCACTCGGAGGCTCAGGCGGTAAGCGGTTTTCTGTTTTGGTTTGGTGGATGAAAACTTTTTGGTCAGCGTCAGATGTCCACCGCGCTCAAGTTCAGCCAGGGTTCGGTAGAGCTGTTTTTTCCCGAGCCGCCGTTGGAGCTGATGAACGGTGAGGCGTTTCTCCCTGATCATCATCTGCATGATTGATCGACGGAGTTTTGTATTGATGATTTTCGGGCTTTCGGGGTTCAGTGCAAAGCCTGTGATTTCCGCGACGTCATTAACTGTTGTTCTGACTGCAGCAGGCAGAGCGGATGAAAGGGTATCAATTCTTCTGGTGAGGTAGTAATCGGCCATCCAGTCGGTAAGCTGCAGAAGGGAGGTGTTAAGGACAGGACGTCCGTCATAGAGCACATCGAGTATCTCAATAGGTGAAGGTTCTTCTGTATGCTCTAGGGAAAGGCTGATAATGTAGCCGATAGAGACGGAGCTGCTCCCTTTTTTTGCAGAGAGGAGTACCATGCATCCGGGCCTGAGTTCGTGTTCCAGAGTGTCGGGGACCAGTGCTGCACATGGTTCGCCTCTGAAATATTTTTCTGCTACTATGATTGCATGCATGGCGATGAATGAAAAAAGTCAGTGATAAGGCACTGACTTTTTATAACTGAATGACTTTCGGTCCAGTGTCAGGATGTGAGTGCCTGAATAATCCTGTCGCGAATTTCCTCTACTTTTCCTTTCCCTTCAATCCGGTAATAGCTCGGAGCTTTTACGGAGCCGTTCTTCGACAAGGTTAAATAGTAGTTGATCAGCGGCTGCGTTTGTGCGTGGTAGACTTCAAGCCGTTTACGAACCGTATCCTCATGATCGTCTTCACGCTGAATGAGAGCCTCACCTGTTTCGTCATCAATATCAGGTTTTTCAGGCGGATTAAAGAGAACATGATAGGTTCGCCCGGAAGCCGGATGTACACGGCGTCCACTCATCCGCTCGATAATCTCATTATCCTCAACATTAATTTCAACAACATGGTCAATGCGGATTCCATCTTTTCCGAGTGCCTCGGCCTGGGGAAGAGTGCGTGGAAAACCATCAAAAAGGCATCCATTGGCGCAGTCCTGCTCTGTCAGACGCTCCTTGACAAGACCGATGATAATTTCATCGGAGACAAGCTGACCGGAATCCATGATTTTTTTTGCTGCAATACCCAAGGGGGTGCCTGCTGTTACAGCAGAACGCAACATGTCACCGGTCGATATCTGCGGTATACCGAGGGATTTTGAAATGTAGTTAGACTGTGTTCCTTTGCCGGCACCCGGTGCTCCCAGTAAAATAATTCTCATCAAACTGATTTTATATGGATTTTTTTGATGTGACTATCATGATTTTTGGCTTTGAAGCTCTTGCCTGGTCGACGGTGGTATCAACTTCAGGTGCGCTCTTTGACGATCCATTCTGCTCCGTACTGGCTGACAATGGTGCAGGGGCGTGAACAACTTCATAACTTTTTGGTGAGGTAGTGAGCTGTATAGTCTGAACTGGAGGCCTTTTTTTGAATTCGATTGTTTTGGCTTTAGGGGCACCTTCGGAAATTTTATGAGTCTGAAGGTTGGCTTCATTAAAAATCTGCTGTGATTCTGCCGCAGCACCTTTTGCATCCAGCGAGCGGTATTGATAGTCCTCTTCCTTGATGATCTGGTTTCTGAATTCAAAATCCAAAGCGCCGAGCATCACCCTGATAACCCGGCGGCTTTCACCGAGATCACCTCTTGACTCTATCTGGGTTTCAGCTTTGGCATTGACAGATGTGATCAGGCGGCCGTTGACATCCTTCTCTTCAAGCAGTCCGAAGGTGACATTGATTTTCAAGCCAAGGAGAAGAAAAGAACTTACTTCAGCACGAATAGAGGTCATTCCGCCAACTGCTGTTTTTTCATAGATCAGATTCCATCCAACCCAGTGATTAATTTTGCCGAGAATAAACTCTTTGATTCCCGCAATTGGCTGATCGTAGCGGCGAACCTTCAGTTCATGGAAAAGAGGGTGTTCCGAGGTATGCGTCGCATTACTCTTTAAACCGTAATACGTTTTGTTAAACTCGGTTTTAAAAGGAATCAATTCAGAAAGATCCATAATTATTCGGACGGTTAGAGATTATTGCGGTTTAAGTGTGCTGTTTGTTGCAAGTTGTCCACATGCCGCATTAATGGTTGTTCCGTAGCTTTTTCTGACCGTGACATGCAGTCCTGATGTAAGGAGTTGTTGCACAAACATATCGCGGGTTGAGCTGTAAACTGGCTTGAATTTAATATTAATGATTGAATTGTAATCAATCAAATTTATTTTACATAAAAAGGTCTTGGCAAACCGGGCAAGCGCCCTTGCATCATCCACTGAATCGTTGATTCCTTTCAGAAGCATATAGACAATGGTAACCGGCATACCGGTTATTTCGGTGTACTCGGCAAGCGATTTGCCCAACTCGTTCAGCGGGTACTGGCGTGCAGCAATCGGCATGAGCGATTCCCGCTTCTCTTGATTTGCGGCATGAAGCGAGACTGCAAGTTTGGTTTTCATTCCTGACCTTGCGAGCCGTTGAATTTCCGGGATTACCCCGACCGTCGAAATGGTTATTCTTTTCTGTGAAAGGCAGAAACTGTAATTTCTTGTGCTGAGGGTCTCAATGGCCTCAATAACATTGTCGGTGTTCAGGAGCGGCTCGCCCATTCCCATAAAGACAATATTGGTGATTTTGTTGTTGGATGTTTTTTCGGCAGCAATTTTGTTGAGGGCATAGACCTGTCCTGTAATTTCTCCGGCGCTGAGGTTGCGACGGAACCCCATATTGCCCGTAGCACAGAAAGGGCATTGGAGCGGGCATCCAACTTGAGATGAGACGCAGGCAGTCATTCTCTCCGCTGAAGCAATGAGGACACTTTCCACACCCTCATTATCGGGGAGCTGCAGGAGTATCTTTTCTGTTGGGTTCTCGCATGCATCTTCGAAACACTCCTGGCGATCAATGAGACGCAACTGCTCGATTGAGAATGTTTCAGAAAGCTTTTTTCGTAGCGCCCGGCTGAGGATAGTCATATCGTCAAAGCTGGACGCATGGTGGCTGAAAAGCCACTGGTGTATCTGGGAAGCCCTGAATGATGGTTCCCCCATTGATTTCATTGCGAGCTGGAGCTGTTGAAAGGTAAGATCTATTATATTCGGTAACTGTAGGGTCATTGAAAGAGGATAGGTTTTTATTGAAAAATGTGGTTCCAGTGAATATGTCAAGGTCCGGATTGAACCGCTCACGCAAAAATATATGTCATCATGAGTTCTTTTGCTGGTCCATTATAAAAAAAGTACTTTATCCCGGAAAATTTATAGTAGTGTTGTGATGAAATGGCCAATAAAAAGAGGGTAATTTCTCTCTTTTGGTAGCGGTGAAAAAAGCATAGATTAAGTTTTATTTTTTGTTTAAAGTTACCTCAATCTAATGATATTACCTGAGTATGGTCGGACGCTTCAAAATGCTGAATGGTCTCCGGTCATCGATGAACTTCTCGAAGGGCAGCACTTTGTTATTACAACCCATGTGAATTCTGATGGAGACGGCCTTGGCAGTGAGGTCGCTCTTGCAAGGGTACTGAAGGCGCTTGGCAAGGAGGTCACTATTGTCAATCCAACGGACGTACCCCCGAATTACCAGTTTCTCAAGCAGCTATACCCCATAAATCTTTTCAATGACAAAAGCGAGGAGGCTATTCAGGAGATCTCGCTGTGTGATGTGGTTATTCTGCTCGATGCCAATTTGCATGACAGGATGGGCTCATTGTGGCCTCATGTAGGTTTTTCAAGGGAGCTCGGTGCTCTGAAAATTGTCTGTATTGACCATCATCTTGAGCCGGAAGATTTTACTGACGTTATGGTGTGTGAAAGCTATGCATCCTCGACTGGTGAACTTGTTTATGGGTTTGTGAATGCCCTCCAGGAGCGCCTGGGCCGCGAGCTGTTCACTCCTGAAATCGCCACAGCTCTCTATGTCGCCGTCATGACGGATACCGGGTCGTTCAGATTTCCAAAAACATCACCTTATGTCTATATGCTTGCCGGAGACCTTGTCGGTAAGGGCGCTGATCCGGCTGATATTTACGACAGGATATATAATTCACTCTCTACTCCGGCCCTTAAACTGCTTGGAGCAGCGTTGAGCGCTATTTCCATTCTCGATGATGGTGAAATTTCCTGGCTTTTCATTTCGCAGGACATGCTCAAAGCGACCGGGAGCAAATTGTTTGATACCGATCTTATTATCCGCTATCTTTTAAGTGTGCCTTCAGTCCGCATCGCCGTTCTTATTGTTGAGATGCAGGATGGAAGGACCAAGGCAAGCTTCAGATCGCGCGGTAATATCTATGTCAATAAACTGGCTCAAAAATATGGTGGGGGCGGTCATATGAATGCCGCCGGATGTCTCTTTCAGTTCTCATCCGACAAGGCCCAGAATGTATTGCTTGAAGACCTGAGGGCATTTCTGAGGCAGTCATAACGAAAACAAATAACCTATCTCTTAACGATGGCAAGTAATCCTATGAAAATATCTCTGCTGAAAAGTAATCTTGACGCTGTCGGCGCTGATATCCTGGCTCTGCCGTTCAGCACTGTTGCATTGAAAAAAGAAGCTGAAGAGGCGCTTCTGGCCTTGGGATTTGATATTCAGGTGTTGAAAGATTTTAAAGCCGATGCCGGTGAAGTTGTTGTTTTGTATGGTGGCGGCAACAAGCATGCTGCTGCACGCATAGCGCTGCTTGGTCTTGGAGAGGCAAAAACTCTGGACGATTGGCGGAAGGCTTCGGTCTCCTTTGCTGCAAAAGCAGTGGATCTGAAACTTGGAAAAATTGCTGTTGACTTTTCCGGCATTAAGAGCCTCTCTGTAGCTACCGGGCAAAGTGTTGCAACGTTGGCAGCAACCCTTGTGGAAGGTTGTGCTGTTGGCTCGTATCGCTTTGATCGCCTGAAAAGCGGCAAACTGGATAAAAAGAAGTCTACCCCGAAATCGAAAGAGATTGCCGAGCTTTTGTTGAGGGTTGATGCCCGAGAGTCAGAAGCGGTGGAACAAGGAGTTGAGGAAGGAAAAATTGTTGCCTCATGCCAGAAGATGGCCAGGGATCTGGTAAATCTCCCGGGCAATTATCTGCAGGCAGAAGATATTTCGAAAGCCGCAGTGGAGTCTGGCAAAAAACATGGGTATGACGTTACTGTTTTTCACAAGAAACAGATTGAGTCACTCCGCATGGGCGGTTTACTCGCTGTAAATCAAGGCAGCTTTTATCCCCCGACCTTTACGGTGCTTGACTACAAGCCAAAAGCAAAAGCTAAGCTTGTTGTCGCACTTGTTGGTAAAGGAGTTACCTTTGATTCCGGCGGCATATCGCTTAAGCCTTCAGAAAATATGGGCGAGATGAAGTCGGATATGTCAGGCGCTGCAAGTGTTCTTGGCGCGGTTGAGGCTGCCAGCCGACTCGGGCTTCCTCTGCATGTTATCGGTCTTATTCCAGCCACAGACAACATGCCCGGCGGTACAGCCCAGAAGCCTGGTGATGTTATTACCACCTATTCAGGCATTACTGTTGAGGTGGGCAATACTGATGCTGAGGGCCGTCTGATTTTAGCTGATGCATTGACCTATGCTAAAGAGAAATACAAGCCTGATGTGATTATTGATGTAGCGACCCTTACCGGAGCCTGCATTGTTGCTCTCGGTTACGGGGTTGCAGGTCTTTTCAGCAATAACGACAAACTTGCTGATGAAATTTTTCAGGCAGGGCAGCAGTCCGGTGAAAAGGTATGGCGGATGCCGCTATGGGATCTCTATGATGAGCAGATAAAGTCTGACGTTGCTGATGTGAACAATACCGGAGGACGCGGGGCAGGCTCAGTTACTGCAGCAAAATTTCTTGAGAAATTTATTGATGGTCATAAAAACTGGGCTCATATCGATATTGCCGGCCCCTCTTTTCTGCCCAAGGGTGGAGGCAAGGTTAATGGAGGCACTGGTTTCGGCGTAAGCCTGCTTGTAGAACTCTTAAAAAAATGGGCATAAAGGGATTTTTTTGTATCGACCTGCATGTCAGCAGATGAACTATGAATCTGAACCCATCATGAAGTCAGTTTCGCAAAATCCTGTAGTGATAATCCCGGGCGTTCTGTTCTGGGATTCACTCTATGACGTCATGAAAGATGCTCTTGCGCGCTATATTCCAAAAGAGAAAATCGCTATTGCGCCGGTCTCACTTGTTGACTGGATAGGATTTCCACCGTCACCGGAAAAGTCCACCAACAGGGTCATGAAAGCAGTTGATGGAGCAGTCAGGGCAATGGAAAGAAAATTTCCCGGTGAACCTGTTACCCTCGTAGGGCATAGCGGGGGAGGGAGTGTAGCCATGGTCTATCTTCTCGAAAAACCATTTCAGGGTGATGTTTATAGCACCGGAAAGCGTGTTGGAAAGCTCCTTACTCTCGGAACTCCTTTTCATACTCATGAACATTATGCGAAAATAAAGACGGATTTTATTTTCAAGTATCTTCAACCGGATTTTTTTAAGCGTTATCTTGTTATATCTGTTGTCAGTGATAAGTATCATGGCAATTCTCAGGGAAGTTTTGTCGAAAAAATGTGTTACAAGTTTTACCAAAGCGTCCAGGAGGATGGCAATGTAGGCGGCGATGGAATAGTCCCTGCAAAAAGCTGTTTTCTGGATGGAGCTGAAAATGTTACTATTGCTGATGCAGAACATCTACCAACACCACATACCAGGTGGTATGGCACAAAAGAAGGGGTTGAACAATGGATTCAGTGGCTATAAGGAATAGTCGAGTAAGGGTTGCCGGGGTTGTGGTTTTCGCATTTCTCCTGATTCTGTCGGCGTGCAGTCAGGAGAAGCAGAAGCGTGATCCGAGGCAGGAACATCTAGAATCAATGATGGCTATTCTTGCTCAGGTGCAAAAAAATCTTGGCAGAATTCAGCAGAAAGAAGCTGTTGTTGAGCGCCTTTCTTCAGGTGTTGAGGGTAGGGATTCAACAAATGTCAAGCAAATTGGCCACGATATTTCTACCAGTATCCGTTTTATCGATTCCACGCTAGCTGCAAGCAAAAATCTGATCAAGAAGCTCGAAGAACAGAACCGGACCTCCTCTTATCGTGTCGAATCTCTTGACAGGCTTGTTTCTGAGATGAAAGTCGCCATAAACACCAAAGACTCAGAGGTCAAAGCGCTCAAGGGTCAGCTTCAGAAGCTGAATAAGCAGATTACATCTCTTATGGCAACGGTTGATGTGCTGGACAAGTTTATACAGGATCAGGAAGTCCAGCTCTATACGGCCTATTACATTTCAGGTACATTTAATGATCTTGTCTCAAAGGGTATTCTTGTGCGTATAAACCCGCTTGAGAAGTTGTTCGGCAGCGAGTATCGTCTTGCATCGGACTTTAATGTGAATCTTTTCAAAAAGCTTGACATTACTGAAACAAGGGATCTCTTTTTTGATAAGCCACTCTCAAACCTCAAAATCATAACGCCTCATTCTGTAGGCTCTTACGAACTTGTAGGAGGAAAAACATCAGCAGTTCTCCTCATCCGCGACGAAAATGCGTTCTGGCAGAAATCCCGCTGTCTTGTGGTCGTTATCGAATAATATGTAGAGATACACTTTCGGAGCTTAACAGAATAAATCGGGCTGCTTTAACGTTTATTTTCTTTATGAAGATCACCATATTCGGATCGGGTTATGTTGGACTTGTCACCGGCGCCTGCTTTGCAGAAGTCGGTAATGATGTCCTGTGTGTTGATATTGACCAGCAGAAAATCAAGAGTCTTAATGAGGGGCAGATCCCTATTCATGAGCCTGGTCTGGATGAAATTGTTGCTGAAAACATCAAGGCAGGAAGGCTGAGGTTTACCACTGATATCAGGGAAGGAGTTGATTTCGGACTCTACCAGATTATTGCAGTTGGCACTCCCCCCGATGAGGATGGTTCCGCGGATTTGCGTCATGTGCTCAGTGTTGCCAATAGTATCGGCACATTTATGAACGAGTACAGGATTGTTATCAATAAATCCACAGTACCTGTAGGGACGGCTGACCGGGTCAAAGAGCGAATCACTGCTGTTCTCGCCGAAAGAAAGGCTGACGTTGATTTTGATGTGGTTTCAAATCCCGAGTTTCTTAAGGAGGGTGATGCGGTCAATGACTTCATGAAACCCGAACGCATTGTTATAGGTGTTGATAACCCCCGTACCAAGGAGTTGCTGCGTTTTCTTTATTCTCCCTTCAACCGCAGTTCCGATCGTTTTATAGCCATGGATGTCCGTTCAGCAGAGCTGACCAAATATGCGGCTAACGCCATGCTGGCAACAAAAATCAGCTTCATGAATGAAATTGCCAATATTGCCGAAAGGGTTGGTGCTGATGTTGAGGCTGTTAGAAAGGGTATTGGGTCTGACTCAAGGATCGGATTTTCATTCATATATCCCGGTGTTGGTTACGGCGGTTCATGCTTTCCAAAAGATGTTCGGGCGCTCGAAAGAACAGCCCACCAGCATGGGTATCAGTCACGAATTCTTCAGGCGGTCGAGGCTGTCAATCACGATCAGAAGAGCTCTATTGTCAGAAAGGTAAAGGAGCATTTCCGTGACGATATTGCGGGGAAGGTTTTTGCGATCTGGGGGCTTTCCTTCAAGCCCAATACCGATGATATGCGTGAGGCTCCAAGTCGAAGGGTTATTGAAGAACTGTTGACCGCTGGAGCCAGAGTCCGGGTCTATGATCCTGTTGCCATGGATGAGGTCAGACGGATATATGGCGATAGGGAAGAAATCGTTTATGCATTGAATAAGGAAGATGCCATTAAAGGCTCAAATGCCCTTATTGTCCTGACTGAGTGGCTTGTTTTCCGCAGCCCCGATTTTGACATGATTAAAAGGGATCTCAGCCATCCTGTCATCTTTGACGGCAGAAATATTTACAGCCCGGCATTTATGGAGCAGTTCGGATTTACCTATTACTCCATAGGCCGCCCTCCGCGAGGAGTGGTATAAAGGTTACTGCCAGAAGTGGTGAAAGTGATGCAGCGGGCCGTTTCCATCTCCTGAACTGTAAGCGGCACCTGCCTCGATAGCTTCATCGATATATGTTTTTGCCTTTGCTACAGCACTATCTGTAGTTTCCCCCCTCGCCATAAATGCCGCAATAGCCGATGAGAGCGTACATCCGGTGCCATGAGTATTGATAGTCTCAATTTTTTTGGAGCTGAACCAGATAAACTGATTGTCATAGAGCAGGCAGTCGCGACACTCTGCGCCTTTGCCATGTCCGCCTTTAATGAGTACGGAAGCTGTTCCTGTTTCCAGAAGTTTTGCTGCCGTTTCCTCAATTTCTTCAGGAGTTGAGGGCGCATATTTCATTCCCGTCAACAGAGCGCTTTCAGGCAGGTTTGGAGTAATGAGCGACGTCAGAGGGAAGAGCTCTTCTTTCAAAAGAGGGATAGCCTGAGGCGGAAGGAGGGCGGTGCCTCCTGTAGAGGAGAGAACCGTGTCGAGAATAACTGGAGGCTTATCTTTAAGCTCCCGAAGCAGCGACGCAACAGTTTTGATGGCTGAAATGCTTCCCAGCATGCCAATTTTAACAGCATCAATAGCAATATCTTCAGAAATGCCTCTAAACTGCTCTTTAATGCATTTGGCGTCAACGGGGTAGATAGACCTGACCCCGGTCGTGTTTTGGGCTGTAAGAGCGGTTATGACCGATAATCCAAAACATTCAAGGGCGGCAAATGTTTTGATATCCGCCTGAATCCCGGCTCCGCCGCTGCCGTCTGATCCTGCAATGGTAAGGACTGTTGTATAGCGTTTATTCATTGCACGCTCTTTTGTAGAACCGAAATGATATCGGAAGCTGCCTTTGAAGGATTTTCAGCTCTGCTGACTGCCGATATTACTGCTACGCCTGATGCTCCCATGGAGATCAGAATCGGGGCGTTTTCAATGGTGATGCCTCCTATGGCAACCACCGGAAGAGAGATACTCTTCACTGTCTTTTGCAGATTTTTCGGGCCAAGGGGAGCGTGCTCTTTCAGTTTTGAAACAGTTGGATAGACATGGCCGAATCCGATATAATCAGCGCCGTCTTTTTCTGCCTGCACTGCCTCTTCCAGAGAAGAGGCGGAAACTCCGATAATGCGACTGTTTCCAAGCAGTTTTCGGGCTGCAGCAGCAGGCAGGTCATCCTGGCCGAGGTGAACGCCGTCAGCTTCACTTGCCAAGGCAATATCTACCCGGTCGTTGATAATAAAGAGGGCATGGTACTCGCAGCAAAGGTTGCGGATTGCAACAGCCCAGGTAAAAAGCTGGCTGCCTGACGCTGTTTTATGCCGTAACTGTATCATGGCGGCCCCTCCTTTGAGGGCCTCTTCTGCTAGAGTAACCGGGCAGTAAGCCTCATCGGTAATGACGCAGAGAAAAGGTGAAGAAGGAATCATGGGTTCAGAATGCTATAAAATTGTTCAAGGGTTTCCGCCATACGAGAAGTGTCTCGAAAGATAGACAATCCTGCTATTCCGTAAACACCCTCATCCATGCAGTGGGCAGCATTCTGAGGTGTTACTCCTCCAAGTGCATAGATTGGCAGTGAGCTTGCCCGGCACAGTTCGCCGAGTTTTTTCAGGCCTTGAGGAGCGCCATATTTTCGTTTGGAAGGGGTGTCGAATACCGGCCCGAACAGAAGATAATCAGCGCCTGATTGTTCGGCAATGCACAAAGCTTCAGGAGAGTGAATGCTGCATCCAAAGATCAGAAGGGGGGCAAAAGCGAGCAGTTTATCTGGAAGAAGAGCGTTTTCAGGCAGATGAACACCGTCAAGACCGGCAGCCAGTGCAACGTCTGCCCGTTCATTGCAGAGAAGCAGTGAGCCCGTGGGAAGCCTGACTTCCCTTGCCTTGAGAGCAAGGGTTAATAGATCCTTTGTATGGAGATGTTTTTCACGGATCTGCACTATGCAGGGTATATGAGAGGGGAGAAGATCAAGGTGGTCGATGAGTTCACCCCTGCCTTCAGTCTGTTCCTCTCCGCTGCTGATCATGAAGATACGCGGCAGGGGAGTACGCGATCGATTATTATGCGGCATTCAAACAAAATGATTTGATTTTTCACTTTCTATAAATAATATTAATCCTGATGGCATCAAATGCCGTTTATGGTGGTTTTTTACTCGTAATCGATCCCTTTATTTAACGTTTTCAAGAGGTTTTCATGAGTGTTATTGAGCAGAACATCATCAAGGCAGGCTTTATTCTTCCCCAGATTCCTGCTGTGGCTGGCCTTTATTCGCCGGCAATAAGCTCCGGCAACCTCGTATTTACCTCTGGACAACTCCCTCTCAAGGATGGTAAACTCATAGAACCAGGTGGAAAAGGCAAGGTCAATGAGCTACGAAAGGATGAAGCTTTTCATGCTTCCAGAGTCGCTCTTCTCAATGCACTTGCCGCCATAAAATCCGTGACGGGGTCGCTTGACAGCATTGAAAAAATAGTCAAGCTCACACTCTATGTTTCCAGCGAAACCTTCTTTTCCAGTCAGCATCTTGTTGCTAACGGGGCATCTTCATTGCTGCATGAGATTTTCGGTGACAGGGGAGCCCACGCAAGAAGTGCTGTAGGCGTCACTGAATTACCCCTTAATGCAAGCCTTGAAGTCGAACTTATTGTTCAATATAAACCGCAAGCGTAGCGCGTCTATATTTCAAGACAATCCTCACCCTACCTCATATTGATTATTCAATATACCAGACACGATTTAGAGTAAAATAAGGCCGAATCCTTTTTCTTGATCAGTCTAACTTGCGATATTATCGTGAGTTGCACTTACATTAAGTTTTGCATCTATTTATGGTAATTGTTTCGTTAACTGTTTCTTTTATAGTTTGTATTGATTCGATATTTTGTTTGTCTTATGCCTTCTTTTTTATAATTTATTAAGTTAAAAATATAATAAATTTTTGTTTATGCAAAATATCTTAAAATATTGTAATAAAACAAATAAAGCTTTTTTTGGTATATATTTTTTTAGTTTGTTAATGTATTGTCTTATTCTTTATAATTTTTATTATATTGTTGGTGTAATTGCTTTTTTTTGTTCGTAGTTGTTGCTTATAACTGCTTATCATATTTGTTTTATTTTCTTGAGTATTGCTTATTGACTAATTATTTTTTTGTGCTTTAATATCGTTTCTTGCGCTTTTATTTCTTGGTGTTTGTCTTTACGTTCTTCTTGATATTTTTTTATGTCATTATATTTAGTGTCGGTGTTAGTCGTTGCTTATTCTCCTCTTCCGGTTCTGATAAAAATTCAGTTATCCATTCGCTCTTTTTTGGTTGTTATGGTTAATAATGTTTGCGGGTAAGTTGGAAGTCGGCTGGAGGAGAAATGATAATTTTTGTGATTTTGCTATCTGATCGGTAAACTGTGATTCAGGCCTCAATCGTTTGCGCTCTCATCTTTTGTAATCAAACCACTCGTCATGTCCCGAATACTTACCATTGTAATGATGCTTGTCGTGCTTGTATTCGGCGTTTTTCTCGGCACCAGGCTCAATGGCGGCAGGGATATCCAGATGACACAGCAGAAAAAAATGCTTGAAGCTTTCGGACTTATGAAAGAGTTCTATGTCGATAAGGTCGATAGCGATAGTCTTGCAGGTGCCGGCATACAGGGAATGGCGGAATATCTTGATCCTCACACCGTATATCTTGAGCCTGAAAAGGTCTCTTTTTCGCAAGCTGAGTTTGACGGGAATTTTGATGGCATCGGTATCGAGTTTGATGTTGTCAGCGATACCCTTCTTGTTGTTACCCCCCTCTCTGGCGGACCGAGCGCCACAGTTGGAATTGCACCAGGAGACCGCATTATTGCGATTGATTCTGCCTCAGCTGTCGGAATAACCCAGCAGGATGTCCTGAGAAAACTGAGAGGCAAGCGAGGAACGAAAGTCCGGTTGAAAGTATTCAGGCCTCTCAACGGCAAGCTTTTAGATTTTACCGTTACCCGCGGTAAAATATCCACGTCGAGTATCGACGCTGCATTTATGATTAATAATAAGGTCGGCTATATACGGTTGAGTCGTTTCATTGCAACAACGTCGGAAGAGTTTCGCCGCGCGCTTGACGGATTGAAAAAACAAGGCATGAGAAGACTCGTCCTTGATCTCAGAGGTAATCCCGGTGGCTTTCTTGAGCAGGCTGTTGCTGTTGCCGATGAATTCCTTAACAAGGGCCAGTTGATTGTTTATACCAAAAGCCGCAATGGCGGGTCGGAGGATGAGCGATTTATAGCCAAATCAGCAGATGAGGGTTATAGAACCGGTGAGCTGATTGTACTGGTTGATAAAGGCAGCGCTTCTGCATCTGAGATTCTTGCAGGAGCTTTGCAGGATAACAAGAGAGCTCTTGTCGTTGGCGAGCTGAGCTTCGGCAAAGGGCTTGTTCAGCGTCAGCTTCAGTTCGCCGACGGCTCAGCGATTCGCCTCACAGTATCGCGATACTACACTCCTTCAGGTCGGCTGATACAGAGAGTCTATCGTAAGGGGATGGCTGGTCGTGAACGCTACTATAAGGATGCTATGGTGAATATTCAGCCGCAGAAACTCTTTAATGATCCCGACAGTTTACTGTACATGAAAAACAATGAAGTTTCTGTCTACAAAACATCATCGCTGCCCTCATTGGTTTTATCGCTCAAAGGAAAAGAGGCAAAAGCCCACAGTAAACTTGCTGCGCTCAGGGACGCCGGTGGTATTATTCCTGATTTCTGGGTGACAGGAAGCGCCTACTCTGATTTTTATCAGAAACTATTCCAGTCGGGTTCTATTGACGATATTGCACTGAAGCTTCTTGATGATCCTCATAGCTCGGTGCAGGCTTATCGCACCTCGTTGGACCGCTTTATTGCCAATTACTCTGAAGAGAGCGGTTTTGAGGCTCTTGTAGTAAAAACCTGCAAGGCTAAAAAAATTCCTTTTGACAGGGCAGCATTTGTTCGCGACAGAAAACACATTGTCCGTGCCGTTAAGTCCAAGATTGCGCATCAGCTTTTTGGTGCTGCAGGGCAGATACAATTTCTTGTGCGCAATGCCGATCCAGTTGTAAAAATAGCCGAAACAGTGCCTGGACGTAGACTATGAATCCCGGATTTTTATTCTCCTTATTAACGTTTTAAACGAGGGTATTATGTCAATAATTGAAAAAATCAACAGTGCATCGTGTACGTTACGTCTTCAGAAGGACTGGCTGAAAATATTTACCTGCCCTGTTCCATCTTCTGATTTTCTTTCATTTGTAGGAATAGCGACTATTGATGCTCCTCAACATGCAGTGCTGAGCCTTTTGTATGATGTTGACGTTGCTACTGAGTGGGTATGGAAAACCAGGGAAATGAAGGTGCTGCAGGAGCTTTCCGGGGATGAAGGCCGAATTGTCTACCAGTTGGTCAGTGCTCCTTGGCCGGTTTCAGATCGTGAAATCATAACCCGCTCACAAGGATATCTTGATCCTGATACATCTGAAGTTTATATTAAGCTTGAGTGTGTAGCGGATTATCTCCCTTTAAACGATAAATACGTGCGTGTGCCCCAGCTTGAGGGTGCATGGAACATTATCCCCTTGTCGCCGGATCAGTGCAGGGTTGTTTTTCGTCTTCATATTGAACCCGGCGGAGAAATTCCATCCTGGCTTGCCAATATTGCTGTTATTGATACCCCATATCATACCTTGACCAACCTTAGGGAGATGGTCAAGCAGGAAAAATATCTTGTTCCAGTTGATGCTCCTTTTAAGAAATCAGCTAAAGATGTCATCCAGAATTACGAGAAATTTATAACCGAGTGATCTCTTCCCGATTTTTTTGCAGTCTTTATAAATGCACTCAAAAAAAACAGTATGGATGTCGGGTTAATTCTCAATGGAGACTGGAAATTTCGGATTGAACACAAAGGGATAAAAATTTATTCCTCCAAGGTTGAGGGCTCCGACATTCATGGTTTTAAGGGAGAGGTTGAGATAGAGGTAACTTTAAAAAAGCTTATCAGCCTTTTTTACGATATGCCCAGTTATAATCGCTGGGTGCATCATCTTGTGGAGATGAAAATTCTTGACAAAACTGATCCTGTCGAGTATGTTGTCCGTCAAATTATCAAAACCCCTTGGCCGCTTCAGAACAGAGAGGTGATTATGCGTACAGGACTCACCTCGGCAGGGGATCAATCCGTGGTGCTTACGATGAAGGCCGAACCTGATTATCTACCCGATAATCCAGAGTATCACAGGGTTCGCCACGCCACGGGAATGTGGGTTTTCAGGCCGACCACCCAAGGGACAGTTAACGTCACCTTTGTCATGCACATAGATCCAGGCAAAGATGTTCCCTCTACAATGAGCAATGCAGGAATGTTCGAAGTTCCATTTTATTCATTGAACAATCTGAAAACCATCCTGAAGGACGCTTCCTATAACCCTCCATATCCTGCGGAAATAGAGCAGCATATCTCTATCCTTGATGATGCTGCTGATAAGCTTTGATCAGTTTTTCAGGCCTTACCGGAACGGCACCAACCTCCTGACAGACTGTTCCGGCAGCAAGATTGGCTATTTTTGCATTAGTGACAATATCAATACCCGCAGCAGCGCCCAGTGCGAGCATCCCGATAACGGTGTCTCCGGCACCTGAAACGTCGGAAACCTCCAGTGATGTTGCAGGAATATGGGTAAATGAACCATTATAGATGGTCATCCCTTTATCGCTTCTTGTAACGATAATGGTTTCAGCCTGAAGCTTTTCCTGAAGCACCCGGCATGCCTCTTCTATCTCGGGGTCATTGTTGTGCAGAACTATCCCGAGTGATGATGCCATTTCCGAAAGGTTTGGCTTAAATACAGAGCAATCTGTGAACGCGAAGAAATTCTTGAGTTTCGGATCGACAAGTACGGGGATATTATGCCGTTTCGACACTGTAATGATATGCTCAATGATTTTTGCACTCAGCAGCCCCTTGTTGTAATCTTCCAGTACGACAGCGTCGATTGACTCTACAACAGAGTTAAAGGAGTCGATAACCGCAGCTTCAATATTTTCTTCAACATCCTTTCTGCTCTCGAAGTCAACCCTTGTAATGTGGTGGTTTTGCGATAGAACTCTTGTTTTGCAAGTTGTCGGCCTTGATGGATCGCTGATCAGCCCTTCAGTTGCAAGACCGCGCTTCCGGAATAGATCAAGAAGTATTTCGCGGTTGCTGTCTGCCCCGGTAATGCCGATCAATATCGTTTTTGCCCCGATCGACTGCGTATTGAGCGCAACATTTGCAGCACCTCCAAGACGGTAATCCTCATGGGTAACATCCACTACAGGCACCGGGTATTCCGGCGAAATGCGGGAGACATGACCAAAAATATACTTGTCAAGCATAATGTCGCCGATAACGGCAATCCGCTTGCGTCGAAAAGAGTCCAGGATGGTGTCAATGGAGCTTGTAGTCATAACCTCTTGTTTCATGATGTTTTCTGTGCCCGGGAGATAAAAAATAGCAGGAAATAACGTTTAAGCAATGAAGATATGATTGTATCATTTTATTTTGAGCTATTTTTTGTTATAATTAATGCTAAGCATTTTTAAGCTTTATCTGAAAAAAGCGGGAACCAATGTTCGATAGTTTAAGTGATAAGTTAGAGGCCACCTTTAAAAAACTCGCAGGTCAGGCCACCATAAATGAGATCAATATTGGTCTCGCCATGCGGGATATCAAGAGAGCTCTCCTGGGTGCCGACGTTAACTACAAGGTCGCAAAGAAATTAATTGAAGACATAAGGGAAAAGTCACTTGGCGAACAGGTCATCAAAAGCGTGTCACCTGCGCAGATGATCGTCAAAATCGTCTATGATGAACTGACTGAACTTATGGGAGGTGAGCAGAAGCCGCTCAACCTTTCACCTAAGAAACTTCCAGCAGTAATTATGGTTGCCGGTCTCCAGGGATCGGGAAAAACAACCTTCTGTGCAAAACTCGCTCTGCGTCTCAAGAAGAATGGAAAGAATCCTCTGCTTGTTGCCGCTGACGTCTATCGACCGGCTGCAATTGACCAGTTGAAAGCTCTTGGTCTGCAGGTTGATGTTCCTGTGTTTGCCATTGAGCAGCAGGATGCCATGAAGGCAGCCATTCAGGGTCTTGAAGAGGCACGCTCGACCGGAAAAGATGTTGTTATTATAGATACTGCCGGACGTCTGCAGATTGATCAGCAGATGATGGCTGAAGCAGAGGCTTTGAAGCATACTCTCAAGCCTGATGAGCTCCTGTTCGTTGTTGACTCCATGATGGGACAGGAAGCCGTCAATACAGCAAAGGCCTTTAACGATCGTCTTGATTTTGACGGTGTTGTGCTTACCAAGCTTGATGGCGATTCAAGAGGCGGCGCAGCACTTTCCATACGTCAGGTTGTTGAAAAGCCGATTAAGTTTATCAGTATCGGTGAGAAGGTTGACGACCTTGACTTGTTCTACCCTGACCGCATGGCCCAGAGGATTCTGGGAATGGGCGATATTGTCAGTTTTGTTGAAAAAGCACAGGAAAATCTCGATCTTGAGAAATCTCTCGAGATGCAGAAAAAGCTGATGAAGAACGAGTTCGATCTCAACGACTTTTTCGATCAGCTCCAGCAGCTTAAAAAAATGGGCTCTATTCAGGGTCTTATTGAGATGGTGCCGGGCCTTAACAAGATGGTTCCCAAGCAGGATCTTGAGAATCTGGATTTCAAGCCTATTGAAGCCATGATTAACTCAATGACCAGACAGGAAAAAGTTAATCCTGATATCATCAATGGCAGCCGTCGTCAGCGTATTGCAAAAGGGAGCGGAACCAAAGTACAGGAGGTTAACCTTCTGCTCAAGCAGTTCTCAGAGATGAAAAAGATGATGCGTTCGGTATCGAAGCTGTCGCAGTCAGGCAGAAAAATTACTTCGCAGAATCTTGCATTGGATAAGTTTTTAAAACGATAAATTACACACATACTGTTAACAGTTAACATTAACTAAAATACATTAGCCTTGGTAAAGATCAGACTGAAAAGAGCAGGAAGAAAAAAATTGCCGGTATACCAGATTGTTGTTGCCGATGCGCGCTCACCACGGGATGGCAAGTTTCTTGAAGTTGTAGGCCATTACGAACCTACAGCAAAGCCACACGCTGTTACCATTAAGAAAGACCGTATTAT
>CAIVSG010000123.1 GCA_903908555.1 uncultured Chlorobiaceae bacterium | reverse complement strand
GACTTTTTGGAAGGTCTGGCTCTGATGAGAGATGGTGATGCATTTACCGGTAAATATGGATTCATTGATAAACGAGGGAAAGTCGTAGTCACCCCGAAATTTGATGCTGAACACAGCTTTAAAGAGGGTCTTGCTGCCATAAGAGTTGGAGATGCCATTTCAGGAAAATGGGGGTTCATTGATAATAAAGGGGTTTATGTCATCAACCCTCAATTCGATCTGGTGGGCGACTTTTCAGAAGGTCTTGCGCCAATGAGAATGGGAACGGAAAAATCCGGAAAATGGGGATTTATTGACAAACAGGGTCATGTTGTTATCTCTTTACAGTTCGATTATGCCGAATCCTTTAAAGATGGCTTGGCAGTCATTCGTACCGGTGATAGAAATAGTGGGAAATGGGGAGTTATCGATAAACAGGGAACGATGGTCATCAACCCGCAATTTGAGAATAAATGTCGATTTTCAGAGAATCTTGCCTGCGTTAAAATTGGACACGGAAGTACAGGAAAATATGGGTTTATTGACAAGCAGGGAAAGGTGGTGATTAACCAGAAATTTGATCTGGCTGGTGACTTTTCAGAAGGCCTTGCTGCGGTAAGAATTGGTGATTCAACGACTGGAAAATGGGGATTTATTGATAAAAAAGGGGGAATAATCATCACTCCGCAGTTTGATTCAGTAGGTAAATTTTCACAAGGTCTCGCGCCAGTCAGGGTTGGTAATGCAACAACTGGAAAATGGGGATTTATAAGCCGGCAAGGCCACGATTGATGAGAGCCGAATTGCTGGTGATCGAGGCTGATGTTGGTTCTTTAGGGAAACAACCTTATGTTTGAACCTTAACTTGTTTTTATAGCTGATGGTTAGCGGCAGCAAAATAAAATAGCCGTCTGCCCTTAATAAAGACTTAACATTACGCATTCTGATATGAGAGAGCTTCTCCTTATCAATATTACAGGCCCGGATAAACCGGGCTTGACGTCGAAAATAACCTCAATCCTTTCTGGATATAAGATACCCGTTCTGGATATCGGTCAGGCAGTTATCCATAACCATCTTTCTCTGGGTATGCTGGTAGAGGTACCAAAAGAGTCCGCCTCATCCCCGATACTGAAGGACCTGCTTTTCTGTGCCCATACACTTGGTATCCAGATCACCTTTACACCTGTTTCCGATACAGAATATGAACAATGGGTACTGGAACAGGGAAAGCACAGATATCTGCTTTCGCTGCTTGCAAGGAAAATCACTGCGGAACAGCTTGAGCGGGTATCGTCGATCATTGCATCGCATAATCTCAATATCGACACCATCAACCGCCTCTCGGGACGTATTCCCCTTGAAAACGCCCAAACCACCTTACACACCAAGGCCTGCGTGGAGTTTTCCATACGGGGTACCCTGCAAAACGAGAACAGGTTTCGCGAGCAGATGCTTGCCATAACCGATACCCTTGGTATCGATATAGCTTTTCAGGAAGACAACATATTCCGACGCAACCGCCGACTGATTGTGTTCGATATGGACTCGACCCTCATTACGTCAGAAGTAATCGACGAACTTGCTCTGGAAGCCGGTGTCGGCCATGAGGTAGCGACAATTACAGAGCAAGCCATGCGGGGAGAGATTGATTTCACAGAGAGTCTTCTGCAAAGGGTCTCCCTGCTCGAGGGGCTTGACGAACATATTCTTGAAACCATTGCCCAAAGGCTGCAGCTTACCGAAGGGGCGGAAACGCTCTTCCATACACTGCATAACCTTGGCTTTAAAACCGCGGTCATTTCAGGTGGATTCTCCTATTTCGGCCACTATCTGCAGAAAAAGCTGAATATTGATTACGTCTATGCCAACACACTGGAAATCCGGGAAGGCCGGCTGACAGGCAAAGTACTTGGGCAGATAGTCGATGGGAAAAGAAAAGCTGAACTGCTGGAGCTTATCGCCAAAAAGGAAAATATACGACTTGAACAAACCATTGCTGTCGGTGATGGTGCCAATGACCTGCCAATGCTTGGAAAAGCCGGACTCGGTATCGCCTTCAGGGCAAAACCGATTGTCAGGGAGAGCGCAAAGCAGGCCATATCAACCCTTGGGCTTGATGCCATTCTTTATCTGATGGGATTCAGAGACCGCGACGATCTCTCCGTCAGTCAACATACTCTACAACATGCTCAAAATCTTTCTGGAGAGGTAAGCTGATTGCACCAGTAGGACAAACTGGTTCGCAGCGGGTGCACTGCACAATACAGCTATAGGGGTTGACAACAGTCATTTTTGCCCGTTTGACTCCTTCGGGCTCACCGAGGGCAAAAACTCCCGGTTTGCAGAAATCCTCACAGTCACCGCAGCCATTGCAGAGTGTAGAGTCAAGTTCCGGAAACCAGGCAATCTCTTCGCGGGGCAGAAGAAGCCTTCGTTTTTTCTTCGCGGGTGAGGCGGAACCGGTCATGATCTCTCCGTTTTGTTGTTTGGTTTTTCGGTTCCTCTCCGGCGGGAATTCTCTCAGTCCAGATACTCAACAAAGTGCTCAAACTCCTCTCTCGGAGGGAGAACAATGGCTCCTGACGTACATACAGGCACACACCGGGTGCAGAGCACAAGACACTTGTAAGGATGCTCGACAATCAGTTTCGGTCGATGGATGCCTGTGGGATCCGGCTCGCCCAACTCGAACACGCCCGGTTTACAGAGAACCTTGCAGTCACCGCAACCGTTGCAAAGCTCCGGTTTGATCGTCGGATACCACGCAATCGCCTCCCTTGGAGCGAGCAGCCGCTTCCGTTTTTTTGTCGCATCCTGTTTCTGTAACGGCGCCGTGGCATGCATCGTAACCGTCTCTGGCTTATCCCACGAACCTAAAGCTCCGGCGGAGGTTTCTTCTTTTTTCATCATTGCCCGCGACTTGAGCGCGAGGCGCAGTGAACGGACAAGCCGAAAAACGCAGCTCTCGCATGAGGGTTTTGAGCATCGCCCGAAAAAGCAGTCAAAAACCTGCAAACCAGTCAAAGGTTGCTTGTTCATCCCTGCAGCGCAGCCTTGACCGAGACGGCATAGAGTTCAAGGGCTCTGGGAATTCCGTCAGGGTTCTTGCCGCCGGCAGTAGCAAACTCCGGCTTGCCTCCACCACCACCCTGCACGCTCTGCGCTGCCTCGCGAATCAGTTTTCCGGCATCAAGACCAAGTTCCCGGACGGCCTTGTCGGAGGCAAAGCTGACCAGCGACACTTTACCATCTTCCACACCGCAGAAGAGGGCAGCGGAACAGGGCAGCAGTTCGCGCAGGGCAAGAGCTGCCTGGCGAAGTGTATCAGCATCCACCCCTTCGACAACTTTTGTCATGATCCGGCAACCGGCGATATCAGGAGATGCGTGAAGTTCGGCTGCGAGTGTGCTGAGAAGAGAAGCAAGCTTTCCATCCTGAAGCTGTTTTTCGAGCTCTTTTTTTGACTCAATCAATTCTGAAATCCGCTCTGAGAGCGACTCATCCCCTTTTGCTTTCAGTAGATGACGAACCTGCTGGAGTTCACGGTACTCATTCCACATGAGCTTTTCAGCAGCTTTTCCAGTCAACGCCTCAATACGACGGACGCCGGATGCAACGGAGGATTCACTGATTATTTTAAAGAGCCCGATCCGGCCGATATTATCAACATGCGTACCACCACAAAGCTCAACTGAAATACCGGGAACTTCAACCACTCTTACATTGTCGGCATACTTGTCACCAAAAAATGCGAGCGCACCCTTTGCAATCGCATCATCATAGGGAACGTCGGAATGCTTGAGCACAGGTTCAGACTTTCTGATCTGTTCGTTTACCTCTGCTTCAACCTCATCCAGTTCAGCATCGGTCAGCTTGGAAAAGTGACTGAAATCGAAACGGAGACGCTCGGCATTGACATACGATCCTTTCTGCTGAACATGCTGTCCCAATATTCTGCGAAGTGCACCATGGAGCAGATGCGTTGCTGTATGATTTCTTTCGGTATCCAACCGAACATGCCTGTCCACAGAGGCCTCAGCTGATAACTGGTCGCTATCAATAGCGAGATCATCAGGAGTGATGGCTGTATCAAGAATTTTGTCAAAAACTGCGCTTATAACATGGACAATGGCATCGCCATCCTTTATAGTATCAATCACCTGCAGGCGATAATTGCCAGTCTCAATCCAGCCTTTGTCACCAACCTGACCACCGCTTTCAGGATAGAATGGCGTTTGATCAAGCACGACAAGAAGTTTCCCTTTGACATGCTTGACTCCGCTGATCTGGACCTGCCTCCCAAGCTGATCGTAACCGGTAAAAATGGAACGATGCACATCACTGAACCAGAGCCACTCGGCTCCATCATCTTCTACATGCTGTTTTTCCTTGCGATCGGTTCTTGCTCTGGTTTTTTGCAACTGCATAGCATGCTCAAAGCCTTCACCATCTACCTGAAAACCTACATCAGCAGCCATAAGACGAGTCAGATCGAAAGGAAAACCGTAGGTATCATAAAGCTTGAAGGCATCTTTACCATTAATGGTATTGCCGTTGGCTGAACGGACCTGTTCAATGACATCGTTGAATATTTCAATGCCCCGATCAAGGGTAACAATAAAGCTCTCCTCTTCTGCCCTGATGATTTTTCTTACTGTATCCTGCTGCTTCTTTAACTCAGGAAACACATCGCCCATTGAGTCGGCAAGCGTACCGACAAGCTGATGAAGAATCGGTTCGTTATATCCAAGGTTTTTTGAATATCTCAGAGCGCGTCGAAGAATACGGCGAAGCACATAACCACGTCCCTCGTTGGAAGGCATGGCTCCGTCTGAAAGCGCAAAAGTCAGGGTACGCGCATGGTCGGCAATAACCCTCATGGCAATGTCAAGGGGATTATCCATTGAAGCGCCATATCGAACACCGGTAATCTCGGTTATACGATCGAATAGAGGCTTGAAAACGTCAGTATCGTAGTTTGAGCCTTTCCCCTGTAAAACCGCAGCCACCCTTTCAAAGCCCATGCCGGTATCCACATGTTTCTTTGGAAGCGGCTCAAGGCGCCCGTCACTTTGGCGGTTATACTGAATAAAAACAAGATTCCACAGTTCAATGACACGGTAATCGCCGACATTGACGAGACTCCTGCCTGAACCATCCTCGGTAAGATCGATATGAATTTCAGAACATGGGCCACAGGGTCCTGTTTCGCCCATCTCCCAGAAATTATCTTTTTCACCGAAACGAATGATATGCTCCGGGTTGATATCTGTATGCTTCTGCCATATCTGAAAACTCTCATCATCATCATGAAAGACTGTCGCGTAAAGCCGCTCTTTCGGCAACGTCCATACTTCTGTCAGGAGTTCCCACGCCCATGTTATGGCTTCAACTTTGTAATAATCACCAAAAGACCAGTTGCCCAGCATTTCAAAAAAGGTATGATGGTAGGTGTCCCTGCCGACATCCTCGAGATCGTTATGCTTGCCCGATGCCCTGATGCATTTCTGGGTATCTGCTGCCCGCACATAAGGCCTTGTCCCTTTATCTAAAAACACATCCTTAAACTGGTTCATCCCAGCATTT
>CAIVSG010000122.1 GCA_903908555.1 uncultured Chlorobiaceae bacterium | reverse complement strand
TCTTCCTGAAGATATTTCAAACAAGGCCCTGTCGGGTATCTCTGAAACCCTGAGATGTTGCCCGGGGGGATCATATCCCTGCAGAAGCCGTTGAAGCCGGGCATCGGAAGACGAACTTGCCTTTGGGTTTTCGAAATAGGAAACCAGGGCTTTTTCAATTTCTGCGGGGAAGATATTAAGGCTGATAAAAGGCTGCATTAATTGCGTGAAACGTTTTTTCCATTCTTTCCCGTGAGGCCTGGGGCGGTGTTTCCTGACCAAAAACAGGTTGCTTTTTTCAGTTTCCAGGTATACGAAAAAATGAGCCACTTCATGGATCAGGGTAAGTAAAAATGCATACCGGTTCAGATCCCTGTTGACTGTGATCCTCGGGGGCTGGTTATCCCGGGCTGGTCTGAAATCACCGCATTTGGTAGCCCTCCTGCGCGTAATGACACATTCGAGGTCATGACCCTGAAGGCATACAATGAGCATATCCAGGGAACCCGAGGGGATATATGGGCTAAAGATCTGATCTATATTTTCTGCGGTAAGCTTGCGGCGGCGCCCGGAAGATCCGGAGAATAACTGAACGAAGGGCAGTTGCAATTTTTTGGATGTTTTGGTTTGGAACGGGAAGGGTAACGTTGTGAAGAGCAGGACATCAGCACAACCATCACCATGCATGCAAAGATGATTAAAAATGATTTCTTTACTGATCTCATTCCCATATATTTATTAACAGGATAAAATTAAAGGATATTTCAAGACAGAACGCTGTTTTTAATAAAAATGGTATCTTAGCACTCCTGATTATGTTCAAACCGGTATCTATAATAGGCAGTTATGTCCTGCTGATGAAAAGGGTATTCACCCGGCCGCAGAAAGGAAGGATTTTCTGGCAGCAACTGTTTTTTGAGATCGACCAGCTGGGGATTGATTCCATTGGCTTTGTAGGATTTATCTCGGTTTTCATGGTGGTGATTGTTGCCGGAATGATGGTTTTCTTTCGGACAAGAAAGTGGTTTTAGGGTCACTTTATTACCAGGCGCAGGATGTAACTACGGATTGTTGTTACTGTGTTGAAGGATGTACTTTGCATTACTAGTTGCAATTTTTTATATATTGTTACGCTATTAATGGGTGGATATATATAGAAAATACCAGTTCACTGTCAGCCAGTAATTCTTCTTTGTCCTTAACAGTAAGTTGCCTCCAATGGCAAAAAAACGGAACATCAATCTACCAACTACCTCCAAAGCGTTACGCTCTGTTGCAGAAGTGCAGTTGCCGGAAAAATGGCGTTTCAGCATTCAGTACTTTCTTTATCACAAGCAGAGCAGGAATAAACATTTTTCATTTCGGCACCACAGGGCAGATGGCTGTCAAGTCCCGGCCTGATGCATAAACTGTTCTTAATGGTAAGCGTATTTTTATTTCTTTCTTTTTTACGTATTTAATGTGTATTTTTGAAATACTCCAATCATCCGAAGACCTCCATCATGGATCAAGACCAATCCGAACTTCATACGTCAGGGCAGAGGGATGACGGTGAGTCAGTCATTGAAAGCCGTGATCCGCATTGTCATGTATTTGCCAACATGCGGTATGGATATATTTACTGTCAGGTTGTAGTTGATGAAACCGGACGTGCGGTTGATTTTATTCATAGGAAGGTCAATAAGAGTTATGAAACACTTACCGGGCTTACCAATGTCATCGGGTGTAAAGCTACAGAGGTATTTACAGATATCAGTACCTCAAATCCAGGGTTTATAGAGCAGCATTTAAGGGTGGCTGAAACGGGCATTTCTGATACGTTTGAACTCTACCTTGCGCCATTAGATAAATGGTTCAACATCTCGGTGTACAGTACACAAAAAGAGTATTTTACCGCTCTGATTGACGATATCACTGAGCGTAAAGAGTCTGAGAAGGCTTTACAACGAAATGAAGCGAGGTTTAAGAGACTTTTTCATAGTCACTCTGCAATTCAGGCACTTCTTGATCCGGAAACAGGAAAGGTTCTCGATGTCAATCAGGCTGCAGCAGACTGGTATGGGTGGTCTATTGATGAGCTCAGGCAGATGTACACCAGGGATATTAATACTCTTCCGCCTGAAGCAATAATCAGTAGTCTGAAAACAGTTCTTGACGAGCAGCAGAATAAATTTGTAGGGAAGCATCGGAGAGCTGACGGCTCAGTTCGCGATGTGGAAATATTCCGGAGCACAATCGAGATTGATGGCAGAACTGTTGTTCATGTTATTACTCATGACATCACCGAGCGAAAAGAGGTCGAAGAAGCTCTCCGTAATAGTGAGCGGAACTTTCGTTCTATAACAGAGCAAATCGCCGAGGTGGTTTTTTTAGCTGACCCCAGTGGAACGTTGACCTATGTATCGCCAGTTATTGAAAAGCTTTTCGGCTACCAGCCTTGTGAGGTTATTGGCCACATCTTTACCGACTACCTTGCAAAAAAAATCGTTGCGGAAGCAGTAACTGTATTCAACAACATCCTGCAGCATCAAGAGACAAACAAGATTTACGAACTCAGGTTTAAAAGAAAAGATGGATCGCTCTTTGAGGGCGAAATCCATCTGCAAAATTATCAGGATAAAGAGCTCTCGGGAATGATTGGTTTGATCCGTGATATCAGTGATCGTAAAATACAAGAGAACATCCGAAATGAATATGAGCAGCAGATACTTGAAAGCAGACATTTTCTGCAAAGTATCTATGATGATGTTAATCATTCAATTTTTGTTGTTGATGTAGATCCTGACGGGCTATACCATTTCAAAGGGCATAATGCGCAGAATGAAAAAATGATCGGCATCAGTAGTGAGGCAATTATTGGCAAAACTCCTGAAGAGGTGTTCGGCCCTCAAATTGCCAAAGCGATTACCGGAAATTATGATGAGTGTATTCGAAAGGGCAAGGCGATTGAGTTTGCTGAAACATTGACTTTTCAGGGCAAAGAGATGTTCTGGGAAACCATCTTGAACCCTGTTCGAAATGAGAGTGGTCGAATCTTCCGAATTATCGGCACGTCCACCAACATCACTGAACGCAAACTGGCAGAGAATCAGCTGCAGAAAACCCTGGCCGAATTGATAGCGTCCAAGGAGAAAGCTGAAGAGAGCGACCGCTTGAAAACCGCGTTTCTCGCCAATATCAGCCACGAAATACGCACCCCCATGAATGGTATTCTCGGGTTTTCAGAATTACTTAAAGACCCGCATCTTTCAGGGGCGGACAAAGACGAGTTCATTGGCCTTATCAACCAAAGCGGTCAGCGGATGCTGAGCCTCATTAACGATCTTATTGATATTTCGCGTATTGACGCCATGGAAGTGTCGCTGGATATAGCGAAAACACCTGTTAACACTATTTTGGGTGATATACAGGCTTTTTTCAAGCCAATTGCTATGAGAAAGGAGTTGCGCTTAACGTATAAGACAGGGCTCCCGGACAGCGAAGCCATTATTGCAACCGACAGCGGAAGATTGATCCAGATTTTAACAAACCTGGTCAACAATGCCTTGAAGTTTACCCAGAAAGGTGGTGTTGATTTCGGCTATATGAGAAGGGATAACTTGCTTGAGTTTTATGTTATCGACTCAGGTATCGGCATTCCCCTTGCAATGCAGGAGAAGGTTTTTAACAGGTTTCATCAGGTTGATAACTCCTTGAGCAGAGGCCATGAAGGTGCCGGTCTCGGATTGAGCATTTCCAAGGCTTTCGTTGAAATGCTTGGAGGATCAATCAACGTCGAATCAGTTGAGGGCGCTGGAAGCACCTTTACCTTCACTCTCCCTTATAAGTCAGACTATCATTCCGAGCACTCAGTAGTCTCTTTCTCAGCACTTGGTATGCAGCGCTCATCACTCTCTTTCACCATTCTTATTGCTGAAGATGATGCAATGAGCACCCTCTTGCTTAAAAGAAACCTTAAAGCCCAGAATATTACCATTCTTTGTGCAGAAAACGGCTGGGAAGCTGTTGAGCTTGTGCAGCATCACCCGGAGATCAATCTGGTGCTGATGGACATTAAAATGCCGGTAATGAACGGATTTGAGGCGACAAAGCTGATCAAACAAAAACGACCTGGTCTACCTGTTGTCGTCCAGTCAGCATTTACCGCCAAAGATGAGAGGGAAAAAGCCTTTGATGCTGGATGCGATAACTTTATCACCAAGCCCATCAAGAAAAGCGAGCTGCTTGCAGTTATAGAGCCACATATTGAGCGGTATAAGGCTCTTGTTTCAAATGGATAATGGATAATTGATGATTGATCTATTACGCAAACGACGCAGCATAAGAAAATTCACCTCTGAAATAATACCTGCCGAATCCATTACAGCACTTACAGAGGCTGCGCTCAGGTCACCTTCGTCAAAGGGGAGTAAGCCTTGGGAGTTTATTCTGGTAGATGACCCTCTTCTGCTTACACAGCTGTCCGAAGTAAAGAAATCCGGATCGGCATTTCTTAAAGAGGCTCCTTTGGCCATAGTTGTCTGTGCAGACAGCACCCGTTCAGACGTATGGATTGAGGATTGTTCCATTGCTGCGATCATCATCCAACTTGAGGCGGAATCATTGGGATTGGGCAGTTGCTGGATTCAAGTCCGGAATCGCATGTATAGTGACGGGAAGACGAGTGAGGCACGTATTCAGGAATTGCTTGGGATGACGGAACATATAAAGGTATTATCCATTATCGCAATAGGTTATCCTGCTGAATCAAAACCATCGGTACCTTATGAAAACCTGTTGAATGAAAGAATCAAGAAAAACCGTTGGGTTTAAGGATCAACAAAGGAAATTTCATGAAAAAGTCAATAGGAGCAAAGACACTGCTTTTTCCAACGCCTGTATTGATGGTTGGAACATACGATCAAGCGGGCAAGCCAAACCTGATGAGTGCCGCATGGGGAGGCATCTGCTGTTCACAGCCTCCCTGTGTCGCTGTTTCACTGCGTAAGGCGACCTACTCTTATGGCTGTATTATTGAGCGTAAAGCGTTTACTGTCGGTATTGCCAACCAGGAGAAGATGGCTGAAGCTGATTACGTCGGGATTGTTTCAGGGCGTGACGTCGACAAGTTTGCAGTTGCAGGACTCACTCATGTCAGAAGTGACCTGGTCGATGCACCTTATGCTGCTGAATTTCCGGTTGTACTTGAGTGTCGCCTGTTGCACGTCATTGAAATCGGTCTGCACACACAGTTTATTGGGGAAATAATTGATGTAAAGGGAGATGAAGATGCGCTGGCTGAGGACGGCTTGCTTGACATCCTGAAAATCAATCCCCTTATCTATGATACCTCTCATCGGGGGTACCATTGCGTCGGACCACTTCTCGCAAATGCTTTTTCTGTTGGTAAAGGGGTTCGGTCATGACCACTATTTGCTTCTGAGATAAAAGATGGAAGTCAAACTTTACCTGAAGGTTGAAAAGAGCTATCCTTTCCGGTCAAGTTTAGTTTTGTTGGGGGTCAGGAATCCCGACAACCTTCATACTGGCAGGGAGTTGTTTGTAGAAGTGAACGATAAGAATAACGTCCCCCTTTCGGGGGGAGTTGATTATAAGGAGTTTCATTGTGCTTTTGTCGGGGTATTAACGCATGATCAATAAATTGATTACATATCAATAAAGGGGAGAGAGGTTCCGGAGGATATCTGAGCTGGTGCGGTGTATTATCACTTGTCAATAAAAACAGTTGAACAATGTCAAAAATCGTAGTTGTCGCAAAAGTTGTTGCAAAAAAAGAGTGTCTGTCGAGCGTTAAGAGCTCACTCTTGAACCTTATTGCTCCAACAAGAGAAGAAGATGGCTGTATAGATTACACGTTGCATCAGGATATCGATGACCCTTCTGTTTTTGTGTTTTACGAAACATGGGAGAACCTCTCCAGCCTCGAAAATCATCTGGAGACCGATCATTATCAAGCTCATGCCAGGAATGTAAAGGGGATGATTGATGATAAAGAGGTGTTCAGGATGACTCGCATTGATGGATAACTCTCGATGAGGACTTGTAGAATTGAACAAAATGCTATTGGCCAGTTTGTATGAAAACAGGATTGTGGATTGCCCGGCGTTTCAGCTTTGCACGTAAAAGATTCAGGGTTATCAATGTTATTTCGGCAATAAGTCTTGCGGGAATTGTGATCGGCGTCAGTACACTTCTTATTGTGATGAGCGTTTTGAACGGATTTCAACAACTTGCCCGGGATCTTTTTATCACCATCGACAGTCCGGCTCAGATTGTACCCGTAAAAGGGCGAACAATCGCCGTTTCAGAGACTCTGCTTCAGGCTATCAGAGCGCTCGAAGGGGTAGGAGCGGCAGAACCCTATGCAGAAGGGGAGGCTGTTCTGGGCAGTGGGAATAAAAGTGAACTGGTTATCGTTAAAGGACTCAGCGAAGCGGCACAGCGTCGATTGATGGTGCAGACCAGGGTGACGCATCCGTTTTTTACAGAAGGAACCATTGCTGCAGGGGAGCTCTTAGCCTATAGGACAAATCTGCATGCAGGTAGCGAGGTTAAAATCTTCAGTCCGGAACTGATCTCCTTAGGCCTGGAATCCCTGTCGCAACCATACCTGGCACCGATGCTCCGCATACCTGAAACGACTGTCACATCCATTTTTTCGCTGCAGAAGATATTTGACGATCGATATGTACTCACGTCAGACCTTTTTGCGCATCGAATCCTGCTGCTTCGGAAGGGAGCCTATTCGGGAATTGACATCCGCCAGAAGGAAGGGTATTCGCGTGAAGCTTTTACAGCAAACCTCCGGGCATGGCTTGAAAATAGCCCTATGAAAGCGACATGGAAAGTGCGGACACTTGAAGAGAAATACAGCAACATCTTCACTGTGATGCAGCTCGAAAAATGGGCCAGTTTCAGTGTTTTGATGCTTATTATCCTTGTTGCTGCCCTGAGCCTTACGGGAGCCCTTGCTATGACTGCGATCGATAAACAGCGGGAACTATTTTATCTGCGCTGTCTGGGGCTGGAAAAATCGCAGTTTATGTCCATTTTTATTATTCAGGGCGGGATGACGGGTGTTGCGGGCACCACTGCAGGAATAGTTATCGCATGGAGTGTCTGCACACTTCAGAAACTCTACGGCATAGTACAGCTCCCTTCAAAAAGCGCCTTCATTATATCAGCGTATCCCGTCAGCATGCACCTCGATGATTTTGTCATCGTCGGAGTAACAGGGGTGCTACTCTGCATTGCAGTAAGCCTCTATCCGGCCAGGAAAGCAGCTATAATAGCCACTTCGAACTCGCTCGGGCAGAAGACTGATTGAGGAAAGTTGGCAGTAGGCAGTTGGCAGGGGAGAGAGTTGGCAGTAGGCAGTAGGCAGTAGGCAGTAGGCAGTAGGCAGTAGGCAGGAAAAATAGTGGTGAGTTTTTTCCTTCTCCAGTCATTTCGAACATCCTCTGAGAAATCTCTCCCCTGCCAACTGCCTACTGCCTACTGCCAACTCTTTTTCTATTTCCCTGCAGGGGATCGGGGAGCTGTTTATTATCTCGAGGCGTGAATTGGCTTGGGGTTCACTTGCTGAAAAGTGAACAATTCCGTCACTACCATTGATTTTCAGCCAGCCGTCATTGCACTTTACAATACCTTTTATGCGACTGTATGGTAATGATGAAAGAAGTGCTGAAAGGTCATTACTGTTAAAAGAGTAATCGGATCCTATCAGCCAGCTTGCGCTGAAATATCCGCCGCTGGAACCTTCATGCATTGTCCAGAGATCTCTACTCATAGAGTCGGTTTTGCCTTCGGGAATTTCCTTTACGGCGGGTAAAAATAAGTGGCGTTCTTTTGCCGGGTGGGCCTCAGGAAAGCCGGGCATGCGGGACTGCAAGCGAGGAAGGTCGAGCAGTGAGGAGTCCAGACGCCCGAATGAGATCATCGAATATGCTGCTTTTGGAGGTGTGGACCCGAGGACCAGCTCCATGAAAGCTGAGCGGTCAGTATCGGTATAACATTCAGCTTTATTGCCCACAAGCACATCTGCAAGATTGAGCTGATCCTGAAAAGCGTGGTGTTTGAGGTATCTTGGATCGCTGAGCTTACGGGCATCGACAAGAGAGATGGTGGCCTTGAGGTCAAGAAGATTATGGTAATAACCGCCGGTTAAGGTGGTGATGATTTTCAAGGGGTGACCAATACCTGTCGGCTCAATTAGAATCCTGTCAGGAGAGGTGTCGCGAATTAGACGGTTCAATGCAACTTCAAAGGCGACCTGGGCAGTGCAGCAAAGGCATCCGCCTGCAATCTCCCTGATGGATACTCCTGCGACAGGCCCGATCAACGCAGCATCAACGCCGACCTTACCGAATTCATTGACAAGGACTGCCCAGTGCTCCCGGTGAGGCTTTTGGGCTAAGAGATGGTTAATTGCCGTTGTTTTTCCGGCGCCGAGGAACCCGGTAACAATCGTGGTGGGTATGTTATGCACCCTCTTCAGTCCGATTTTTTTAATATCTTGTTGAGAATTTTAATGAGTGAGGGCATGGAAAACGGCTTTTCGATAAAGGTTGCCCCCTCAATATCGGCCATGTGCCGTGTAATGAAGTCAGAAGTGTAGGCCGACATATAGATAACTTGAAGGTTTGGGCAAACCCGTTCCAGCTGGTTGAAGAGATCGCTTCCGCTCATTTCCGGCATGACCACATCGGTAACAAGCAGTTTTATCTTATCGCACTTGTTCTTTGCAAGCTCTATTGCTTCAATGGGTGAGGCAGCTGTAATTACGGTGTATCCATTCTCTTCAAGCATAAGCCGGCAAAGGTGCAGAATATCATGCTCATCGTCAACCAGCAGTATGGTTTCTTTTTCCTGTATCAAGGTTGATTCTATGCTTCCGTTGCCGGTCTGAGAGGCACCATGCCGCTTTAAAGGCAGGTAAATTCTTATACGGGTTCCCGTATTTATTTCACTCTCCACATCGAGAAAACCGCTGCTTTGTTTGACAATACCGTAGACGGTGGCAAGACCCATGCCAGTACCTTTTCCAATCTCTTTGGTTGTGAAAAAGGGTTCCATAATATGGGGCAGAAACTTTTTATCGATGCCGTGTCCGTTATCGGTGATCGAGAGGGTTATATAATCGCCGGGAATGGAACAGGTGTGCCCGGCTGCGCATTCTGTTTTGATTACATGGATTTTAGCTGTTTCGATGGTGATATTTCCAATTTTGTCAATCGCATCGCAGGCATTGACGCAAAGGTTGGTAAGTATCTGGCCAACCTGCGACGGGGCAATCTTAACAAGAGATTCTTGTATCCCGGGAATCCATGTGAGCGTGATGTTTTCGCCAATCAAACGTCTCAGCATCGAAAGCATATCCTCTGTTGAGGCGTTCAGGTCAAGAATCTGCGCGTTCACAGTCTGTTTCTGGGCAAAAGCAAGAAGTTGCCGGGTCAGTTCCGCAGAGTGGTTGGCTGCTTGCTCAATAGCCTTAAGATCCCCATAAGAGCTGTCTTTGCGCCCGAGAGCCTGTTCGGTATGGCCAAGAATCACTGTCAGCATATTGTTGAAGTCATGGGCAATGCCTCCGGCAAGCTTGCCTACCATCTGCATTTTCTGGGAATGGTGCAGATGAATCCGCAGTAGTTCACTCTCTTCTTCCAAGCGCCTGCGGTGTGTGATATCATGAGTAATACCCGATACAAAACGCACCTGGCCTTGCTGGTCATACTGATATCCCACGGTAACCAAAATCCAACGAATCCCGCCATCCGTGCGGCAAATCCGGCACTCTATACTTACATTGCTTTTTGTAGCTATAGCTTCCTTGAACTGCCTTTCAACTTGAGCACGCTCTTCAGGTATGACGTGATCAAGAAATGTCTTGTATGTCCAATGCTCTTTGTTCGAATCATAGCCGAAAATTCGTGCATCTTCAAGCGTGCGAAAGACCTTTTTGGTCAAGAGATCAAGCTCCCACAATCCTATCTGCTTTATATTCAATATGGCTTCGAATCCTGTCTGCCGATCAATCAGTCTTTTACGCTCCAGCTCTATCAGCTTGCGATCGGTGATATCGATAGAGGTGCCTATGTAGCGCACCGCATTGCCGTTGTCAACTAATATCGGCATTCCCTTTGCCATCAGCCATCGAAGAGTGCCGTCAGGATGAAGAACCCGATACTCGAAATTTGCCGGGATTCGATTTTTTTCTGCATCTCCAACAACTTTGAGCATCTCATTTCTGTCGTCAGGATGTATTGATTTTAGCCAGAGCTCCTTGGATGGCTTTTCGTCTCCTCGTGTCAATCCATACAAATCCCATAGTTCGTCAGACCATATATGCTCGCCGCTCTCTAAATCAACCTCCCAAACTCCGGCATTGGTCAATTCCAAAACCTGCGAAAATCGCTTCTGTTTCTCACTTATCGCATTCTCTGCACCTCGTTTCTTTTCCTCGGTTCGCATCTTTGAGATGCCATAGCCAAGATTATCAGCCAGAGCTGAGAGAAGCTGTGTCTCCTCTGTAGTAAAGGCATTTTCCACTTCAGAGTATATGGTGATGGCTCCATATACTTCATCATCATAATGGAGTGGCAGAGACTGAACTGAAGCATAGCCTCGTTTAACAGCCTCGATCTGCCATGGCAAGAACCTTTTGTCTTTTTGAATATTACGTATGCTGGATACCTGGCATGTGCGTATTGAGGTTCCGGCAGGCCCTTGACCACTCGGAACATCTGCCCAGGTTATCCCTGCTCTTTCGATGTATCCCTCATCGTAACCAGACTGGGCAACCGGGCGTACAGTTTTTTCCTTATCATGTTCAGCATAGCCAACCCATACCATCCGGTAGCCACCGGTTGTAACTATTGTTGTGCATATCGTCTGCAGTAATTCAATTTCATCAGTAGCGTGAATAAGCGCCTGATTGCAATTGTTGATTGCCAGGAGTGCACGAGCCAACCTCTCTACTTCGAGTTCAATTTTCTTTTGCTCAGTTATATCGTAGAGAATAACCCGGGACCCATCATCAGCATCTGGTATTGCTGCATCAATGCGGATAGTACGAAGAGGGTTGGCTGATGATTCAGGATCTTTAGCTACAAGCATGACCTCAATGGGTCCGGTTACTCTTTTGGTGAACACGTTGTCAAGCAGTGCCTCAATTTTCCGATGGTCTTCCGGAATAACGAATTGCTTGAAGGGCATGCCATGTAAACTGGAACGATCAATACCAAGGAGTTTCGATGCCGTCAGGTTTGCATGCAGAATAGTGCTGTTGCGCCCCATAGTTACATGGCAGATTGGCGCAAAGTCATAGAGTTCAGTGTATTTCTGGAGAGTCTCCTCTGTTTCCATTCTTGAACGAACCAGCTCATCCTGCTGCATTTCAAGTTCGATCTGATGAATGGAGAGCTCATGGATTAAGCGCAGGAGTTCTTCGGGGGATAAAGAGAGTGCTGAGTATTGAGTTTTGAGTGTTGGGTCACCTTTGTTTAAAAGGCGCTCTTCGGCTAGAGCCCTTAACTCTTGAGGGGTGTCTGAGGTATTGCTTTGCTGCATTTTTCCCATAATGACACGTTTTCGTTAAGCACTATACAAGTATAATCAATACGTGTCAATCTCGCAATGAGCTTCGACTTTTCTGCTGGAGGTGAAAGCAGTCTCACGAAAGAGCTTCAAAGGTGATTTTCTGTGCATAACAGACAGGACATACCCACTCTTCTGAGATCTGTTCAAAAGCAGTCTCTCGCTTGATATTGTTGTCCAGATCACCTTCTCGAGGGTCATAGACATAACCGCACTCTTTGCACATCCATGGACGCATGATTATTTCCTTTACTGGTTTATTTCAAGGAAGCAGTTTTCTGAATACCACCATTTCGGACTTTGAAAATCCTTTTGTCTGGTAGAATTGCTGTGCCGCCCCATTATCTCCGTCGGTAAGGAGTGTTATTCGCGCAAGTCCTTCGTTACGGGCAAATTCCATGGCATGATTGATCAGGAGTGAGCCAAGGCCTTTCTGACGCCACCGGGGCGCAACAACCATATCCTCAAGGAGAGCAACTTTTTTGCCGAGAAAGGTGCTGACCGTAAAGAGCAGCATAACCATTCCCTCAATCGCCCCGTCAACTTCACAGACAAATATCCGGCCCAGCTCAGGATTGCCTGTAATCATGGATAGCGCTCTCGACTGTGCTTCAGGATCAGCGGTGAATTCTTGCTCCTGACTGAACAGGATACCGAGAAGTTCTGTACATCGCTCGAGATCGCTTACGAGAGCGGTTCTTACGTCAGGCATTGTGTTATTGGTCAATCAATTGTAGATAGATGTATAGTACCCGCTAATTTCACGATAATATCTCACCATTTCAAAACTTTTCGGCATAAATTGATGGTGTAATAATATAATCGGGATTGGCGGAACACCTTTTTTTGCTTGTACTTCACTTTGTATTGCCCTATACTTGGAAGTGTTTTTTTAAGGAACGCAGGAAGCGTTGAACTGAAAACTTAAATTTCGCCCTTCATGGAAGCATTCTGGCTTTCGCTCGTTATGATTTTTATTGCTGAGCTTGGCGATAAAACCCAGCTTGTAGCCCTGACGCTTGCAACCTGTTACAATTCATGGGTTGTCTTGTGGGGGATTTTCTGGGCAACCCTTGCCATTCATGTGTTTTCCGCCGGCATAGGGTGGTTCATCGGCGACAGGCTGCCGACTGAATGGATTAAGTTTGTTGCCGGTATTGCCTTTATAGCATTCGGGTTCTGGACACTCAGAGGCGATCATCTTGATGAAGATGAGCAGAGCTGCAAAACGGGCATTAATCCCTTCTGGATTGTTTTTTCAACATTCTTCATGGCTGAGCTTGGCGACAAGACCATGCTTTCGACCATCACTCTTGCTTCAACTCATCCTTTTCTACCGGTCTGGATCGGATCAACTATCGGCATGGTGATTTCGGATGGACTGGCTATCATAGCGGGGAAGATGCTCGGAGCAAGATTGCCGGAGAGGGCGATAAAAATAGGGGCCTCGGTTATCTTTTTTCTCTTCGGTATCTTCAGTATGTACGAGGGAGGTTCTAAATTTGCCCTCTTTATCTGGGGGATTGCTGCGGCGATTGTAGCCCTTACTGGCTACATTTTCCTCCGGGAACCAAAATATCCAGCTCGCTAAAGTAAAAAACACAGTAAAGGCCGATTACCAAGCCACACCACGACCTTTCTCATTGCAATTCCTATACAACTGCTCAAGTCAGTCACATTCCCGTTAGCGGATAGTCTGTCTTGATCAAGCAGTGATAATATCTACAGTGCACTGCAGATATTATTTCTCTGTCTCACCTATAACGCGTTGAATTAACGCCAAATATTGTATATATACTTATTACCGTTCGGAGGTTTTTTGTTGCCCTCATCATGAATCGTATCAATCTGTGACGGGTATGATTTTTTTTTGGCAGGCTGATCCAAAGGTTATAATTTTGGAGTTAAGCAGCCTGATAATAATTCCCCGAAATTTCGCTACTCACCCGAATAGCGATAGCCGGAAAAGTACTCTTCCTTTTCCAACTTATTTATTTCAAGTACATAAAAGCACCATCGGGTCCGCTCAAAAGGACTCCATGCGGTACGTCTATCCATTTCCAATAGACCATAGGGTTTTATGAAACTATATCCTTTATCTCTGCCGCAGCAGGCAATGTTTCTCGATGCGCTCAAATATGGCGATACGGCAAAATTCAATATGGGCACCATAAGTATTATCACCGGCCCGTTTGATACTCTGCTGTTCCAAAAAAGTCTTGAATTTGCTCATCGAGTCCACGACGTCAGACGGATGCGGGTTCATATTGATGGAGAAGGAGCCAGGCAGGAGTTTTTGGCACCCGAGATATCGTGTTATCCCTTCGAAGAGTTTGACTTTTCAAGCCATCCTGATCCAATTCAGTCTGCGATAGGCTGGGTTTTAGGGGATTTTTCACGACCTATACCTCTCGATGAGGGGACTTTGCACGGTGATATCCTGTTCCAGCTGGGCGCGGAGCTCTATTGCTGGTATCAAAAATTCCATCACATTGCTAATGACGGCCATGGGCTTACAATATTCAATGAAACCGTTGTTGCCGCTTATAATGAATTGTATGAAAACAACTGCCTGCCGGAGTTTGAGCAACAGCCCTATATTGATTTTCTTGAAGAGGACTCTCTTTATGCAGCTTCATCCCAGTTCCGTAAAGACGATATCTTCTGGAGCGAAAAGTTTCAGACCTTGCCTCAGCCGCTGCCGTTTTCAGCGCGTAAAAACGGGTTGAATGGTGATATTCTCCATACAGAGCGCTGCACCCTAAGCGTCAAGCGTGAGGTTTACAACTCTTTGGTAGGTCATTGCAAGATAATGAGGGTTACTCCTGCCCAGTTTTTGCTGGCATGTTTCTTTGCCTATCTGCACCGGTTTACTGGTAACGAAGACATAGTGATTGGCACTCCCATCCTGAATCGGAGCAACCATGTATTCCGTCGAACTGTCGGGCTCTTCATGGGCATGATGCCTCTGAGAATTCGAATTGACAAAAATGAAACACTCTTCGATCTTGCCGCTAAAATCAAGTCTGAAACCAGAATCTGTTACCGCCACCAGCGGTTTCCTTATGGGGAAATTCTGCATCGCTGCCGTTCTGTTGATGGTTTCTCACATGGAATTTTCGATGTATCATTTATCTACAGAAAACTTGACTTTGATCTCTTTTTTGGAGGTTCACCGATGCGTACCATCACCCTTGACCTCGGAGTGCGTGATGAAACGCTGTCGATCGATGTCGATGACCTTAACGAAGCAGAAGCGGTCAACATTTATTTTAATTATAATCCGCATCTGATTTCAGCAGTTGAAGCCAGCCAGATGGCATGGGCTTTTGACCGTATGTTTAACGATGTGGCACTTGATGCCAATCCCCTTGTTCGTGACATCAAGCTCTCTGCGCCTGCTGATGCACCAGCCATCATCAGGCCTTCAGAAACTTCAAGCTTAACCCTTATTGATATTTTCGGTGAGCGTGTACTCGAAGCTCCAGGTTCGCCAGCCATAATATGCGGTGCGGAACGCATAACATACGGTGAACTGGATAGAGCCTCCCGTAGTATTGCCTTTTTTCTGTCCGCTGATTGCTTGACGGTCGCTGAACAGCCTGTTGCTGTTCTCTCAGACAGAGACCCGTTATCAATTATGGCAATGATCGGGATCTTCAAGGCTGGTTGTGCTTATCTCCCGCTTGATCCGGATATACCTCGTGAACGACTGGAATTTATACTTCATGATAGCGGGTGCCGGCTGATGCTTGTCGGCGAGCGGTACAGGGATGAAATATTCTCTGGTGTACGCTCCGTACCGATAGCAGATGCATCAAGCGGCTCCGAATCCGAGGCAGAGCTCAATCCGTTGACGTTAAGTCAACTTGCCTACATCATCTATACCTCAGGGACAACAGGAAACCCGAAAGGCGTCCTGATTGAACATGGAGGTGTTGTCAATACGATCACTGAACTCATCGGAGCATGGGAAGTGAGTGCAACTGACCGTATCCTTGGCTTTGCAAGTCCAATGTTCGATGCTTCTATAAAGGAGTATTTCCTTGCTTTTGCTTCGGGAGCAGTGTTAGTCATTGCAAAAAAGGAGATTATTCTTGATTCAAGCCGCTTTCTCGATCTTCTCCGCACTGAGAATGTCACCGTTGGTTTATTGCCACCCTCCTACCTGAGCACTTTGGGGAAGGTGGATATGACTCCGTTACGTTTGTTGGGAACTTCGGGAGACGCAGCCAATCCAGCCGATGCGGCATACCACGTTCGAAGCCGCACCTTTGTTAATGCTTATGGTACTACAGAAACATCGATAATCTCAACCTATCTCAGACTGGAAGCCGGAACGGAGTTTTCCGCCGATCGTCTCTCAATCGGCAAGGCCATTGGGAACATGCGCGTTCTGATTCTTGATGAAGATCGCCGTCCAATGCCGATCGGAGCCATTGGAGAAATCTATATTGCCGGTGTCGGGCTTGCTCGTGGCTATCTGGGTCACCCGGAGTTGACTGCTGAACGTTTCGTCATGAACCCGTTGAGCGAGGGCGAACGTCTCTATCGGACCGGTGATCTTGGGCGTCTCTTGTCGGATGGCAACATCGAATTTCACGGCAGGTACGATACGCAGGTAAAGATTCGTGGTTACCGTGTTGAAATATGCGAGGTGGAAGCTGTGCTTAAAATGCACCCTTCGGTTGAGACCGCCGTTGTCCAAAAGCGGGCAAGCAACGATACGCTTGTGGCCTATGTCGTTCCACGCCTGGAATTTGAACCGCGTGAGCTCCGACGATTTCTCTCCTTAAAGCTTCCGCACTACATGATTCCGAACAGTTGGATCCGCATGGAGATGCTCCCGCTGAACATCGCAGGGAAGGTTGAGTACGAGGAATTACCTGATCCTTGCGATGCTGAGGATCTCGTGCAGGACCAGGAAGAGGTCATAATGTATACTGAGCAGGAAAAGTCTTTACTGAAAATATGGGAAGAAATTCTTGGCCTTACGGCTATTGGTCTGGATGACGATTTTTTTGTCCTTGGCGGACATAGCTTGAACGTAATACGGATGATGTCGCGTATTCAGGAAGATCTTGGTGTCCGACTGGAAATGGCTGATTTTTTTGAGAATCCTACCGTAGCAGGCCTGGCTGCTGGTATCAGCCAGAGTGGAAGCTTGCAAAAATCGTCAACTTCCGACACCCGACCTTCAGAACGTAATCTGCCCGGAAGAAGAGAGCAGAAAAAAGGGTTTAGGGCTCAGCAGGAAAACCTTATCGAGCTCGTCAACGAAGTCGTCAGGAAGAAGCCCGGTGCCTCTAGGGGCTTAAGTACCATAGCTCTCTCAACTCTTCAGGAACGTCTTTGGCTTGTCAGGAACCTGGAGCCTGAAAGCACAGCCTACATTGTTCCCCTGCACATGATACTCCGAGGCAGCCTCGACGTGATCTTGCTAAAAAAGGCTATAGAGGCTCTTTGGATGCGTCACGATGGCCTTCGAACCATATTTCCAACTATCGGAGGAGAACCGCAAAGAGCTCTTCTATCCCAAGATGCGCTGGTTATTTACGAGCATGACTTCAGTGCAGCGAAAGCAGGCGTAGAATGGCAGACGCACTATCTGGAAAATCATGCCGCTGCGTTCCAGATTGATGAAGGTCCGCTATTTCGAGTATGCATCTATACCGTTGCCCCCCAGGAGCATGCACTTCTGATCGACATGCATCACCTCAACGCTGACGGCGTGTCACTCGATGTTCTTCGTTCCGAACTTTTCGATTTCTACTATGCGTTTCTGGAAGATGGTACCCCAAAACTTCCAGCGCCAACTGAGTCTTATGATGAATATGTGAAATATGAGACCGCTTTTCTGCAAAGTAGTGGATACCGCCAGAAGCTTGAGTCTCGTATCAAAGGATTATCGGGTGCTCCGACGCATATTGACTTCCTGTTTGATAAGCAGCTTCCCGAAACGTTCTCATACAGGGGGGGGCTTCTTGTCAATAAATATGATGATCTGGAGTTGCACAATCGTGTTTCGGCAATTGCCAAAGGTGCAGGGTTAAGTCCTTTTATGCTTTATTTGACAGCCTTCGGGAGCATGCTCCACCTGCATACCGGTCAGGAAGATATTCTGGTAGGAATTCCCACCTCACTTCGTTCATCTTCACGCTTTGAACGTACGGTTGGTTTTTTTGTCAATACCTGTATAGTCAGGCTTGATTTCAGCGGGAATCCGACTATGAAGGAGGTGATGAAACGCACCGGAAATTCTGTGCGTGAAATGCTTCTGAGTCGCGAAGTATCATTTGACCACCTTGTTCAAGCACTCTGCTTTCAACGCACTCCGTCAAGACCGCCCCTTGTCCAGGCCTCTCTTTCGTATATGGTAAGCGATAATTCTGCTGAGCCGGCCAGTAAGGAACTATCCGTGGAACCGCTGTATTTATCACGCAGCGGAGCAATGTTTGAGCTGACAATGGACATCCTAATGGAGCCGGGTGGAGGTATAAGCACAATCGAATATTCATCAGATGCCTGGGAGAGAAAAAGCATCATAAGCATGCAGGATCATTTTACAATGATCCTGCATGAACTTGTAGAGAATCCTGAAGGGCATCTCGGGGAACTTAACCTTATGCCTGCATCGATGCAGGAGCAATTGGAAAAGGTTTTTCAGGGAGAACTTCTTGAAAATGCAGGGCATGTTATTACTGACTGGATCTTTGAACACTCCGGAAAAAGTCCAGAAAGCACGGCAATTATCTCTGGCGGCGTTGAAACTAGTTATGCTCAATTGCTGCGTCTTGTCGCGCATCGTCGTGGCCAGCTTGTCTGTCTCGGGCTGAAACAGGGAGATGTTCTGGCACTGGCATGCAGGCCTGGACTGGAATGGACGGTTACAGCCCTTGCCTCTTTCTTGGAGGGGATTATTGTAGCTCCGCTTGATATCGATATCCCTAAAGAGCGGCTGCATTATATCATCAACAATTCCCGAGCTCTCGTTCTCTGGCATGACGATGGTTTTTCTCATGCTTCCGGGTGGAATCATCCAACATGCCGATCAGTAAACAGTCATACAGCACCTCAAGCTGAATTGGTGACGGGAGCCTCAAAAACTAATCCGGCAGAGACGGCATACATAATCTACACCTCCGGAACCACAGGAGTACCCAAAGGGGTCTCTGTGAGTCATGGCGCATTTGAAACACACTGCCGCAGTGCTGTTCTCGCCTATGGGCTAACGTCGAAGGACTGTTCTCTTGTCTTTGCAGCATCATATTTCGATGCATCGTGGGAACAGCTCTTTTCCATACTTCTTGCCGGCGGCAGAGCTCTCATCCGTGATGCACAGCTCTGGACTCTTGACGACTGGTGCAGCCGGATTTCAACCTTTCGGGTAACCTGTGTGGACATCCCTGCCCAATATCTGCGCGAACTGCTTTTTTTCTGGAAAAGCCGCCCTGATTATGTTCCTTCCAGCCTTCGCCTGGTCATTTGCGGAGGGGAAGCCATGCCGGTTTCATTGGCAAAAGAGTGGCTTGCAGGCCCACTGGGTGAAGTAACGCTGATTAATGCCTATGGCCCTACGGAGGCTGTTGTGACCTCTACATTCAATGTTATTACAAAAAAGTCCAGCCTAGATACAACCTCCGGTGTTGTTCCTATCGGCTTGCCTATGCCGGGTCGGATCCTTCGTGTGCTTGATGATGAGGGTAGGGAGGCTGGCCTTGGTATTTCCGGTGAACTGTGCATCGGTGGGTTATGTCTGGCAAAGGGTTATGTGGCTGATGAGGCACGAACGGCATTGTCGTTCCGCAATTGGTGCCGAACAGCAAAAGGTGGCCGGTGGCTGGAAAATGGAAGAGGGGGAGGCATTCGTCTTTACCGGACTGGTGACAGGGTGCGCATCGGGCCTGATAACCGCGTAGAGTTTCTTGGACGTCTTGACCGGCAGGTAAAAATTCGAGGCTTTCGTATTGAACCCGGCGAAATCGAAGCTCTTCTTGTCCGCCATGCAGGCATCCTCGAGGCTCTCGTTATGTTGATAGATGATCATCGATTGGGCAACCGGATTATAGCCTATTGTGTACCTTCGGGCGATGATGCTCCTTCGCAAGGAACATTAATGGAGTGGCTTGCGCAATGGCTGCCTGAGTATATGATGCCGGCTTCGATTGTTTTTGTCCCTGAATTTCCGAGGAAAGGCAATAACAAGATTGATATTTCAGCGCTGCCTGAACCTGAAATGATTCGTCAGAGCGAGGGTGCCTTATTATCAGTTGCTGATGCACTGGAAGAAAATATCGCAGCGATATGGGCAGAGGTTCTTGGAAAGTCTGATGTTGGTCTTAATGAAAACTTTTTTGATATCGGTGGGCATTCCATTCTGCTGCTGAAGGTGCACACCAGATTACAGATAGAACTTGGTGTCAATGTGCCGCTTGTAGATTTATTTGCACACCCGACTGTGGCCCGCATGGCAAAAAGAGTGCGAGGCGAAATCCCCGAGACCTTCAGGCGTGTCAAACGCCCCCGGGGGAATGATGTCGCAATCGTCGGTATGGCCGGGCGTTTTCCTGGAGCTGCAAACGTCGAGGAGCTCTGGGATAATCTGGTCGCCGGGAGGGAGAGCATACGATTCTTCTCTCAGGAGGAGCTTGCGGCGGAAGGTATACCGATGAATATCCGCGAAAAACGGGACTATGTTCCCGCTCACGGTTACATGGAAGGGACAAAACTTTTTGATGCTGAGTTTTTTGGCTATACACCAAAGGAAGCCGAAATCCTTGATCCCCAGCAGCGAGTCTTTCTGGAAGAATCGTGGCACGCGCTTGAAAATGCCGGTTACGATCCCGGCCGCTTCGCTGGAGAAATTGGCGTTTTTGGTGGTATGGGTATGACCCTCTATCTGATAAACAACCTTTCTTCCAGGCTCACCCATGGCTACGGCGCCGACAGCTATGCCGTCAGTCTCGCCAACGATAAAGATTTTATTACTACCCGGGTTTCCTACAAACTGAATTTGCGCGGTCCGAGTGTAAACATCAACACGGCATGCTCGACATCTCTTGTTGCCATACACATGGCCTCTGCTTCTCTTTTGAGCGGAGAGTGCGACATGGCGCTTGCCGGCGGTGTTACGTTGCAACCGGGAATACATGGTTACGTTTATCAGGCAGCAGGCATCTCTTCACCCGACGGGCACTGCCGTGCTTTCTCGGAGGATGCGGCGGGAATAGTCGGCGGAAGCGGCGCTGGAATAGTTGTCCTGAAGCGACTGGAAGATGCCCTTGCTGATAACGACACCATTCATGCAGTTATCAAGGGAAGCGCAATCAATAATGATGGTGCAGACAAGGTAGGATTTACAGCTCCCGGAGTTAACCGCCAGCGGGACGTTATAAGGACAGCTCTGGAAAGGGCTGGAATCAGCTCTCGTGATATCCGGTACGTTGAAGCACACGGCACAGGTACTCCGATTGGAGACCCTATTGAGATAGAGGCCCTCAGTGAAGCTTATTCGCCTGACAAACCCAAGGCGGGTGGGTGCCTGATCGGTTCGATAAAGAGCAATATCGGCCACCTCGACACTGCCGCCGGGGTGGCGGGATTAATTAAGGCATCGCTTGTGGTGGAATACGGTATCATACCTCCAACATTGCATTGCGATCATCCGAGCAAAAAAATTGACTTCGATAAAACCCCTTTTCGTGTTGCCAACAAGCTCACTCCCTGGCCGGTGAACGGACTGAGGCGAGCCGGTGTAAGCTCATTCGGGATGGGAGGGACAAATGCCCATGCCATCCTTGAGGAAGCACCAAGGAAGAGGAGCTCTCTATCACCCCGGCAGAGTGTGTGGTGCCTGCCTCTTTCGGCTCGAAGCATACCATCGCTCCTAGCCCTGGCCGAATCACTGGCAGTGCACATAGAAAAATATCCGGATCTTGATGCTGCAGATATATGGTTTACGCTTGCAGAGGGACGCCGGTGTTTTCAAATGCGAACTGTTCTTATAGCCGATTCACGTGACGAGGTCATAGCTTCACTCCGCTCGCTCAGTGAAGTTGACATATTGCGCACGGATCGCGATGGACGGGTAGTATCCGGAACAGGTTTGCCTCAGCAATCGATTGGTGGAGAGAAGAGCGCATTGGAGCAGGCCTACGCTTTTTCCAGGGCCTGGCTGGCGGGAAAACCGGACGAAGCCTCAACGCTTCTGCCCGGGGGCCCCGTTCATCGCATCCCTCTTCCGACATACGTTTTTGACCACAAGCTCTACTGGGTTGAAGCGAAGCCTGAGGAAGCCGGGAATGTGTCAAGCAAGCACGATACGGCTGTAAAGCTGCCTCTGGACGAGTGGTTTTATTTTCAGGGATGTGAGCGCGTACCTTTAGTGCGGTTACCTGATTTTACGGGTTCTTCCATCCTGCTTGTTCACCATGGTGGCCCGGTAGCCATGCGCTGGCTCGGTGCTTTGCGTAAAGCAGGAATCCCTTTTATCAGTATGAGGTCTGGAGAGGATCTTGAAAAGAGGATATCCACCATTGCCCGAAATGAGGAGCTGCCTTTGATATGCTGGCATTTTTCGGCACTGGATTATGACTCTGGCGGACCAGCCGATTTCGCTCGTCGTCTTGATCTTCTTTTGGGTGATATACGTATTCTGGCGATGGCAAAGGGCCGGAAAGATATGAACCTGATACTCTTTGCCCCGCAGCATGAGACCGGCCCGGATGCAGTGCATGATTCTTCGTTTGCCTATCTGAATGCTGCCTGTTCAGTTATTCCCCATGAGTACAGCACTATAAAAACTCAGCTGCTTTATATCGAACGGGATAGTTCCGATTCTTCATCGTTCCATACAGCTTGTGCTCTTCCCTCCCTTTTCCCGAGTGATCGAACATTTTCGCTCTCACATGGTCAGCTTTGGCGACACACCCATGTGAAGCTGGCTCCTGAAAGTCCACTGATCGGCAGTGCTTGCCTTAAGGAGGGCGGGGTATACCTGATCACGGGAGGACTTGGCGGTATAGCGCTTACACTTGCAGGCCATCTTGCCCGTGCAGTCAAAGCGCGTCTTGTTTTAGTTTCACGCCACAACCCTGATTTATTTGAGAGCGACTCTATCCGTGGCTTGGAGGCTGAGGGTGCAGAAGTGATGACAGCGGCTATTGATATCGCCGACGCTGAGGCGTTATCTGCCTTAGTAAACGATATCGTTGCGAAATGGGGAGGCATTGACGGCGTTATTCATGCTGCCGGAGTTGCCGGCGGCAGCCTCATTGCAAGAACGAACCTCGAGGAGATTGAGCATGTCCTGCGTGCGAAAGTCTCCGGAACAATAGCTCTCTTTGAAGCTTTACGGGGACGTGAACCCGGGTTTGTTCTGCTCTGTTCATCTCTCACTGCATCGCTTGGCGGATTGGGGCAGGCCGCGTATACAGCAGCGAACAGCTGGCTTGACGATTTTGCAAGAGCACAGTCACGTTTGCGACCTGGTATCTGGACAAGCGTCCAGTGGGACAGTTGGAGCTCAGTAGGGATGGCTGTGAGGTCGAACCAGAGAAAAATAAGCAGTGTAGGAGAGCTCACCCTTTTACGCGAATGGGTTATCTCTCCAGACACTTTCTGGCCATGGGGCGAACACCTTGTCAATGATGTTGCCATGCTGCCTGGCACCGCTTTCCTGGAACTTTTCATGCAGGCTCTTGATTCCCCGGATCCGACTGAACTCGATAACGTTACGCTGAGTCAGCCAATGATCTATGGCGGCGAGGCAAAGAGAAGGGTGCAGGTGCTCCGCAATGGCAAGGAAATCATTCTTCAATCCAATGATGGAGCGGCACAGTACGAACATGCCCGTGCAAAACTTGCAACGATTACTGAACTTCCTTCACTGGCATCTCTCGAGGATATCGAGGCCCGCTGCACTGAGAGAGTAGGAGCACAGCAGACGCCGACAAATGAAAAAGCGCCAAGCATCGTCATCAAAGGAGAGTCTAGATGGAAGATAAAGTGTGATTTCCGCAAAGGCCGTGATGAAGCTCTTGCAAGGCTCGAATTGCCGACACAATTGCTCAACGACCTCATTGATCACCCTCTGCATCCGGCCCTTTTTGATATAGCCATTTCATACTACATCGCTTTTGTCGAAGAAGGTATGGAGCTTATGCCCTGGCGGTATGAAAAACTGAAAGTTTTTTCTGCACTGGTGCCGTGCATCGTCAGCCATGTCCGCATGCGTCTAAACAGTGATAGGATGATCAAGCTTGATATTGACCTTTATGATGAGTCAGGCCGAATCCTTGTGCAGGTTGAAGGGTACACTCTTCTGCGTCTGGGCTCCGGAGACAAACTGCAACAGGCAGGGCAGGAAAGTGCGATTTCTCTGAATTCCTTTGCCATGACACCCTCTGAGGGTATTGAGGTATTCCTTCGTTCACTTGCCTCCCGTGAACCAGTGCTCTCTATCAGCACGGTAGAGTGGCAATACGCTGAGCGTCCTGTCTTACTGCCCGTTCAACGAGAGAGCCCAGTTTCCGGAGAAGATCAGGAATCCTCACGAAAGCCTCGACCGGAACAGAGCACTCCTTTGAGGGTTGCTGGTACAAAAAACGAGATGCTCATGGTCGAAGTATGGGGTGAAGTACTTGGTTACAAAGGTCTCGGTATAGATGACGACCTTATCGAACTGGGAGCAGATTCTCTCTCCGCCCTCCAGGCATCTGCAAGAATCGAGGAGCTCTGCGGATGTCAGATTTCAATGGAGAGATTCTTTAAAAAGTCGACGATAGCATTTCTGGCAGAAGAGATTCTTGTGCCGGAAGTTGACGAAGGGCTGAGTGTTGTCACTGGCAGCGAAAGATGGGAAGAGGGGGAACTATGAGTATTGCAAGTTTATTGAGTGATATTGCAGCACGCAACATTGAGTTGCGTGTAGAAAACGGCAAGTTGCGTTACAAGGCTCCCGAAGGTGCCCTTACCACAGAACTGCGCCAACGTATCAGTACACACAAAGAGGAAATCATTGCTCATTTAACCGGGCGGCTGCAACCGGAGCCTGAAACATGGCTGACTGAACCTTCGTCAGCCCAGAAACACCTGTGGTTTTTTAATCAGTTGCAGGGGCCTAACTTTGTTTTCAATATTCCCCTCTCCCTGCGCATGAGAGGCAAGCTTGATAAAGGCGCTTTGCGACAATCCATGAACGATTTAGTTCGCCGTCACCAATCTCTACGCTCCTCCTTTTTGCATGATGGTCAAAGTCTGCGACTGAAAATCACTCGATACATGCCTGCACCTTGGCTTGAGCGTGAAATTTCCGGCGGTAACGAAGAGTCGCGCCGACAGCTTTTACAGGAATGTGCCGACGAGATTGCACGACACTGTTTCGACCTTTCTCAGGCTCCTTTTATGACAGTTACGCTGCTGCGAACCGGGCCTGAAGAACATATCCTTTTCATGAACTTTCACCATATAGTGGTTGATGGTTGGTCGATCGGGATCATTGTACAGGAGATTGCTGCAGGTTATGAAGCGCATCTTGCCGGTCGTCCATTGTTGTTGAAGCCATTGAAGTGGCAGTACACGGATTACATTGCATGGCAAGCGGAGCTTGAACGAACAGGGGCGATGGACCAGGATCTTGACTTTTGGCGAAAACGACTTGCAGGGGTGCCTGCCTGCATCACCATGCCTACGGACTTCAGCCGTTCGCCCGTACAAAATTTTACCGGTTCCTCCATCCCTTTGGTTATAGATGATGTAACAACAACCCGTTTGCGTGCCCGGGCACGCCAGTGGGGGGCATCACTGAACCATTTGACCCTGGCTGCTACGGCTATTCTTCTTGCTGATTATTCCGGAAACAGTGACATGGTTATCGGTGTGCCGCTGGCTAACCGCATTCGCCGTGATCTGGAGCCTCTTGTCGGTATGTTTGTCAATGTTGTGCCGCTTCGATTCAATGTCTCTCCCGATATGCTGCTGTCGGATCTTGTTGCAGATGTAAAACGTGCCAATACCGAGGCGCTCTCGCATTGCAATCTTCCCTTTGACCGCCTCGTCCAGGCGATTGCTGTTGAAAAAGACCTGAGTATAACTCCTCTTTTTCAAGTCGCATACGACTTTTTACCCCCTCTGCAGAGCCGATTCTTTTTTGGCGATCTTGACGTGGAAGCGCTCGATCTTGTGGGTGAACATGCGATCTCCAAATATGATTGTACCTTCTATTTCGATGAGAGGGATGGAGCCCTTGCAGGACAGATTGAGTTCAACAGCACACTCTACCGTACTGAAACTGTAGAGCGCTGGGTGGAGGCATACAAGTCCATATTGACAGCAATGCTCGATACGCCTGAAGCTCCATTAAAATCCCTTCCTCTTATTGCGTCAAAAGAGAGGGAAATGGTAGAGGCCTGGTGCAGCGGCCCCGTTTTTCCCCTTCCACATGAATCACCTTGGGCTCGTTTCGAAAAAGTGGCTATAGAGAGAGCCGATGCGGTGGCTATTGAAAATATGGGTATTTGTATTACCTATCGGGAATTGGCGAGACGGGCAGAAATCATCTCGGCAAAACTGGCGGAACTTTCCATAAGCAAGGGTGATCGGGTTGGATTGATGTTTCCTCGATGTGAAGATTATATAGCATCTATGCTCGGTGTGACACGTCGAGGCGCCGTCTTTGTTCCTTTTGATCTTTCTCACCCTGCGAATAGACTGAAAACGATGGCGCTTCAAGCGCGCCTCGATGCGGTCATCTGTTATGCCGGAAATGAAATAGCTGGTCAGCTGGCTCTGGCGATAGTTGAAATTGGACCGCTTACATGGAATGAAAGCCCGACATTCCTGGATGCAATACATACAGGTCACGAGGATCCTGTCTACATGATCTTTACATCCGGTTCATCAGGTATTCCCAAAGCTGTGAATATTCCATGGCGCGGCCTGTGTAACTTGGTTCAATGTACTATCCGTAACTTATCCCTCTCACAGGCTGATCGTGTTTCTGAAATTGCATCACTTGCTTTCGACGCCAGTATTAATGAACTATGGCCTTCGTTGCTGGTTGGCGCAACCATCGTTTTTGTACCCGACAAGGTTCGCCTTGATCCCCGCCTTCTGCGTGACTGGCTGATAGAGCAGCATCTTTCAGTTCACTTCAGTCCGACACCATGGGCCGAAGAGCTTCTCTCTCTGGAATGGCCTGTAATGACTCCGCTTCGCCTTATGTATACCGGAGGGCAGACACTTCACTTATATCCGTCGCCAAGCCTCCCGTTCAGCGTGATTAACATGTACGGTCCTACTGAGTACAGCGTTGTAACAACATGGTGTCGGCTCGAACCACGGGTGGGTGACGCCGGCCTGCCTCCAATCGGAGCTGTAATAGATAACACGCGCATCGCCGTTCTTGACAATGCCGGCCGGCAAATATTGCCAGGAAATGTCGGCGAGCTTTACGTGTCGGGCATGGGAATCGCCTTGGAATATTTCGGGAACTCTGAAGCGACGGCTTGCAGTTTTGTGACACTGCCGGGTGAGCCCGAAACCCTATGGTATCGAACAGGAGACCAGGTACGTCTTCTGCATGGAGGAACACTGGAGTTTGTGGGGCGTATCGATGGCCAGATTAAACTTCGAGGCCACCGCATAGAGCCCGGCGACATTGAACATGCTCTGCTGAATGTTCAATGTATCACACACTCTGCCGTGCGTCTTGAGGATGACCATATTGTAGCATACGTTGAAAAGGGTGAAGCCGAAATAAGTTCACAACAGGTTCGCATGGCAGTTTCCGCGTTTCTGCCGGCATATATGATCCCCTCTCATGTTGTCATGCTTGAAAATCTGCCGCGCCAGAGCAGTGGTAAAATTGACTTGAAGTCAATACCGTTTTTTAAGCCCGGCTCTTCCATTACCATTCGAGCAGAAAGTATACCGAAAAAGGGCAGCGCAGTGGAAGTGGAAGCTGATGTGGCCCGGGCATGGGCAAATGTTCTCGAGCATCCTGTCTCCTCTGTGAAAGACAACTTTTTCGACCTCGGCGGGCAATCGATGATGCTTGTACGCCTTAAAGATCAGATATTGCAGGAGACCGGAAGAGAAATCACTATTCTTGATCTGCTTCGCTATCCAACTATTGCACAGCAGGCAGCGTTTCTTGACCACGGTACGTTACCTCAGGATGCACCAGAAAAGCTCTCTCAGCATCAATTTTCTGATGGAATTGCCATTATAGGTATGGCAGGACGTTTCCCGAAGGCTGAAAACGTTGAAATGTTCTGGCAAAACCTGCGCAATGGATGCGACTGTATAAGCACGTTCAGTCCTGAAGAACTGCTGGCAGCAGGAGTGCCACCCGAAATGGTTGAAAGCCCTGATTATGTTCCTGCAAACGGTATCCTGCAGGACTTTGATCGTTTTGATGCCGACTTTTTTGCCGTCTCTGCGCGCGAGGCCGAAGTCATGGACCCTCAGCAGCGTATCCTCCTTGAAGAAGCCTGGCACACCTTCGAAGATGCAGGGCTTGTCCCTGAACGTATTGATTCGCGAGTTGGCGTTTTCGTCGGTTCCAGTATGAATGCCTACCTTTTTGAGAACGTTTTACCGCATAGCGACGTCGTGGAAGCCCTCGGTGGTTTTGCCGTCATGATCTCTAACGACAAAGATTTTTCGGCCACTCGTCTATCCTACAAACTTGGACTTCGCGGCCCGAGTATCAGTATCAATACCGCCTGTTCGACCTCTCTGGTTGCCATACATCAGGCAGTGACAGCAATTCGGGATGGTCAGTGCGAGTTGGCACTGGCAGGCGGTGCCTGCGTGCGTTCACGACAGATCGACGGATATCGATACGAGGTTGAAGGTATTCTGTCAAAAGATGGCAAATGCCGTGCATTTGACTCCGAAGCAACAGGTATGGTCGGCGGCAACGGTGTAGCACTGGTTCTCTTGAAACCCTTGCAAAAGGCAGTTGCTGACCGTGATCATATCTATGCAGTTATCAAGGGGATTGCAGTAAATAATGACGGTTCAAGCAAGATTGGCTATACAGCACCAAGCATCAGCGGCCAGTCCCTTGTGATTCGCGACGCTCTTCAACGAGCAGGAGTTGAATCGCAAACCGTACTCTATACGGAAGCCCATGGTACTGCTACGCAGCTTGGTGACTCAATTGAGGTGGCGGCACTTGTGGAAAATTATGCAGCTGATGGCAAGAGAATGCTGCCAATGTTCCTTGGGTCGGTTAAGACCAATGTCGGTCATCTTGATGCGGCTGCCGGTGCTGCCGGATTAATCAAAACCGCACTCTGTCTTTATCGCCGCACTCTTGTACCAACGCTCCATTTCAAGAATCCCAATCCGCAGATACAATGGCCTGTCAACAACGGTTTTCAGGTCTCCGCACAGACCTGTGCATGGAAAGGGGATGGTACGCCGCTGCGTGCAGCAGTGAGCTCCTTCGGTATCGGGGGTACGAACGCACACGCTGTGCTTGAAGAGCCTCCTGTTCGCATGAGTGCCCCTGCCGTTACCCCCGGCACACTGCGTTTGCTCTTGTTTTCAGGAAAGAACGAAAAGGCACTTCAGGCTAATGCCGCGCTGTTCTCAGACTGGTTTAAGCGGCATGGGGATGCAAGTATCGGGAACGTAGCGCACACCCTGGCCTTTGGACGGCGTCACTGGGAAAGCAGGGGAGCGCTCTGTAACTCAACTTCCTCAGAAGCCGGAGAGCTGCTTTCTGAGCCTCTCCTGACCGTGGATCGTGCAAAAAGTGTTGCGTTTATGTTCCCTGGCATGGGAGCACAGAAACCCGGAATAGGCCTCGCTCTCTACCGTCGTGCGCCAAAGTTCAAAGCCTGTATTGATCAGTGTGCCGATATACTTCAACCTATCCTCGGGCTAGATATCCGCAGCTTGCTTCTTGCTTCCCCGGAAGATGAGAGCGCAGCTGCCCAACTTGATCATCACCGGATAGGTCAGCCCGCTATTTTTGCACTTGAATACGCACTGGCGCAATTCTGGATGGATCTTGGCCTTTCGCCTTCAGTGCTTATCGGCCACAGCCTTGGAGAATGGGTAGCAGCCTGCATTGCAGGAGTTTTCAACCTCTCGGATGCGCTCTACCTTGTCGCTCTGCGCGGAGGACTCATGGAGGCTCAACGGAAAGGGGCAATGCTTGCTGTGAGCCTGACTGAGGCGGAGGTTGCCACGCAACTGCCAGGATGTCTGGATATTGCTACGGTCAATGCGTTTGACCAGATTGTTGTAGCCGGCCCAGCGGAAGATATAGCACTATTTGAAAAACAGCTGAAAAAGGAGCAGATTCAGTGCAAGCTTCTGCGTGTAAATCTGGCAGCCCACTCTTCGCTCATGCAACCGGCTCTTGAGCCCTTTCGTGAAGCGATTGCCTCCGTACCTCGTCGTCCGCCGACTCCAGGCATCGCAATTGTTTCAAACATAACGGGTCGTTATCTGGAGCCCCTTCAATTGCAAAGTCCTGATTATTGGACGGAGCATCTGCGGCAATGCGTGCGATTTGCAGATGGACTCGGCAGGCTCTGGGAACGTCACGGACTTGCTTTTCTCGAGTGTGGTCCATCGCACACCTTAGGAGGTATTGCCTTGCGAGATGCACGCAGACTGGACAACCGGGCTATTGTGTCAAGCTTTGATGGTAATGCCGATCCCGATGCTGAGTGGAGGCGAATACTCGAAAGTGCAGGAACGTTGTGGTCGGCTGGTTTGCCTATCGATCTGGAAAAGCTCTTTGCTTTGCAGGGTTCCAGAGGAGAGCGGATTCCTCTGCCCGGTTATGCTTTTCAGCGTAGGCGTTATTGGCTGAATGCACCATCATTAACGACCTCATCATTTTCTGAAGAAGGCGAAGAGAGTGATGATGATCAACCGGCTGTTCTTTCGAACCTTACGCCAACAGAAGCGCGCATCATTGCCATCATGCAAAAACTTCTTGGTCCGGTTTCATTGGGGCGTCATAGAGATTTTTTTCTTTGCGGCGGAAATTCGCTCATGGCAGTACGACTTGCCTCAAACATCAGGGATGCTTTCGGTACTCCTTTGACTCCACGACAGATTATGCAGGAGAGGACGCCGGCAAAAATAGCCACGCTTCTTGATGCAGGTGGTGGGCAAACAACTGCTGATGGTATGAGCGACTTCTGCCTGGTACTTCTTGCCAAAGGCGATGACCGACTGCCACCTATAGTGCTTGTTCATGCTGTAGGCGGAGGTATTTTCATCTACGTTGACCTTCTGAAAGCACTGGCTACCAACCATCCCGTTTACGGACTGCAAGCTCCAGGGTTATGGGACGATTCTCCTCCCATCGAAGGGATTCGCCGTCAGGCTCAACACTATTATGCATGCCTTTTGAAAGCCGGAATTGATAAACCTGTCATGCTTGCCGGCAGCTCTTACGGAGGGCTTGTCTGCTACGAACTTGACCGGCTTTATCAGATGTCAGGTCACCAGGCACATCTGGTCACACTTTTTGATTCTCCCGGACCAGGACATATGCCTGATCGGATAGATACAGAGGCTGAAATTTGCGCATGGATGTTCTCGCTTGACATGCCAGACGGGGATTATGCCTCTGATCTTGCTCGAATGCAGAAACTGAACCACGAAGAAAGAGTGGCGCTCCTGTTGGATGAGATACGCAAAAAAATGATGCCTCAAGCTTCGGTAAGAGATGTAAAAAGCCTTCTTCGTGTCTTTAGTCAGAACATTGCCAATATGCAGAACTGGAACCCCGAGCCGCACGATACACGAATTCTATTCTTCAAGGCAGAAGAACAAAGAGAATTACTGGCGGAAAACCCCGAGCAGGCATGGTCTCCGCTGGCTATCGGAGGTCTGGATATTCTGCTTTCACCAGGTGATCACTCGTCGATGCTATCATTGCCCCACGTGAATTTTATCGCGGAGGAAATCAATCGCAGATTGTCAACATTTAATCGTTAAGTTGACACTATTACTGCTGTTCTTCGATCCTTCCTTCATTCATTTTATAAACCCGATCCGCGATGTGGAACCATCGTTCGTCATGAGTTACGCAGATGATAATTTTGCCTCGAGCCTTGAGGTCAGGTAGAAGCTCTTCGTAAAAGATGCGACGGAAGTGAGGGTCCTGGTCTGCAGCCCATTCGTCAAGAACAAAGACCTCTTTGTCTTCAAGCTCCGCAACAATAAGTGCCAGGCGTTTGCGTTGTCCTGTTGAGAGATCTATCGTGCTGAAGGAGCCATCGCGAACAGTAACCTTTTCTTGCATTTCCAGGCGTTCCAAGAGGGAGCTTATTTTTACCGGGTCCAGGTCTGTTACAGCGTAGAGTCGTCGTGAAAGATGAAAATCAGAGAAAATTGCGGAAATTCTGTTCCTGTAGTCCTGCATCTGCTCAGTTGTTACAGGTTTGTCATTGGCAACAATAAAACCGCTATCAAGTGGGATAAGGCCTGTAAGCAGGCGCAAAAGTGTTGATTTGCCTGATCCGTTTCCACCGGTAATAAAGGTGATACGGCCGACATTAAACTCTGCGTTTAGTGGTCCGACAGAGAATAACGGGGAACCTGACGCATCATGGTATGAGAGTGTTACATCATCCAGCGCAATCGATAAAGGATCGTTGTCAAGCTGGCCAATCTCTTCACAAGCAGCGGCTTCTGCGGCAGCACTAAGATTGTGCTCCATGGTCTCGATGTTTTCGAGTGCCAACTCAGCTTGTGTTAACATCGGAGTTACAAAGGATACGGTACTCACTGGTCCGGCTATAAATAGAACGGCAATAGTTGCAGGCAGAGCCACTGCATAAAAACCAGGAACGAACAAGGGGACAACAAACACGATCAATCCGGCTAAAGAATAGAGCATGGCTTCAATGATGGCATAATTTCGGCCCCATTGAGCTTTAAGCAATGAGTTTTTTTTCCTTGACATATGAGAAGCTTCACGAAGAGTCTTGATTACCCCGTCTGCTCGTGGTCCATTCATCCTGACTTCCTTAAATCCATTCAGGAGTTCCGTGAGACCATCAAAAACACTTCCTTCTGCTGTTGCCGACGATTGCATTAATGTTCTCAATGAATGGACGCGCTTGAAGCGTACTGAAACCGTAAGCCCCGCAAGCCCGAATGCAAGTATACAAGCAAACGGTGATAGCCAGGCAAGATAGATGGCAAGAAAGACCAGTATTATAGCATGCTGAAAACCAATCACCAGCATCGGCAGCACTTCTGCAAGGATTTGCGTATCCTGCGTAAGCACGCCTTGAAGGTTGGCGCGACCAATCCGGTCAATCGTTACAAGGTCAGTTTTGCGAACAAGGTTGAAAAGACGAACCCGCAGCTTATGAATCAGTCGCTCACTGTCAATTGATGAGGTTACCAGTATATGGATTTGCGTAAAATGAAACAGTAGTGCGCTGATCGCAAACATCAGGAGGAGGCGGCCGCTGATTTTGCCGTTCGCAGCCTCTTTTGTGGCCGCGGAAACAACTCCAACGATTGAAGTCGCTGCAATCGCTGACAAGGAATTGATGAATAAAACAGATGTAAGATTTTCAGGAATTTCACGCACTACGGTTTTGAATATTCTCATAGACCCTCCCTGTTGTTTGTCAGTAACTCAGTTATCCGGCCTTCCTCAAGGTGGAGTATGCGATCGGCGGCATCAAAATAGCGGTCATCATGAGTCACGGCGATAATTGTGAGACCTCGACGTTGTAGTTCCGGTAACAATTCGTGATAAAATTTTTTCCGGAAGATTGAATCCTGATCTGCAGCCCATTCGTCAAGAACAAGGATCGGTTTTGCTTCAAGCAGCGCAGCCACAAGAGCAAGGCGTTTGCGTTGTCCGGTGGAAAGATTGGTTCGTGTGAATCTGTTTCCTTTGATTCCTGAGATATGCTCCATCTCCATCCAGTTCAAAAGATCTTCAGCTGCCAGCTTGTCGATTTTTTCGATACCATAGAGTTGTGAAAAAAGGTGAAAGTCTGAAAAGACGGGTGCTATTAAAGCTCGATAATTTGAAAGCATGTCGAACGAGATCACCCTGTTGTCAATTTTCAGTATACCGCGAACAGGATGATAGAGACCAGTCAAAAGTTTAATGAAGGTTGATTTTCCTGAACCATTGCCACCGGTTACAAATATAATTTCACCTCTTTTGATCTCTACATTCAGCGGCCCCATAGTAAAAGAGCTCTCTCCGGATTGCGACGGAAACGAAAACTCAATATTAGCCATTCTGATCACAGAAAAATTTTCGGGGATTGTATCATGTTCCGAATCACTGGCTTGTTCTTCAAGTGCTTTAAGCTCTTCTTCGAGCTCCATCATGCTATTTGCAGCAGCTTTAGCAGCTCTTAACACTGTCAAAGACTGCATCAGTCCAAAAATAGGCGCGATCATAAAGAGGATTGCTGCTGATATTTTTACCAACTCTTTTGTGACGGCAGGGGAGTATATCGGTACAATAAAAACAACTAGTCCAAGCATAACGTGAACCATAGTTTCACCGAATACGAACTGGCTCCAGCTTTGCCGGTGCAGTTCACTTCGAGTTGTAACAGTGTGTGTCGACAATTTGCCAAAATCATCACCAAGGGCTCGACTATGAGCGCTGGAGAGGCGTTGCTCTTTGAATCCGTCCAGAAGGTCTGAGACGCATTCAAAAAGTTTTGACTCGTCAGAGGCCAGATCCGCCTGACATTTCTCTACAGATAAACCTAATCTGTAATAGACCGCTGCAGCCGCAATCAGTAAAAACGTCAGAAGGAAAAAGGTAAAAAGTGAAACTGTTGCGATATAGAGGAGAATGGTCACGGTCAGTATAACTGATCGTGATGCCATGGCCAGATAATGAGAGTTCGATGAAATGATCTTGCAGCTTTGGGTGATACTTCCGAACAGCCTGCTTTGTCCAAAGTTTTCAAGTTTCCAGAGATCAGCATGACGAAGACGATTGATAAGCTGCATCCGCAAATAATCAATCGCCTGTTCAATATCTGCTGCAAACCGGGCTATCATCTGACTGTCAGATATGATGTAGATTATGACGCATACAACAAACAGTCCGGCAATGGGGAGATCAACAAATTTTTCTTTTGTGAAGTCAATTTTCTGCGCTGCATAGGTAACGAGTGCGAGAATACCTGTGGTACTCAATGCAGATACTGAGGCACCGAGTATAAGACGGTTAAAGGATTTTTTTTCTATTAATTGCAGCAGGCGAAGTAGATTCACTTGATTCTCCTTGTCATAAAAGAAACTGACCGTTGCATTTCCTTATGTTTCTCCATTATGGGTGAAGATACAGAGTTATTGCCTCAATATTTCTCTTAAAAGCTTTACACAGCAGTTCGTGGTTATCTTCTTTCAGGCAGCTGTCAATCCAGAACCCTATTTTCCCATCTCTCTGCATTCCGTTGATATCGACTATATTCCCGAACCTGTTATCCGGACACATGCTTTCGCCGGCTGCCTCTCCCATGCGTATCTGCCAAAGAAGCTCTTCTGTTCCAGCAATACTCTCAATATAATTAAAGAGAATCTTCGGCATGTTGTCGTAACCGTATAGAGCTCCGTATCCTATTCCATTATGCGGGACTTTTGTTATCGACTCCTTATTGATGACTATGGTCTCTTCGATATCTTTTCCGATGCTGAGATACACCGGGTAGAGTGTTGTGAACCATCCAACGGTACGGCTTATGTCAAGATGGTCATCTATTGCTTCACGTCCCTGTTTTTCCAGTGTTATCCAGTTTTTCTTTTTTCCGGTTACCTCATAAAGCGAATAACCAAGAGCGCCGAGCAGTACATCATTGATATCGACCTTATTATCATCATTGTTTATCAAGTTCAACCTCTTGACTGCCTCTGATGAAATATCTACTCTTGTAGATCGTAACTCGCTGTCATCTTGTTCCGTGAAATTATTCCAATCCACCTTATAGTTGTCATCCTCTTTTTGCACCGCGCCCCAATACGCTCTCTCTTCCATGGCAGCACTTTTGCCGTACTCTCTTACTGCATCCACCCATTGTCGGTAACTGCTTCCTTTTTTTTCTACTTCCTTGCCTTCATAGAGTGCTTTCAGGTCTTCGCGTATTATCGACCAGCTTGCCGCATCGAATATGATATGATGAAAAGCCAGAAATATGCGTTCACTGCCATCTTCATACCCTCTTAAAATACCACTTTGCCAGACATACCCTTTCTCAATGTCAAATCCGTTTTGCCAACTTGTAAGCTCTTTGAATATCTCCTCTTCGTTTTTACCCTTGATATTCAATTCTTTTATTAGAGCTATCCGGCTCTCTTTCCTTAAATATTGCTTTCCTCCATGGTAAATCGCCCTCAGTGAGTCATGCAGACTGTTCAGCTTCTCCAGCGCTCTCTGAAGCCTCTTCTTATCTATTGTTTCACCAACATGAATCAGGAATGAGTGGTTAAAGTGATTTCTATCCTTAAGCTCTTTCCTTATAAACCACTGCTGGATTGGAAGATATTCAGCAGCCTCTTCTGATTCGTACTGTTCATGCAATGTTTTCATACGTTGTCTTTCATCAAGCTCAATTGTTGTTGACTCCTTATCGGCGATGTTCATCTTCTGTCAGGGCTTTCATTGCTGCGCTCAAAAGGGCGTGTTGTCCAGCTGAGGGGATTTCAGGCCAGGTTATCCCAAGCTTTTCAAGCAGCAACTGTGTCCGGTCTGAGGTCACGACCACTCCATGTGTTTTACTCAGGATAGATGAATCAGATTGAAGGTTGTAATTTTCAACACTTTCTGCAAGTGCCGATTCCATTTCCGGCTCATCAATCGCATCCTGAAGTCTTTGAAGGAACTCACCGAAATCGCAGGTGTGGACAATCTTTTCCATTCCCTCCACAGCAAGAATAATGTCGGCAAGCCGGTCTCGGCGTGAACTCTCTATATGGTGTATCTCATTTGTTAAGTTTTTTCTGTCAGCAAGCGCAATGATTGAACGGGCAACAACATCGACATGGCTGAGCGATGCTTTAAGCTCAAGAGGGACAACTCCAAGACGCATAAAGGCTAACAGTTGCCGGAAAAACGCGTTATCGGAGATGTTGTGCTGTAATATGGCGCTGTCGGTGGCAAAAGAAATATTTCCAACCCGGTGTATGCTGGCGTTTGCCAACTCCCCACGTGAAGCGATCACCAGACGTTCGGCCTCCTGTTTGGTGCGGATGTAGTAGTTGCCGTCCTGTGATACAGGAACAAAGTCATACTCGGTAAAGAGTCTGAATTCGTTTTGCAATGCAGTGCCGCATACCGACATGGTGGAGACAAAGTGAATGTCAGAAGGCGCAGGCTTGCGACGTGCTGCCAGTGTTATAAGGTTGCGTGTAGCATCGACGTTGTCAGCAAGGAAATCACGGTAGAGGCCTATATGATTTACATTGGCAGCACAGTGATAAATGGCATCCACTGTAACAGAGAGCTCGCTATAATCGTAGTGGGAAAGAAGAAGTTCCGGATCTCGGAGGTCACCGGCCAAAACATTCAGGCGTGAGTTATCGCCTAAGAGTGTGCCTGCCTCGGCCCCAAAGTATCCTGACAATACATGGCCGAGCTTTGAGCGTGCCGATTGATTGTCGCTGCTGCGAACCAGAGCAGTTACGGTGGTTCTCTGGTCGGCAAGAAGTTCACGCAAAAGGTAGCTTCCAAGATAACCGGCAGCCCCGGTCAGCAGGACATGGTGGTAGGAGTGGCGAGAGATGAGTTCACGCTCAAGATCAGTGTGAAGACGCTTTTCATAGATGATGCGTTGAGAACGCAACGCTTCTTTGCGATCATTCTCCACTGACGCCTGAATTTCAAGATCATGAAGGTACTCTGTATGGAGATTTCCAATAATCGTGCGCAAGTGGTCAGGACGAGGTCGGCAGCAAAGGGCAAAGTCTGAAAGAACAGGATGCTCGTATAGGTTGTTTACATGACACTGGAATTCACGACGGAGTCGGCTTATCACAGCAATTGCGCGGAGACTGTCGCCCCCGATTTCAAAAAAATTATCCTCACGGGCTACGAGTTCATGATGGAGCTGCTGCTGCCAGATTTCGGCTATTCTCTTTTCTGTAGCGCTTTGTGGCACGGTTTGCTGCGAATAGCTGTTTTTATCGATGACATCTGCAAGGGAGGAAGACGGAATTGTTTCAATAGAGTTGAGCAGCTCCTGCCTATCAACTTTGCCGGCGGCATTGAGGGGTATGGAAGATATCCGGTTGATGGACTGCGGGATCATGAAAGAAGGAAGTGTTTCTGATAGATGGCGTACCCACTCTGTATGGGTTGGCGTTGCTGTCTCAGCATCAATGGTTACAAATGAGCGGAGCGCCTGAGTGTGGTCTGGACGTGTTTCAACGATAACGACAGACTGTTTGACACCCGGATAGCTTGCAAGACGATATTCTATTTCGCCAAGTTCAACGCGCTGACCTCGCAATTTGACCTGGGAATCTCTACGCCCGAGAATTTCCAACTCACCTGACCGGAGCCAGCGGCCAAGATCGCCAGTCCGGTAGCAACGAATGCCATTAAAATCTACAAAAACATCCGCAGTGAGATCAGGCCTGTTGAGATAGCCGGCAGCAAGCCCTGGTCCGGCAACCCACACTTCTCCTGTTGCACCGGGTGGCAGGATTTTACCGGATTCTGCGACGATGTGAATTACCATATTGGAAACGGGAGTTCCAACTGAGATATGCTTTGCATGTGGAAAAATACGACCTATTGCAGATGCTGCTGTATTTTCTGTTGGACCGTATCCGTTATAGTATTCAAGTTTTGATGCGTAGAAGCGCGAATCCTCAGCTATAGGAGCCTCGCCGACCGTCATAATAACGCGTAACCCGGGAAATTCTGAGTGTTGGAACAAACGCAGATAGGATGGTGACATTGTGGCCACCGTGACGTCGAACCTCTTGAGCAAAGAAAGCATGCCGGCAATATCGTTCATCTCTTCCCGCCTTATTGGCACCAATGCAGCACCGGATGACCATGCTGCAGCCAGATCACTTATCCATAGATCGAATGATGGTGAAGAGCTCAACAGAAAACTGTCGTCACTCGTAATCCCAAGGATTTCAGATGCTCCAAGGCCGAGATTAAGCAGGCCTTTATGAAGCAGGAGAACTCCCTTTGGAAGACCGGTTGATCCGGATGTATAGAGGATATAGGCCGTATCGTCAGGTGTAATTGTCAGGTTTATTTCCGCTGCATCAGCTGCATCACAAAGAAAATCTTCAGGTCTTAAGGTTATAAAGCGTTCGCCGGTGAGTTCAGGAGGCAAAGAGAGATTGTCGAGCGCAATGATTATGCGCAGATCTGCATCTTTGGCCATAAAGGCAAGTCGTTCTGCCGGGAGATCTGCCGTCAGTGGAAGGTAGCATGCCCCTGCTTTCCAGATTGCGAGGACAGTTTCAGGCAGGGCAGCGGAGCGCTCCGTATATACTCCTACCGCTTCTCCTCGCTTTACACGCAGATTGAGCAGAGCATTGGCCAAAGCGTCGGCTCTAAGGTTTACGGTTTCGTAGCTTTGAACTCCTGCATCAGTTACTATTGCCGGACGATCAGGATGCAATTTGGATATCTGTCGAAACAGTTCAGGAAATGATGCTGCTTCACAGGAGCGGAGTGGGCCCTTCTGCCATAGTTCGAGCTCTTCTTCTTCTTCAGGCAGAAGACGAGGGAGCTGCATCTCGTTTTGGTAAGAGGTTCCTCCCAGAAAACGCATCCAGCCTACAAGAGAATCAAACCAGGTATGAGCGGTATCCTCTGTATAAATGGCGGCATTGGCATACCATGTCAGCACAATGCCACCCTCATCCACTCCTTCGTGCACCAGTACAAGATCCTGTGCCGGTGCATTGCGTCGCAGTTCATAGCTTACCTCTCCAGGCTCAGGAAGAGCTGTGCTGGAAAAATAAAACCCTGTTTCTGAACTTGTATGTATGGCAGGGTTTTCGGTGGCAGCAATGTCAAAAAGCGGATAACGCCTTGGAGTTGTCACATGCGTGACTCGCTGTCGGAAATCACCGTAAATGCGGGCAAAAGGGTAGAGCGAGTGTTGAAGTGCTTCCGCAAGATTCTGCTGCATGGCTTGAACCGATTTCTCGAACAAGTCTGATTCGGCACCTGGGCATGCAAGAGGAAGCATGTTGATAAAGTAACCTATGGTTTTAGCTTCGGCTGCCGACTGGCGGGTTGAGGCCGCTGTGCCAAGCAGAAATCCTGAACGTCTGGTTCGGCGCCGCACTTCAAGACCGAGCACGGTGAGCATGAGCGCATGGAGCGTCGCATTGTTTCGCTGTGCTAATCCACGCAGCGCTTGTGCTGTTGCATGGTCGAGACGCGTTCGAAAACAATGGCTGCCGGGGCAGGATGTGGCTGAACGCGCATTTGCTCTGGGTTTGTCAAGAGGCCATTCATCGAGGGCATCAGGAGTTCTCTTTACAAGGTCGGCGACGACGCCTTGCCAGTATGCCGAGTCACTCTCTGCTCGCTTACTCTCAAGATATGCAGCTTCTTTACCTGCAGAATAATCAAATCCGATTGCGGGCGGAGCGAGTGTTTTCCCTCTGATTAAAGCGGAGAGTTCGTCGACAAGTATGCCGAGTGAAAGGCCGTCACCCACAGCATGATGCATCACAAACCAGAAGATCGGTTGACCTCCTTCGACCTCAGCCAGTCCTGCACGCCAGAGGCCCGGAGTACTCATCGAAAAGGGTTCACTCACTTGCGTGCCGATATACCTGTCTGCTTCACTGTTTGATGAGAAAAGCTGCAGTTCCAGGGTTTTGTTGAGTTGTTTGCTCACAACTCGCCTCAGAACACCTGGTTCGTCTTCCGTGAAACTTGTCCGAAGGGCTTCGTGTCGATTGATCAGCTCATTCCACAGCGTTTGCCATTGTTCTGGAGGGAGCGTATTTCCATGCACAAAAAGCTTCAATGGAATATTGAAACCGATCGTATCGAGCCCTGCCTGTTCAGCGGTCCAGAACTCTCGTTCTCCCTCGGTGGCCAGATCTGTAGATAGGTTAAGGCCTGTTTCGGACAGATGGGCAATCCGAACTCGTTCGGCAAAACCGGCAAGCGTCGGCTCAGCGAAAAGCTCACGGGCAGGAACCTCGCAGCCAAGGGCTTTTTCGAGCTGATGAGCAACCGCAATAGCAAGCAGGCTATGGCCTCCAAGAGCAAAAAAATTGTCCTTTCTGTGAATTGTTGTTTTCCCGAGTACTGCAGCCCATACCTCGGCAATGCAAAGCTCAAGTTCATTTTGAGGAGGAGTCATCCCTGATTGTACGGGACAATGTTCCAGAAAGGCAAGAAGTGCTGAACGGTCAACTTTGCCCGAAACAGCCAAAGGAATTGATGGTACCGGAATCACACCGGATGGAATCATGTGGGAAGGCAGATGCTCCCTCAGTTGCTCTTGCCACCCGGCTGTATCAGGGAGTTGCGCTCCTGTTTTCAGACGCACAAATGCCCATAAACTTTTTTGTACTCCCGGCTGCTCAACAAGTAACGCCACTGCTTGCGATACTGCAGGGAGCTTCGCCACCGCATACTCGATTTCTCCAAGTTCAATCCGGATACCGTTTATTTTCACCTGATCATCAATACGACCTATAATCTCAATTGTCCCATCAGTGTGCCAGCGCCCAAGATCGCCCGTCCTGTAGCAATGCCCCCAGGGCCTCTCTGTAAAACTGGCCTGTGTCAATTCCGCCCGGTTAAGATAACCCTGACTGATACCCATACCGCCAAGCCATAGCTCTCCGGTTAAACCTGGCGGAAGAAGATCTCCATGATCGTCACAGATATAAACACTGGTATTCGGTAACGGTTTACCTGCCGACACAAAACCTCGCTCTTCTCCATCCAGAACTCCCATAGTGCTTGTTATGGTATTCTCTGTTGGGCCGTAGGCATTGAAATAGCTCAGCTTTCGGGCATATCTTTGCACATCAGCCGGCACTGGCGGTTCGCCGCCGGTAACAAGAATTCGCAGGGATGAGGGAAGTTCTATTTCTTCAAAAAGCGCAAGGTAGGTCGGCGTAATATCGGCAACGGTAACCGAACCCTCCCTCAGAAAGTGATAAAAACGGTTTGGTGACTCAATGATCTCATTGGGTGCCTGACAAATCGCAGCACCGCAGGAAAGTGGTACACCTAAGTCGGACAGCGAAACATCAAACGACGGAGATGCGAACATCAGATAGCGGTCCCGAGCGGAAAGTCCTAATATTCCTGCAGCACCGAGGACCATGTTCACATAGCTCCTGTGACTGATCAGCGTCCCTTTTGGTTTCCCTGTCGAGCCTGAAGTATAAAGGATGTAAGCGGTATCGTCTGGTTCCCCAATACTGATTGCTCTTGTACCGTGCTGCTCTCTGAACGACTCGCCTAACTTTTCTGGACGCAATGCTTCGGGTAGCCCATCTGCAAGCAGCTCCGGCAGAGGAACCCCATCAAGAGCTATCAGAAAAGAAGCTCCGGCATCGAGAGCCATAAAGGCACTGCGTTCCTCCGGAAGGTCTGAAGAAAGCGGCAAGAAGATTCCTCCCGTTTTCCAGATACCGAGGACGGCGGCCGGAAGATTGGGCGATCTTCCGGTAAGGACAGCAACTATGCTTCTGCGTTTGACACCTTTAAGCAAAAGAGCATGAGCGATGATATTTGCTTCCCTGTCAAGATCGCGGTAAGAGAGTGTGCTATTACACGTGATGACAGCAGGGGAGTCGGCCTGAGCGGACCTGTCAGCTATCATTTCAAACAGTTCGTGAAAGCGTAATCGCGGTCGCTCAACGGTTTCGCCATGCCCCCAATTGAAAAGCAGTTTTTCTTCGTCCGGCAGGAGCTGAGGCAGGGGTTGAGCAGAACGGAGAGCATCTTCAGCAAACCAGCGAGCCCATCCCCTCAGAGCATAGAGCCATATTCGAGCGGTCTCCTCAGTGTATATTGCTGCGTTGACATGCCATTGCAGAAGGAGTTCGCCCCCATGCAAATTTTCATGCATCAGCACCATATCCTGCCCTGGAGAGGCATCAGTGCGTTCGTAGCTGATAGATTCTGTTGCCGTCATCGCTCTCGTGAAACGACGCGACAGCTCATCTTCCGTTGAACCGGGGTTTTCAGTGACAGCAATGTCAAACAGTGGATAGCGCTGAGGGTTCCGTATTTCCGGATGATCATTCCAGAATGCCCGGTAGATATGGGAAAACGGTAACCGGACATGCTGCAATGCTTCAGAGAGCGTATGCTGTGTCTCACGCAAAAGGTCGCCAAAACATTGCCCTGCGCCCGGTCTAAGATGCAGGGGAAGCATGTTTACGCCATAACCGATTATTTTTGAGTCTGATGCTGATTCTCTGACAGATGCAGTTGTGCCGATGACTATATCGGAACGCCGCGTACGGCGTCTCACTTCCAGCGCAAGAAGGGAAAGTATTAACGCGTGAAGTGTTGTTTTATGGCTGCGGGCGATAGCTCTCAAGCCTTCACTTGTCCGGGAGTCAAGGAGGAGCTCAAGCCGATGATTCCCTGAAGGAATTTTCGAAGAACGCCCGATATCAAGAGGCCACTCCTCAAACGCAGCAACAGGTATTGCCTGTAAAGCGCTTTTCCAATATAAGAGGTCGTTGTTCGCATCTATTGATGCGAAGTATGTTTGTTCACGGGATGCAAACACCATTCCACTGCCACCGGGAGAGGATAGAACACCGCCTGTCAGCACGTTTGCCAACTCATCGCTGAGCGTACTGATAGATTGCCCATCTCCAACAGAGTGGTGAAGAGCAAGCCAGAAAAATCGCTTATCTTCATCACAAGCCTCAACGAGACCCGCGCGCCAGAGCGGAGCCACACTCATGGAGAGAGAGGTGAGCTGACGTTGCCTGATGTGAGCCAGTGCAGCGGGCGTAGTCTCAACTGCAGCAAATTCAAGTCTGCCGTCGATTTCTTTTGCAACACGGCGCTTCAACTCCCCGCTTCCGTCATCCTCAAAATAAGTTCGCAATCCCTCATGTCGTTCCATAAGGGTTGACCATGCGCTCTGCCAGCGATCTGGCGAGAACTCCCCGTTAACGAGAAAGCAAACAGGAATGGTGAACGTACGAGTATCCAATCCTGCAGATTCGGCAGTCCAGAACTCTTTTTCTCCTTCAGATGCCAGATCAGTTAGAGCCGTGATCTCTGGCTCCTGAAAAACAGGGAGGGACTCTATATGTTCGACAAAAGCAGATAATATCGGAGCAGCAAAAAGAGCGCGAGCTGAAACTTTTCGATTGAGACTTTCAGTGATACGGTGTGCCAGTGTTACAGCAAGCAGGCTGTTTCCCCCGAGCGCAAAGAAGTTGTCATGGCGGGCAACAGGTTGACCGAGCACATCACTCCAGATACCTGCGATGTTCTGCTCAAACGGGCCTTGAGGCATCTCACGAACAACGGTGTTATCCTGCTTTCCGGCAATTGTGAGAATCGCATCCCGATCTACTTTTCCTGAGGGTGTGAGGGGAATTGTTGCGAGCGATATAATGCTGGCGGGAATCATGTATGCCGAAAGGCGTTCAGCAAGAAATGCCAGAACCGAAGCTTCTCCAGGCAGCTCTTCCGCTTTTGGCTGAATAAACGCCTTGAGGACCTTTACGCCTTTTTCAAGTTCCTCAACAACGACTACCGCATTGAGAATTGCCGGATGAGTGCACAATGTCTGCTCAATTTCACCAAGTTCAACACGTTGACCATTCAGCTTTATCTGATGATCCATACGGCCATAAACTTCTATTTGCCCGTCCGCGGTCCATCGTCCAAAGTCACCAGATCGATAGAAACTGCCATCTGGTGTCGATACAAAGCACTCTGCACTAAGATCTGCTCGATTCACATATCCTTGCGAAATCCCAACACCACCAAGCCAGAGTTCTCCTTCGACACCCGGAGGCACCTGAGAACCATCACTACGCCTAATCGAAATACGCACATTCGGCAGAGGTCGTCCTACCGTTATGGGAGCATCCTGATCATGATCGATTTCAACACGTCCTCCTGAAACAACAATGGCGGCTTCTGTCGGTCCGTAAAAGTTCCAGAACTCACTGCGGTCGGCATGATATTTCAAGTCGTTGTGATTTGGGGCTTCACCGCCAGTGAGCAAAATGCGCAATCCCTCAAACTTCACCTGTTCGCTGACTCGAAGGTATGAGGGAGTATGGAAGGCTATTGTTACGCCGAATTCCTCGTAGTAATGCTTCAGCATCCAGGGGTCTTCACGCATGAGCGGCGATACAGGTACAAGGGTGATTCCATTCAGCAAGCAGTGTCCGAGTTCCCAAAGGGAGGCATCAAAGCCTATGCTGGACACTAATGACATCCTATCTTCGGGCTTAAAAACAACTCTCTCAGCCACTCCGAGAACGGCGTTGATATATGCGGCGTGAGTTACTGGAACCCCCTTAGGGATGCCGGTTGTTCCTGATGTGAAAATGATATAGGCAATATCATCCGTTGAGCCATCAATGCAAGGGCGCTTGCCGGATGGCTTGCACTCCTTGGGATGGATAATAGACTTAACAGAATCGGCCAGAAGTTGAGGTATGGTAAGACCGTCAAGCAGTGTAAGAAATTCTGCGCCGGCATCTTTTGCCATTATGGAGAGACGGGTTGCAGGATAGTCACCGGGAAGCGGCAGATAGACTGCACCCGCTTTCCATATTCCCAATACGGTTTCAAGGATATCAGCCGGGCCGGAAGTGAGCACGGCAACCGTAGTTCCCCTTATGACACCCGCCTGTATGAGACTATGAGCAATCCCATTCGAACGTTCATCGATCTCTTTAAAGCTCTCAAGCCTCTCTTTGCTGACAATGGCCGTCCGGTGTGGATGGTTGTCGGCTATTGCTTCAAATATTTCGAAGCAGCGTTTCTTCGGACGAGGGATCTCTTTTCCTAGCTCCCATTGTTCCAGCAGAGCTTTTTCTTCAGGCAGCAATAGTGGAATTGGCTGGTCGATACGTTCAGGCTTTTCTGCAAGCCATCGTCCCCATTCCGCAAACGCTGAAAGCCACGAATGTGCACTTTGTTCTGTGCAGACATCAGGGTTCCAGGTAAGAAGAAGATTGAGCCCGCCACCATTTTCAGTGCATGGTTCGTGGCTGAACGATAAATCGAGCCCTGCCGCCGGGTTTTCAAGTTCACCAGGCAGTATGCGTGGTTCGAGGGTCAGACCGCTCTCGTGATCTATACAGACGCGGGATGGAATAGCGGTAAGGGCGATATCAAAGAGTGAAGTACGTGATTGCGACCGAAGTTCAGGGTAACTCTGCCTGAACTCTCTATAAAGAAGACCTGCAGGATATGCTCCATGATCGACAGTTTCGGTGAGTGCTGACTGAGTGATTTGAAGCAGTGCTTTGAGCGGCATGTCTTCTTCCTGCAAGAGGATAACGGGAAGAACGTTAACAAAGTGACCGATTGCCGTTTCACCGCCAGCCGGACGGATCGTAATTCCGCTGCCTACCATGATGTCACCGCGTCCGCCTCTTCGTCTGATCTCGATCGAAAGAAGTGACAGTAACAATGCATGAAGACCTACCCCCTGGGTTTTCGCCAGACGGGCAAGCGCATCAACCGTTAATGCATCAAGGTGCTCTGAAAGGGGTTTGGAGCCTTTTCCGGTGGGTAATGACTGCCTTTGGCGATGGTGTTCGGCAACGTAGTCATCAAAGGCTCTGTTTCCCCGTTTTACAAGGACGTCAAGCCGAGCTTTCCAGAAATTGCGGTCGCGGGTAAGGCGATCGGAAGCGAAGTAGCGTTGTTCAGCATAACTTGCAAGAGCGATTCCGTCAGGTGCTGGCGGTAATGGGCGGCCAGCAAGCAAATCCAGCAAATCTTCCTGGATCAGTCGGGACGATGTTCCGTCTACTACACTGTGGTGGAAAACAAACCAGAAAAGAGTTTCATTCTGATTATCAATAGTTATAAGACCTGCTCTGACAAGGGGAGGTGATGAGAGTAAAAAAGGTTTGTTTGCCCAATAACCCACAATTTCCCTCGCATCCTCAACCGATGAGCACTGGTCTAAAAAGAATGATGGATGAAGGGAAAGCTCCTTGGATTCAAGGGTTCGCCAGCGAAGCACACTGTTTTCATCGGAATAAAATCCTGTCCGGAGAGCTGCATGTCGATCAATGAGACTTGACCATGCTGATTGCCATATTTCTGGTACAGGTACACTGCCGCGGACGCTTAAAACCCGCACGATATGGGATGCTGCCGGTGATATGCCGATTTCCGAAGCGATGCTGAAATCTTCCTGATCCGTAGTGGCAATATTTTCAGGCGGTGTATCATCGTTTAAGCCGGAGAAGTTTTCTTTAAAATCGGCAATTTGTATAGCCAAAGCTTCAACCGTCAGTGATGTAAGGATCATCTGAACAGGAATCGTATGTCCCAACAAACTCAACCGTTGACTTACGGCAATAGCCATGAGACTTGTTCCTCCAACAGCAAAGAAATTGTGTTCCCGCATGATCGGACGTATAGCAAGCAGCTCTTCCCAGATACCTGCGATTGCATGTTCCAGTTCACCTTTCGGAGGTGTGCTCCCCTCAAACTGAAGTTCTTTACTGAATAATGAATCTACAATATCATTTAAGGCCTTTTGGTCAATTTTGCCGGCTGAGCTGATCGGGATTTTCGGCACGACAGCAACCTGTGCAGGAATCATGTAGGCTGGTAATGTTCTCTGGAGAAACACACGCCAGTCCATTGTTTGCTGTTGATCAGAACACTCAACACAGGCTATAAGCCTTGCATTCTGGAACAAAACCGCGGCTCGTTTAACATCAGGGTGGTGTTGCAGGGCCAGTTCAATTTCTCCCAGAGAGACTGATTGGCCGGAAATTTTGACCACATTGTCTGCCCGGCCGATCGCCTCAAGTTCACCTTTACTATTCCATCGGGCGAGGTCATGTGAGCGAAAAGCCCGTCCTAAGGGCGTTTCAACAAAAAACTCAGCATTCAGGAGAGGCTGTTTTATATACCCTGGTGAAACTCCAATACCAATAACATGAAGTTCACCGACCTCACCGTTAGAGACTTCATTCCCAAGTTTATCGAGGAGATAGACTGCGGTATTAGAGAATGGTCTGCCACTTGGGATCACCCCCGTTCCTTCTGTATCGACACGATGCATGCAAATCGTACCGCAAACCTCGGTTGCGCCGTGGATATTCCAATAGTCAACAAATCGTGCATAATGTCTTGCATCGTCTGCATTCGGACGTTCACCCGACGTGATGATACAACGAAGTCCCTCAGGCACTTTTCTATGCAACAGATGCAGATAAGAAGGAGTAAACATGGCAATCGAAACCAGATGCCTGCCCATAAGCTCAAGCAGATGTTCCGGCTTATCGATTATTAAGCGTGTTACCGGCACAAAGGCTGCACCTGACATTAATGGAAGGCACAGTTCACGAAAACCGAGTATAAAGCCGGGTGAGGCTGAAAGCAAAATGCGATCCGTACTGGATATGTTATGCGCTTCGATATGGCCGAGTACCATATTCACACAAGCATCATGCGTAATCATAACGCCCTTGGGTGTGCCGGTAGAGCCTGAGGTAAACAAAATCGCAGCCAGATTGCCGGACTCAGAACTCTCGTCAGCATGAGGAACGATCTCATGACAATTTTTCGTCAATATTTCCGGCCGGATAACCGCGTCTGAATGTGAGGAAGAGCCGTTGCTGGTTACGACCTCAATAAGCTGTGGTGCAGGTTCTATTCCATCAAGCACAATTAATCGACGTATGCCGGCTTGTTCGGCAATATTTATGAGGCGGGCTGCAGGCAAGTCTGCAACCATAGGAACATAGACACCTCCAGCCTTGAGTATTCCGAGAAAAGCCGCGGGTAATGTGGCAGATCGCTCTGTCAGGACTCCGACAGCTTCCTGCAAATCAATGCCGCGGCTCTGCAGCTCCATTGCAACTCTTTCTGCTGAAGCGTCAAGTTCGGCATAAGTGACAATACCGTAATCGGTTATAAGGGCAGGGGAGTCGGGTTGCTTAAGTGCTACTATCTTGAAATAGTTATGTATTTTTTTGGAATAATTCATGCGGCTTCAGGCAGTGCGTTTGTTATCAGAGAATAAACTGGTCTGGTACCCCAGGCACCGGTATCCATGTGCAGCTGATGCCTTATCAATTGTACGAACCCATTCAGCGGAAGCTCCTAATTCATGTTTTACCCAGTTGCAAATGCTGATGGTGATATCATGGTTGTCAGCTGCAGTCTGAATCTTCTTGAGATACTCAACACACATTCCACGTTCAGGGGCCAGCCTTGAGCGCTGCTTGATATGGTTTTGATTTGCATCCGACAAATAGGGCTTGAAAAACTCACTGATAAGACTTGGGTCAAAATGATTGATATACTGAGCCAGAATCACCAGGTTTCTTATTTCTGTAGTCAGGAATTCAGGCTTGATGTTTCGGACGCCGGCAGCATCGAGAAGGGTAAAATATTTGGAGAGATTTTCATCAGTCAGGTAAGGAAGAATCAGTGGTTGGCACAGGACAGACTCGGCATATATCCCAAGTTCCCGGCATTGAAAAAGCATCTCAAGCCGTTCTTCAATCGATGCAGCATTTGGCTCCAGCACATCCCGAAGATATTGAGGCATTATTCCAATGCTGCCGTTCAGCTGGATTTTAGAAGCTATCTGACCCATGAGAGAGTAAAGTGTATCACCTTTATGCTTAACCCTTAAGTGTCGTGGTCCAGCCTTAGTCGCAATAAAAATACGTACTGATGAGTCTGGGTATTTGTTAAAGTGGCGGACAAAAGTTCGCACTATATCGTGTGCTACTCCATTGAAAAGGTGTGGTTCGGAGAATGCTTCGGTTTTTGGGGAGAAATAGTAAAATAAGGACTTATGTCTGTTGCGTTCAAGAGAATTTTCAAGCCTATCGGAGTAATTTGCATAGACGGTGATAGGTTTTACATGGTTGCCATCAGTCACTAGACAGTACTGGCAGGCTACTGCGCACGATCCAGAGGAGGGTGATACTTCAAGAACGTTGGTAGGGCAGAGTCCGGTATAATTGTGAATCTCAAGCTCCTCATTAATATCTGTAAGAGATTCAATATAATGAGCGCCCGGAATGAGATTTTTTTTGTTGTTGTAGAGTTTGGTAAACCATTCTGCTCCCTGAATAAGCTCAGAGGCAACCTCCTCACTGATCATATAGTCGAAGCTAAGTTGATTCTGCAGGTTTGTGTCGATTTTCAGCGGGACAAAACCTTTTAAATCATAGTAGGTAGGTTTTGACGTAATATATGGAAAACATAACCCTGACGGGGTCTCCTCTTCCAGAGATTGTGGGGCGGGATGTGTGCTTTGACTTTTTTTAGAATGCATGGATTCAGGAGGTTCAATTACGCGTACGTTAATTTCTTCCTTCAGTGTGTGATTGTTTTTCCATTTAAAGAATAAATAATTAATAAAAAGACTTTAGTTAGCTCTTATCATTGAGCTTTTACTAAAAATAGCGACTAATTTGTTTTATAAAAACAGTAAGCAATAAAAAAGTATAAAAACAGTAAGCAATAAAAAAAGGTTGATTAATTTTTGAATAAATTTTTATTTATAATAAGATTACGTGAAAACTTAATAATATTTTTAATGTTGAATTTTAACGGATAATTAATTGGATAGAGTGAGTGGTGTAGGGACGTGAATAGGCTCCTTACCTATATATAATGTCTCTTCAACAGCTGTAGGCTAAAGAAATATGAGGAATGCTTGAAATGAAATCACTTCGTGAATGGCTCGCCAATTTTAGTTCCAACAGCAAATCTTTCTTGAGAAAACATCTCCTGCCAATTATCTCAATCGGGTTATTGATTTGTCTTGTTTTTTTATTCTTTTTTGACCGTACAGTCATCTCGATTCATTCTGGCGAGCGAGGTGTCTTGTGGCGATGGCTTGGTGCTGGTACCGTTATCGATACTGTATATCCTGAGGGCTTACACATTATATTGCCCTTTAACAAGATGTACATCTATAACACCCGCAAGCAGCAGTTTAGTGATTCGATTGATGTTTTGACGTTTGACGGTCTCACTGTCCGGGTAAAGTACACCATACGTTACTATCTTGAACCCTCTACCCTTCCATTCCTTCATCAGATTGTAGGGCCGGACTATGTTAATGTCGCAATCCGGCCTGATGTTCGATCGGTTATCCGTACATTGTTCGGGCAGTACAAACCCGAGGAAATCTACACTTCACAGAAAGCCATCCAGTTACTGCTCAGCGAACAATCGAAGATTCAACTTGCTGCGCGTTACGTCAAGATAGATGATGTTCCAATTGAATCAATCACTCTTCCCGTCAGTATTTCCCGCGCTATTGAAGAAAAAATGGTTCAACAGCAACGTGAAGGTGAATACATCTATCGCCTTTCGATTGCAAAAAAAGAGTCTGAACGCCTGCAAGTTGAATCTGAAGGTATTCGGATATATAATGAAACTGTAAACAAGACATTAACGCCTTCCATTCTCAAGTGGGAAGGTATACGTGCAACTCAGGAGTTGTCGAAATCAGCAAATGCCAAGGTTGTGGTTATAGGTTCGGGCCAATCAGGTCTGCCGATTATTTTAGGCAAGGATTGAGGCATGAAAAAACTTTTATTCTCTGTTGTTGCGATTGTGTTGTTAGCTCTCGCCATTTCGACTCAGTTTATTTCTTACGAAGAAAAGGGGATATACCGATTCAAAGTGTTGAACTTTCCCTCAAATGAGGTTGTCGTTGGAGTTTGCTGGCCATTTGCTGTAAACCATGACGGAATGGCTGATGGCCTTGAACTTGCCCTGGATGAAATCAATTCTCGTAAACTCGCAGGGGCATATACTATTCGGCTGATAAAACGGGATGATGGTTTTGACTCGGGAAAGCAGACAAGTATAGCAAAGGAGTTCTCTGATACACCTGATATGAGTGCTGTGATCGGGTATTATGATGATGCTCCGGCTATGAAGGCTTCAACGATCTTTGAGTCAGCTCATCTTTTGCATCTTATTATTGGAGCCAATAACACTGATTTGACTTCTCACGGATTCCAGTATATAAACCGAACAATTCTGTCAAGTGACCGGATTGCCATGAGACTGGCCCGAATCACAAAAGAACGTGGCTATAAAAAAATTGTAATGCTTTGGGAAGAGGATGCGTATGGCGAGGATCTCGGCGATCAGTATCAAGTGGATCTAAATCAAACAGATACACAAGTGATCTATCAATGGTCTTATTCCCGTAAACATGTGGACTTCCGTAAACTTGTCAATGAACTGAAAATGGTCGATGCCGATATGATTTTTTTTAGCGGACTCGAACCGGAAGCTGGAGATTTTTTACGCTTGGCTCGAAAAGTCGGTTTGAATACCCCCGTCATCGGAGCTTTCAGCGATACTCCCGAAATGAGGGAACATGCCGGCACAGCCTATGAGGGAGCGATTTTTTTCGATTTTTATAATGTGAAATCAATGACTCCGGAAAATCTTTCATTTGTGAACAAGTTTTTTGCCCGCTATGGCCGGCAACCCGATACATGGGCTGCACAAGGTTACGATGCACTGCATATCCTTGCCCGGGCAATCAAGTTCACCGGATCAAGAAACCCCCTTGATCTCTCTTATGCCATTCGGTATTCGGATGCTTGGGAGGGCGCCAATGGCCGGTATAAATTTGACCGTACGGGAAATATTGAGGATAAACCTATATTTTTGTATAGAATTCATAATGGAATACCTATGTTGGTTCAATGAGATTGTAATACTTTTTATAAATGGTTCTTCACGACGTTTCGTTGATTATTTTTTATTTTCTTATCTTTAGGCAAGGAAGTAATAAGTGAAATCAACTTTACATAACTTATATAATAGAGGGGATTACTTATGAAAGATGAAGCAGTTGAAGCTACCGCCGAAGTGGTATCAGAGAGTATAACTGATACACTTGATCGCGACCAGCGAGTCTATAAGCATGCCAAGAATCATATACTGGCATCAATGGGCGTAGGTCTGGTTCCGATACCGTTGGTTGATTTAGTTGCGCTGATAGGTGTGCAGCTTGATATGATCAGGACCGTTGCCAAAGAGTACGATGTCCCATTCAGAAGGGATATCGGGAAATCTGTGATAACCACATTGCTGGGTGGATTTATACCTGTAGCATTGGGAGGAACTCTGGCCAGCCTGATTAAATGTATTCCTTTGATTGGTCAGACAACAGGTGCGGTCACCATGCCTGTTATTTCAGGCGCTTCCACCTATGCGATTTACAAAGTATTTGTACAACACTTCGAGTCTGGTGGTACCTTCCTGGATCTCGATCCAGCAAAGGTGAAGAGCTATTTTGCTGAACAATTCACTAAAGGCAAGACTGTTGCTGCAGATTTGAAGAAAGAAGATACTGTAAGCCCTGCAAACTGAACAGGGGTTAGGCGGTTCTTGTTGTTCTTCTGAACAAGGCACTATAAGAGCGAATGTTTTCTTATGGTGCCTTCAAAGCATTTTTATGTATCAGTGAATTCAATTCCTTAAGGAATGGTCATGATTTTTCAACTGTTATATATCATCCTCTGTATTGTCATCGCTTTCATTGGCTCTAACAGAAAGTTTGGCTTTTGGGGGTATTTTTTCTGCAGTCTGTTTTTAACTCCGGTCATAGGCGCTGTTGCTCTCCTTGCTGCTGATCCTCGACCGCAGTCGCCTAAAAAATGTCCCAAGTGTTCCTGTTCACTTTCTGATTCAACCACGGCTCCCCGGTAATTTCGTAGAAGTCTTATGACTGAAATACGCGTGCAAATATATTTTGCCCGTTATGGGTATACTCTTTCTGAAAGACTTTTTAAAGAATATCTTGCACTGATCCCCGCAGGAATTTGCTCATCAATACTCCGATATAACCGTTTTGAGGACCGGCAGGCAACACTTTTTGGTAAGTTGCTGCTTTTAAGGGCGTTACAAAACAATTTCCCTGATAACTGGTTCGATAAATTTCACTCTTTGAAAGTGTCTCAATATGGCAAACCTTTTATTGAAGGCGGCCCGGAATTTAATATCTCTCATTCAGAACATATCGTTATCCTTGCGTTAGCTGGTAATCAACCAATAGGAATTGATATTGAAAAGATTCGCTTGATAGATATCAATGATTTTTCAAAAGAGCTGCCGGAGGTAGCAACACTTTATGAGCACTATGAAGCAGATCAAGCCAATCTGCTTTTTTTTGATTGCTGGACCCAAAAGGAAGCTGTTTTAAAGGCTAATGGTAAAGGCCTTGCGGCCCCTTTGAAACAAGTTATCCTCAATGCTGAAAGTGCTTTTTTTGATAATACAAGATGGATTATCAAAAAACTTCTGATAGATGAAAATTATTGCTGCCACGTTGCAGCACATAAACATCTGGAAGAGTATTCAGTTGAGTGTGTGGACTTGATGAATGGCTTTTAAATATAGCGCGAACAGTATTTGGAACTCCTGAGAATTAAAATAGGGGCCTCAGCCATATTTTTTCTCTTCGGCATCTTCAGTATGTACGAAGGAGGCTCCAAGTTCGCCCTCTTCATCTGGGGGATTGCAGTAGCGATTATTGCCCTGACAGGCTATATCTTTCTTCGTAAACCGGGGAACCAGATAGTGAATTATGGAAAAAAAGAAATTTGTTAATTTTCTAAGGGATGTTACTAACTCTCCAGTCAAGACTCTTTTCCTTAAACGGACAACAATTTTCTTCTCGCTGCGATTCCAGCTATAACCGCACCTGCACCCATCAGCAGATAGGTCGATGGCTCAGGAACTGGAGAAGACCCTCTAAATGACAATAACTTGGTTGTTTGAGTATTGGAACCAGTAGCAGCGGTAAAACCAACCAATGCAGTAGAAGAACCGACGATTGATTCTATATTCATGTCTTGGGAAAGCATTGGCGTGCCAGGCTTTACACCGTTTTGATTAGCGCTTACCGATAACACATTCCCAGTATAATCAACCCACGCATGCCATACCCCGGTACCGTTAAACAATACCGGTACATTACTTTGCGTCAGGCTGATCATGGAGCCATTGGCATCAATAGCGATATGATTACCGTCAATATCATTATAACGAGCATCTGTATTAATACAGCTGTCAAACTCTATACCAATGCTTTTTTGGATACTGCTATATCCCAGCGCCCCTCCACTTCCTCCAAGTCCACCTGTACCAGTTCCCGAACTGCCAGGGTTCTTAATTACAAATACCATCCCATCGGCACCAGCAGTATTCGAGAATTGAAAGGTAAACTGAGCATTGAAACTGGAAACACCAACTGGAGTACTGAAGAATACACCGCCGGCAACATTCTTTACATCCTGCGTTGCAAGTTGAAGGGCATTGCCATTAACTTGTTGAGCAACTCCTAAAAGCGTTACGCCACTTGTTGATGAAAAGTCATTGTAATTAAGATTAACTACAGTCCCCGCAACAGCATCACCATGCCATACAATACTGGTAAAAAATGCTATCGATAAGATAAAAGTTTTTTTCATAGAAGTTTCCGTCCAAATGCTATGAAGCATATAAAAAATATAGTCTATCACTTAATGTCCATAATCTCGACCATTGCCTGTTCGTGTGCATGTAAACGTTTATTGCTGGTTTAATTACCAAAAAGCAAATCATTCATTTTCATTGCAAATCTCCAAGAAATAAGAATTAGGCTTGTATTAAGAGCGTCATCCATTATTCATCAATTATCATGCCAAAAGATTTCCTAAACGCACCATAAATATTTTAACACTCAATAATGTAAACTCATGGTATATATAATTACTATAATGGCGGCTTATGTAATAACACTTATCCCCTTCTCACTGTCTTGCAGTTGTCTCAATATTGTCTCATACAACGACAATGTGTATTAGGGGAGGGGAAGATTACGTTGAGCAATTAGTGGATAACAAGCGGACGTGAAGCCTGAAGACTGAACGTTCTTGAAGAAGAAAAACAGCAACTTAAAAAGCTGGTGGCAGATCAGAGATTTGATATTCAGATGCTTAAGGAGATCATCACCAAAAAGTGGCAATGTCCGAAGCCAAAAACGATGCAAGTAAAACACCTACAGATTGATCCGGATTTAAGACACATTTCCTGTGCTATTACTTTAAAAAAGTCGTAAAATTCTATAGTTTCATCTTTTATCCGTTTCCAGTCTAATTGTTTTATGACTCCACTGCTTGAAATCAGGAATCTGTCTTTTGCTTATGAGGGATCAACTGCCCTTGTTTTTGAAGTGCTTAATTTAGCAGTGCAAGAGGGGGAGTTTATTCTGGTAAAAGGTCCTTCCGGATCAGGTAAATCGACACTGCTGCGATTGATATGCCGCCTGAACAAGCCGCAGGGTGGGTCAATTCTTTTTCAGGGTAGCGACACTACCTCTATCGCTCCGGCTACGCTTCGGAGTTTAGTCAGCTATGTTGCCCAGATACCCCAGATGATTGACGCAACGGTTGAGGAAAACCTGCTTCTGCCGTTTTCTTTTGCTGTCAATGCAGCGAAACCCCGACCCGGCAGTGAGGAGTTGAGAGAGATGCTTCGGAAGTTTTACCTTGCTGATGTTACTCTTGAGCATTCGGCCATGAAGCTT
>CAIVSG010000121.1 GCA_903908555.1 uncultured Chlorobiaceae bacterium | reverse complement strand
GCGTGAACTCGGGCGTTATCTTGGTATCGAAAAAGTTCTCTGGCTTGGCGATGGCATAGTTGGCGACGATACTGACGGCCATGTGGACGATATGGCTCGATTTGTCAATGAAGCGACCATTGTTATTGCTGTCGAGGAAAATCCCTCTGACGAGAACTATGCAGCGTTGCAGGAGAATTACAAGAGGCTTCAGAAGTATACTGATCTCAGTGGCAATCCATTGAAGGTGTTGAAACTTCCCATGCCCTCTCCGGTCTGTTTCAACGGTGAGCGTCTGCCCGCCAGTTACGCAAATTTCTATATCGCCAATACAGTGGTCCTTGTTCCTCTTTACCGCTGTTCCCAAGACCAGATAGCCCTGGATATACTTCAGGAATGTTTTCCCGGCAGAAATGTTGTTGGTATTGATTGTTCTGATCTTGTCTGGGGACTTGGGGCTATTCACTGTCTCACCCATGAAGAGCCGGAGCTTTATCAGCGCTGAATGTCTGTTGTCTCAATTATGAGACAGTGTTTCACATTTGCATACAGAGAAGAGATGTTGGTCATAAAATGAGACAATATGCCGCTCTCTGTGTATTGTCGCTTTTTAAGCTCAAATTATTTTTAAGTTATCTTTTTAAAATGAGATATATGTAGTTAGATGGGCTGGTAATATTCTTTTGGCACGGGAGTTGTATATTTATCTATGAAACTTCTCACGCCAGTGAGATTTGTCAGGTGTAATGGGGGACACCTGACTATGAAAAAAGCGGCTTTACGGCCGCTTTTCTCATTTATAGAATTAGTTCAAAAACAATCAACTACCCCGCAGCAGAGCTACGGGGTATGATTTTTATTCTATTCTGTCACGAAGCAAAGCTTCGGGGAATATATCCCATAGAGATTCAAAGCTCAAGCTAAAATCGAAGCAAGGCTTTTGCAGTTTTCCTCAACAATGGCAGCCGATTGCTGGAGTGCCTGAAGCTCTGTCGAAGAGAGGTTGATTTCAAGAATCTTTTCGACGCCGTTTTTTCCGAGCTTAACCGGGACACCACAGAAAACATTATTGATGCCGTACTGACCCTCAAGTAGCGTTGTGCAGGGGATAATGCGCTTGCGGTCTTTGACGATAGCCTCAATCATCTCTACAGCAGAAGCAGCAGGTGCATAGAATGCAGAGCCGGTTTTCAGATGGTTGACAATTTCAATACCTCCGTTTCTTGTCCGCTCTACAAGTGCATCGATTTTATCCTGTGGTAAGAGTTCAGTCAGCGGTATACCGGCGACATTGGTATAATTCACGACCGGTACCATGGAGTCACCGTGTCCACCGAGTACCAGCGCACTGATATCCTGCATGGATACATCCAATGCCTCTGCAATAAAGCTTTTGAAGCGCGCAGTATCAAGCACGCCGGCCATGCCGATAACCCGCTCTTTCGGAAGTCCACTGGTTGCCTGCGCCACATAGGTCATGACATCAAGGGGGTTGGAAACCATCACGATAATCGGATTCGGGGAGTATTTCATTACCTGGGTTGTAACCTCTTTGATAATTGAGGCATTTTTATTCAGGAGATCCTCTCTTGTCATTCCAGGCTTTCTTGCAAGACCGGCAGTAATCAAAACGATGTCAGAGTCAGCGGAATCTTTATAGTCGTTGGAACCTGTAATATGGGTATCGAATAGACCGACGGGTCCGGATTCATACATGTCGAGAGCCTTGCCTTGGGGGACCCCTTCGACGATATCAATCAGAACAACTTCTTTTGCGAGCTGTTTTTCAGCAATGCGGAGAGCTGCAGTAGCGCCTACATTTCCGGCTCCGATAACGGTGATTTTCATAAGAGATAAATGTTTATTTATAATGTTCAGAAGTTCTTGTGACCATAATGACCATATAATAAAAAAAGCCCCCTCAAAAAAGGCGGCTTTTTTTATCGTAGAAGCT
>CAIVSG010000120.1 GCA_903908555.1 uncultured Chlorobiaceae bacterium | reverse complement strand
CCATTGACATCTAATGGCGCACCTGGACTCGTGGTTCCTACGCCAATGTTACCCATTGCAACGATGCTGCCAGCAGTCTGAAAATTGCCTGTATTGACGTTAAGAGTGTTATAGAAGCTCCCGACTTATTAAAAGTTCAGTTAGATTCATTCCATAATTTTATACAGGATAGCGTACCTCTTTCCAAGAGAAAGGACCAGGGTCTGGAACGGGTTCTTCGCGGTGCATTCCCTATTACTGACACGAGGGGCCTGTATCTGCTTGAGTACATCACTTATAGCTTTGATAAACCGAAATACACTGTTGAAGACTGTATTGAGCGTGGGTTGACTTATGATGTTTCCCTTAAAGTCAAACTCAAGCTTTCATACAAGGATGAGGCGGATGAGACCGACTGGAAGGAGACCATACAGCAGGAGGTCTATTTAGGCCGGATTCCGTATATGACGGAGCGTGGTACTTTTATTGTCAACGGTGCTGAAAGGGTGGTGGTTGCCCAGCTCCATCGCTCTCCAGGCGTTGTGTTCAGTGAGGCCATACATCCGAACGGCAAGAAAATGTATTCGGCCAAAATCGTTCCGACCAGAGGCTCATGGATAGAGTTTCAGACCGATATCAATAATCAGATTTTTGTTTATATCGACCAGAAAAAGAACTTTCTGGTCAGTGCACTTCTCCGTGCGATAGGATTTGCAAGGGATGAGGATATTCTAGGTTTGTTTGACCTCGTCGAAGAGGTATCACTGAAAGCAACCAAAAAGGATCAGCTTATCGGACAGTATCTGGCTTCAGATATTGTTGATATGCAGACGGGTGAAGTGGTCAGTGCCAGAACAGCAATTACTGAAGATATCTTTGAGCAGATTCTTGCCGCCGGATACAAAAGTGTCAAGGTAATGAAGACATACTCCGGCAGCGACAAGGGACCGGACAAATCTATCATTATCAATACCATTCTTAATGATAATTCGGCAACAGAGGAAGAAGCGCTTGAGATCGTCTATGAAGAGCTGAGAGCTAATGAAGCCCCAGATATCGATGCCGCGAGGAGCTTTCTTGAGAGAACATTTTTCAACCAGAAAAAATACGATCTTGGTGATGTTGGCCGTTACAGGATTCAGAAGAAACTTGGCAAAGAGTTTGATGATCTGAAAGAATATCTTTCCGGAAAGCCTGAACTAAAACAGCTCTCTGATACCATATACGAAAAAATTCTGCAGACAATACAGTCCTTTTCCGATGAGCCTGTCGGAGAGGATATTCTTGTTTTAACACATTACGATATTATTTCCGTCATTTATTACCTCATCAAGCTTGTCAACGGGCTGGCTGAAGTTGATGATGTCGATCATCTGGCTAACCGTCGAGTTCGCTCTGTTGGTGAACAGCTTGCCGCCCAGTTTGTTATAGGTCTGGCCAGGATGGGTAAAAATGTTCGTGAAAAGCTCAACTCCAGGGACTCGGATAAAATTGCTCCCGCTGACCTTATCAATGCCCGTACAGTATCAAGCGTTGTATCGAGCTTCTTTGCTACAAGCCAGCTTTCACAGTTTATGGATCAGACAAATCCACTGGCTGAAATGACCAACAAGAGAAGGGTTTCCGCCCTTGGACCT
>CAIVSG010000119.1 GCA_903908555.1 uncultured Chlorobiaceae bacterium | reverse complement strand
CAACTATCGGTGACGATATTGCCTGGATCAAGCCGGGTGAAGATGGTCGTCTTCATGCCATCAATCCTGAATATGGCTTTTTCGGTGTTGCTCCGGGTACGTCGGACCAATCAAATCCGAATGCCATGGCGACTCTCTCGAAGAACTGTATTTTCACCAATGTAGCCATGACTCCGGACGGAGATGTCTGGTGGGAAGGAATGACAAAAGTTCCGCCTGCTGAGCTTATCGATTGGCAGGGTAATCGCTGGACTCCTGATTGTGGGAGAGTTTCTTCTCATCCTAATGCCCGTTTCACCTCACCGGCAAGTCAGTGCCCTTCGCTTGATCCCGATTGGGAAAATCCTAAAGGAGTGCCGATCAGTGCCTTTATTTTCGGTGGCCGCCGTGGAGATACGGTTCCTCTTGTCTATCAGTCGGCAAACTGGAATTTTGGCGTCTATCTTGCGGCTACAATGGGTTCAGAAAAAACCGCAGCAGCGGCCGGTACCATTGGCGATGTTCGCCGCGATCCTTTTGCCATGATTCCGTTCTGCGGTTACCACATGGGTGATTACTTCAATCACTGGCTCCATGTAGGGCGTACTCTTCAGGAACCCCCAAGAATTTTCGGTGTCAACTGGTTCCGGAAAGATGAAAACGGCAAGTTCCTCTGGCCGGGCTTCGGTGAGAACATGCGTGTACTGCAATGGATTGTCGGCCGTGTGCGTGGACATGCTGCCGCGGTGGAAAGTCCGCTCGGCTGGATGCCGAAGTATGAGTCGATCAATTGGACAGGTCTGGATGAAATGACTTCAGAGAAGTTTTCAAAACTGATGTCGGTGGATCGTGAAGCATGGAAGAAAGAGCTTCTTTCGCATGAAGAGCTTTTTGCCCTGATTTACGACAGGCTGCCCAAAGAGTTTACCCATATCAGGGAGCTGATGCTTTCAACGCTTTGGATGTCTCCAAGGCACTGGTCACTTGCTCCTGAAGATTATTCTCATGACAACTGATCCCTGGTGGATTAAAGTAAACAGAGAAGGCGCCTTTCAAAGGCGCCTTCTCTGTTTAATCATAAAAATTTCCGGTATCAATCCTCGTCAAGGGTGAAGCCGATTTTTATGGTGACCTGCCAGTAGGCAATTTTCTGGTTCTCTACATGACCGCGGGTCTCTACTACTTCAACCCACTTGATATTTCTGATTGATTCAGAAGCTTTGGCAACAGCATTATTGACGGCCTCTTCAATGCTTGTTGGCGAAGAACCTACAATTTCGATTTTCTTATAAATGTGTGCGCTCATGGCGTATCATTGTTTAAGTGCTTAAAAAAAAGAAAGGTACACGTAAGGTGACGCATGCGTCAGGTCAGCACCAATATTAGCAATTAAGGTGAAATCTGCAAAACAGCCGCTCTATGCCAGAGTGTTTTTATCATTGTGTCCTATGTAGGTTGGGGTGATTCCTGAACCCCAACAAAACTAAAGTTGTCCCGAGAGGATAGCTCTTTTCAGCCTGCAACTAAAGTTGCCCTGAAGATAATCGGGAAAAGACAGTTGTGGAGTTGTACCATGGTGGGTGCGGCCCGGAACAACCGTTAAATATTGTTGTTCCGGGCTAATAGAGGTCTGGTTGTTACACTCCCAGGGAGCGGAACAGAAGCGGCAGAGCGCAGAGAGCGATGGCAATATTGGTTGCACCGCAGATTTTAGTGATGAGTGTATTCTGCTTGTACCAGGCAAAAGGAAGTAGAATTGTCAGTACGTTGATAAGCAGAAGAACCGTGCCTAACGGCCATATTTTCCCCATCAGGATCGCTTTGTAGCTGAACACAGCCGTGATGAAAAAGATACCGAGAAAGAGGTGGGCGTATATCTTTTTGTCCCCGGGATTATAGAAATGCATAGCCACAACTACCCAGAACAAGCCGTACGTGGCAAAGATCGTCCCGATGTAAATTCTGGCTTCAGCGGGCATCCCCACATCGAACAGATAGAGGCAGGCAGCTGTGAAAAGCTGAGCGAATCCGCCGAAGTAAAGTGCAATATGGGCAAGATTTCTTCCCAGTTTTCCGTGATCAGTCTCCTTGTCAAGCCCAAATCCCAACTGTTCCAGGCCAAAAACCCAGACAGTGACGATAAGTCCAAATAACCCGATAGCTTCCGGATTAACCACATTCATTGTTAGAGCTCCTTTTTGTTTAAGTGAATAGCAGTTATCGCCGTTGTAATTGTAACGATGGTAACAACGGCTGCGTCAATGTACTGCTATTATTTTTTAAAGAATAAAACTATTGTTCGATGCTATCGCGTCACGTTTGTCACGTTCTTTTAATACCTTTGATCTTTGAAAAAGAGATAAATGAAGATGTTTTGCTGCGATGCCGATACATGTTGAAGAATCCACGGTAACAAATCCGGAAAAGCCCGGCTCTCAAACGAAAAGGGGAGTCACAGGACAATTGCTTTCCGCTTTTCCTGCATTCCGGAACCGGAATTTCAGGCGTTATTTTCCCGGGCAGGTGATTTCCATGATCGGCACATGGATACAGATGGTGGCGCAGGGTTGGCTGGTGCTTGAAATTACCGGTTCAGCATTTGACGTTGGAATTGTTGCCGCGGCATCCACCCTTCCAACGCTCTTTCTCTCACTCTTTGGCGGTGTTATTGTTGACCGCTATCCCAAGCGCACTATTCTGCTCTGGACCCAGTCAGCGGCAATGATGCTTGCCTTTATTCTTGGTATTTTTGCGGTGAGCGGTACCGTTACTATCTGGATTATTATTGCGCTTTCGTTTCTTCTCGGCTGTGTCAACGCGCTCAATGTTCCCGCACTGCAGGCTTTTCTCAGTGAAATAGTTGAACGGGAGGACCTTGCATCGGCCATTGCGATGAATTCGGCTATCTATAATGTCTCAAGGGTTATCGGACCGGCTATTGCAGGATTTCTTATTTCTGCCACAGGGACGGGTGTTGCTTTTCTAATCAACGGAGTCAGTTTTTTTGCTGTTATTCTCTCTCTTCTCTCCATGAAGGATCTTTCAGAAAAGGGTACTGCAAAAATTCCCATACACCCACTGCAGTCGATCAGAGAAGGATTGAAATATTCATGGGAACATCCGTTGATACGAACCATTGTCCTCTTTATCGCAGTTATTTCAATTTTCGCATGGAGCTATGTCACTATGCTTCCGGTTATAGCCAAACGTACATTCGGTATGGATGCTTCTGGTCTTGGGTACCTCTACGGAGTTTCGGGTCTTGGGTCCGTTCTTGGTACCGTCGTTGTTTCCATATACTCAAGAAAAATTGACCGACTGGTTTTTATTGCCGGTGGAAATATTCTGTTCGCACTCGCCCTTATCGGGTTTACGTTTACAACCGCTCTGCCTGTGGCACTGTCCTTCCTTTTTATTGCAGGCTTCGGACTTGTTGCCGCTGTTTCAACCATGAGTGCGACCATTCAGAGTACGGTTGACGATCGTTTCCGCGGAAGGGTGATGAGTCTTTATATGATGGTATTCATGGGGTTCATGCCGATAGGCAACGTCGAGGTCGGCTATCTTTCGGAACACTTCGGCACAGGGCTTGCCATCCGCACAGGATGTATCGTCACAATCCTCGCCTCATTATTTCTTATCTACTCAAGTAGAAGTGTCCGCACAGCCTACCAACGTTATAAAGCACTGTAAAGATTAGAGTGCATTGAGAGCAAAGCCGTATTTGAGGTAGCTGATCGTATGGTTATCACTATTAATGTTTTCAATCCATCCTTTTTCCTCATGACTGATCTTGACAATTTCTTGAGTACTGCTATCGGAGAAAGTGGCAGCTACAGTTTGTAACGTACTCAATTCTTCCGCTGAAAACATTTCAGCATTCAATTTACGGCCTTCTGCAGGTAAAAACCTCTCGCCGGTTCCTCCATTGTGAAATTCTGTTTTTTCAACGGTTACAAGCCCTTTTTTTTCAATCCACTCAAAAATACTGTTGAAATTATCCGGTACGGGTCCCATCGGAATCGCATAGTAACGGGTTCCACTGATTGAATAGCCTGTTGTTTTAAAGTGTAGAAAATCAGCATAGAACAGTAGCTTGTT
>CAIVSG010000118.1 GCA_903908555.1 uncultured Chlorobiaceae bacterium | reverse complement strand
GTGTTTTACCTGCATTTGTTCTGCATAAGTAAACACGCCTTCGGAACTTCCGCTTGCTTCCATGACCGTTGAACCGACACTTCCTGGCAGCTTACATGACCTCAAGATATTTTGCAGACTTGACAGTTCAGATCGCAATACATCATTCTCTTTCCGGCACTCGTTCAACCGGGCAACGAGAAGCTTAATATTATCCTCAAGGAGGCTGGCTTCAACCTTGATGTTCTGCCCATCGAAATCTTGCATAGAACAAAGAGTATCAGACTTGTCGAATTACCGCACCAAGCTTACTCTCGGCATTACTGCCGACTTTAGAAAGAATATCACTGATTCTTTCGTCCTGCAATGTTCCCGTATAGTCAGCAATTTCGAGTGAGAGTGCAACACTGCGCTCTCCCCCATCTTTCCTGGTGCGCTGGAAAAGATCAAACACACTCACATCCCTGATTAAAGAGTCACTTGAACGAACAAGTTCTACAAGTGACTGAACGGTAACTGACGGCGGAAGAATAAGCGATACATCCCTCTGAACAACAGGAAATCTGGACGGTGGAACATAGGTAACATCCGGATTGTAAAAGGATTCCAGAACTGCCGCATCAATTTCAGCGACAAAAACGTCCTGGCCTATATCAAAAACATCCAAAAGGTCGGTATCGACCTGCTGAACCACCCCCACTCTCTTGGAGCGGGTCTTTCCTTTTTCTGTCAGTTGAAGATCAACAGTAACAGTTTTTTCATTATAAATATTCACCGCTGATTTATCAAGCAAATTCAGCTTCTCCAAAAGCATCTCTACGGCACCCATAACGTCGTAAAAATCAGCATGTTCGGGTGGCAGGTTCCATACTCGGGGAAAACGGCTGCCTGTCATGGCTATAACGAGATACTCCTGCTCCTGGTAGCCATCAAGCTGCGAGTGACCGACTCCTGCACCCTCTGGAACTACCTGGAACCCTCTTGCTACTTCAAAGAACTTTAAATCCCTGTTCCCATGCCTGATATTATGACTGATAACCTTAAGAAACCCAGGGATGAGACCAGGCCGAAGAACCTCAAGACCTTCACTGATAGGGTTAAGAACACTAACAAGCCGGTCACTGAACAACCCGGCCTCTTCTTTTTTGATCAGGGGGTTGGTAAGAATTTCCCTGAAATTCAAACCGACCATAATGGAACGGAGGAAATCGGGGAAAAACTCCGGAAACTTGCGAGACTCAGGGTAGGTTGTAGCCATCTGTGGGGATGGCTGAATATTGTCGTAGCCGTAAAGACGGGCAATCTCTTCAACCAGATCTATTTCACCCGAAACATCAACCCTGAATGACGGTACAATAAAGGTTATCGACTTTTCATCTGTTTCTTGGACAGAAAAACCGATTCGCTGAAGCATGCCAGCCATATCGGCGGCGCTTATGGAACTGCCGAGGAGGGTGTTAACCCTGTCAGGCCTCAAAACAACAGTACGCAAATCAGCACCTGCACTCCCCCACTCACGGGTATCATCAATAGATCCGCCGGCAAGCTCCAGAATAAGAGCTACCGCACATTCAGCTGCACGTTTGACGTTTCCCGGATCAATCCCTCTCTCGAACCGATAGGAGGAATCAGAAGAAATACCAGCTTTTTTGGCTGATTTCCGGATCATGGATGGATCGAAATATGCTGCTTCAAGAAGAATATCAGTTGTAGTATCACTGACTGCTGAGTCGAGACCGCCCATGACACCTGCAAGAGCTGCAGGTTTTTCGCTGTCACAGATAACCAGCATTCCCGGTTCAATGTGGCAAACCTGCTGGTTGATGGCCGTAAACTCTCCGCGCATGTCACTTCGAACAACGACCCGCTCTCCGGTCATCCTGCCCAGATCGAAGGCATGGAGTGGCTGACCAAGAGCATGAAGAATATAGTTGGTGATATCAACGATGTTGTTCTTCGGCCTCAGATCAATACTTTCGAGCTTACGGCAAAGCCACTCAGGTGAAGGCGCAACTTTTATGCCGCGTATTACAACACCGGTATAATAGGGGCAAGCCTCGGCATTATGAACATCAACCAGCGGACTGGATGTTGAAAATGAGACCGGCGTATGTTTCGGATAGTGTATGTTTTCCGGTTCAGCAAGCTCTCTGGCAACGCCAAGATGGGAGAGAACATCGGGACGGTTGGGTGTTACTGCAATGTCGAGCTGAACATCGCCATGAAGGTAGCGGGCAAATGGTTCTCCGATGGTGCATGTTGGTTCGAGCTCCATGACGCCTGAGTGGTCGCCGGATAATCCAAGCTCATCGGCAGCGCAAATCATACCGAAAGAGCGTTCGCCTCGAATTTTTGATGCCTTTATAGTGATGGTTTGACCATCAGGGAACTGTAGCCTGGCTTTTTCTGTCGCAACAGGAACAAGCATTCCCGGTTTTACATTCGGTGCGCCACACACAATCTGAAGAGGTTCGACACCACCAACATTGACCTTGCAAATAGTCAATCTTTCGGCATTGGGATGAGGCTGAACATCTTCTATTCGGCCTACAACAATGAGATCATCAGGAAGAGTGCGTTCACGGACATCCTCGACTTCAAGCCCGAGAAAGGTCAGCTTTTCGACAAGAGCAGGGATATCAGAGGAAAAGGCGGGTATAAAATCTTTGAGCCAGTTGACAGATATTTTCATAAGACGCGGGAAAATCTGCATTCATGAATTAAAAAAAGCCCTGAGCCGGCAACGAACAGAGCTTTACAGTGTAAAGAGTGACCCCAACGGGATTCGAACCCGTCCCGCCACCTTGAAAGGGTGGTGACCTAACCGCTAGTCGATGGGGCC
>CAIVSG010000117.1 GCA_903908555.1 uncultured Chlorobiaceae bacterium | reverse complement strand
GTTCCATAATCAGTTCAACGGTATCAAGTGAATCTGCACCAAGGTCATCGGAAAACTTTGATTCCGGTTTGATCTGATCTTTGTTAACGCCCATTTTGCTGACGATAATATCGTATACCTTATCTTTGATTTCTGCTTCTGTCATTGTTTGTTTCTCCAGATTAATAGTTGGTTACTGATAAAAAAAGTTGAAAAAGTCAGACAATATACAAAGAAAATAACCTTGCCCAAATCACATGACCATGCCGCCGCTGATGTTGATGACAACCCCTGTAATATAGCCTGACTCTTCCCCGGCAAGGAATGATACCACGTTTGCTACATCATCCGGCTGGCCGAAGCGCGCAAGGGGAATAACATCAAGCATCTTCTGCTTGACCTCTTCAGAGAGTGCATCGGTCATTTTTGATGCTATGAACCCTGGAGCCACAGCATTTACCCTGATGTTGCGCGACGCAAGTTCTTTGGCGATCGATTTGGTAAAAGCGATGACTCCTCCCTTTGATGCAGCATAGTTTGCCTGTCCGGCATTTCCCATGATGCCGATAACGGATGCGATATTAACGATAGAGCCCGACCGCTGCTTCATCATGGTGCGGCTGACCGCTTTGGTACAGGCAAAGGTTCCTTTCAGGTTGACCGTCAGAACAGCATCCCAATCCTCTTCGCTCATTCTCATCAGAAGGCCGTCGCGGGTAATACCGGCATTGTTGATGAGAATATCAATCCTTCCGGTTTCTGTTGTAATGTCGTTGAAGACACTTTGCACAGCTTCCGTGTTGGTGACGTCAAGTTCAAAGCAGAATACTTTTCGGCCTAGTTTTTTAACGCCTTCAGCGGTTTCTGTAAGCCATTCAGCCTTGATGTCGCAAAGGACAACATCGGCGCCCTTAGATGCCAGATTAAAAGCGATAGCCTGCCCGATTCCTCTGGCGGCTCCCGTTACAACGGCAATTTTTCCTTCAAACATAGTTTCTGTCGGTTGAATGTTAATGGCCTCTCGGTAGAACTGTCAAACAAGCGATTGAATGTCCGCAGCGTTATCAACGCCCCGGGCTGTAACTGTTTTATCGATTCGTTTAATCAGCCCCTGTAAAACTTTTTGAGGTCCGATTTCAACAAATTCTCTAATGCCGTTCTGTATCATAGTCTCAATCGATTGTGTCCATAATACAGAACTGGTAAGCTGTAAAATCAGGTTCTTTCTTATTTCAGCGGCGCTGGTTACCGGGCGTGCGATGGCATTCATGCAAACTGGTATGGCAGCGGGCTGTATGTCAATTTGATCAAGTGCTGTTGAAAGCTCATGTTCGGCGGGTTTCATGAGCGGGGAGTGAAATGCACCTGAAACTACCAGCTCTTTTGCCATCCGCGAACCCTTGGAAGGGGCAAGCTCAACTGCCTTTTTTACGGCGGCAATGTCACCGGAGAGAACAACCTGTCCGGGAGAGTTGAAATTCGCAGCCTGGATGATTCCTTCCTGGCCAGCTTCAGCAAGCAGGCTATCCAGATTACTATCAGGCATGCCTATAATGGCAGCCATGGTTCCGGGGTTTTGCTTGCCGGCATTCTGCATGAGATCGCCACGCTTTGCTACAATACGCAAAGCATCATCAAACCCGATAGCTCCTGCAAAGCAGAGCGCACTGTATTCTCCAAGGCTGTGGCCGGCAGTCATGGTTATATCTTTACTGCCGATAAGTGTTGCCACAGCTATACTGTGCAGAAATATAGCCGGCTGGGTATATTTCGTCTGACGCAACTCCTCTTCGTTGCCCGTAAACATAATATCGGTTATTGAATATCCGAGGAGTTCATTCGCTCGCTCCATCATGGTGCGGGCGGCGGGGAAAGTTTCAAAAATATCCCTGCCCATGCCGCAATACTGGGATCCCTGTCCAGGAAATACAAATGCCTTCATGACTGCAATTGTTCTGATAATGGGTTAAACGATATTACTGCCATTTTATATAGATGCCGCCCCAGGTATATCCTGCACCGAAACTAACCAGGACCAGGTTTGATCCGGAGTGCAGTTTCTGCTCTTCATCCAGTTCTGCCAGGCAGATCGGGATTGTGCCTGCTGTTGTATTCCCATAACGGGCTACGTTCGAGACCACCTTTGCGTCATCAATACCCATTCGTTCTGCTGTGGCCGTGATGATTCTTTGATTGGCCTGATGAGGGACAAGGTAGTCGATATCTTCAGCCTTCAGGTTGTTGCGGCTCATGATTTCAGCGGCTACTTCTGCCATGGAGATAACAGCCGACTTGAACACCTGGCGACCATCCTGATAGATGTAGTGCATTCGCTTATCGACTGTTTCATGTGACGCCGGATTAAGGCTGCCTCCTCCAGTCATAAGAAGATGATGCTTGCCGTTCTCCCCATCTGAATACATGCGCGTATCGAGAATGCCGTATTCATCGCTTTTTGAAGCCTCAAGGATTACACCGCCGGCACCATCTCCGAAAAGAATGGCTGTAGACCGATCGGTATAATCAATAACCGAAGACATCTTGTCGGCGCCGATGACCATGATTTTCTTGTGGGCACCGCACTCAATAAAGCGCGAAGCAGCATTCAATGCAAAAATAAAGCCGGAGCATGCGGCATTTAGGTCGAACGCCCAGGCTTTGGTGGCACCTATTATGCTTTGAACCAGACATGCTGTCGATGGAAAAAGCATATCCGGAGTCATGGTGGCAACAATAATCAAGTCGATTTCATCGGCCGATATCTGCCTTTTTTCAAGAAGCTGCCGGGCAACCTCTCCGCACATATACGATGTTGCTTTTTCAGGATCTTTGAGTATCCTGCGCTCGCTGATACCGGTTCTTGACCGAATCCACTCGTCATTGGTTTCGAGCATGAGTTCGAGGTCATGATTGCTCAGAATACTGTCAGGTAAATATTTGGCTGTGGTCGTAATTGCAGCTTTCATGCGTTGTTGGGCGTTATTTCATGCAGGATAAAAAAATAAGCACTGCAGCTTTTTGCTGATAACTCAGCTGCAGAGAGGTGCGGATAGAAAAGTATTACTTTTCGGACAGGACATCCGCGATATGTTCATTGACACGTTTTTCGATCATATGTTCAGCCATATAGATCATGTTTTTTATCGCCCTTGAAGTAGATCGCCCATGGCCGACAATTGATATGCCGTCAACTCCAAGAAAAGGTACACCGCCGAATTTTTCGACATCAAAAGGTTCCAACATTCCCTTGAACATGCCGCTTGTAACCGCTGCTGTCGGCTGGTCCATCTGGCCAGAGGCAAGATGTTTCTCGAGTGACTGTTTGAAAAGGGTTCCAAGAAACTCCGGAATGCTTTCTCCGAATTTCAGGATAGTGTTGCCTACAAGCCCGTCACAGACAACGATGCTTGCGCGTCCTTTTAAAATATCATGCCCCTCAATATTTCCAATAAAAGAGATTTTTCCCTTGCTGTCAGCCTCTTTAAGAAGTTTGAATGTCTGCTTGAGTACTTCAGATCCTTTTCCCTCTTCCTCTCCGATATTGAGCAGTCCTGTCAGAGGTTTTTCTATTCCCGCACCATAGCGCTGGTAAATGGTCAACATTTCTGCAAACTGAACAAGATTCTCCGGTTTACAGTCAACATTAGCTCCCACATCGACAATATTGGTCAATCCTTCTCCTACACGCGGGAAATAGGCATAAATGGTAGGACGAAGTACACCAGGTATCCGACCGAGAACAAAAAGCGATGCAGCCATCTGGGCACCGGTATTGCCGGCGCTGACGAAGGCCTGTGCCTGCTTGGCCTTGCAGAGTTGCAAGCCCTTTACAAGTGATGAGTCCTGTTTCGTTTTGACAGCAGTGGCCGGAATATCGTCCATCGTCACCACTTCGGGGGCGTGCAGAAATCTGAGGTTAAGCGCACTGATATCACGCGCAGCGAGCAGTGGTTCAACTTTATCGGATTGGCCGATAAGTACGATTTCAAACCTGTTATTGCTTTCCTGCAAAGCTTGAATCGTTCCCTCTATCACACAGGCGGGGGCATTATCTCCGCCCATGGCGTCAACAACAATGGTCAACATGATGGGGTGTTTGTCTTGTTAGGGATTATCAGCTCTTTGCTAATTTATTGACAACACATCTTCCCCGGTAATGACCGCAATGTCGGCATGCACGGTGCGGAAGAGTTGGTTCGCCGCAGTTTGCGCAAAGGACTGTTGTAGCCGGCTTTGTGCGGGCAATGAACTGGGCACGTCTTTTATCCCTTCTGGACTTAGACATTTTGGCTTTAGGATTGGCCATAGCGGTACTCTTTATTTATAATCAGTTAACGATACTTATTTTTCAGTTGTTCAAGCGACTCCTGCCAGGCACTTATCTCCTCAGCATGAGACTCTTCATTTTTTTCATCAATTCCGTATAGCTTGCAAAGAGGATTATCTGTACAGGTTACCTTTAATGGCAACGACAGTAGCAGGGTTTCGCAAACATCCCCTGTCAGATCTATGGAATCAGCGCTCTTGTCCAGCAAGCGGTACTCTGCATTCCACTCTTCAACCTCTTCTACAGATACGCCGTACATATAATAAAGCTTGAGCGACCCCGAAAGAGTTCTTGCTATCGGAGCAAGACATCTATCACAGGTAAAATCTCCTACAGTATATGTTTCAATGGCGACGGTGACTTTGTCATCAATCTTATCAACACCTGCTTTGATCTGTATATCCCGGGTAAAACCAGCCTCAGCCAACTGCCAGCCTGTAAAATCAGAGGCTTTGCAGGTAAAATCAAACTCATGGACTCCCTGCACAAGATCCGCTATCCGGATCGCTATTGGCGATTTTTCTTTATGCATATACCTGCCTTTTCAGTAAAAGAACACCAATGTACAAAAATTATTATGGAAAATGAAAATGGTTGACTGTACAACTTTTAACACAAATCACACAAAAAAAACCAAAGGAGGTTTGTATTTAAAAAAAACGGAATTATATTGATCGCCAATCAGCAGTAACACTGTTGTTAAAATATTCCGCGGTAGCTCAATGGTAGAGCATGCGACTGTTAATCGCAGGGTTGTAGGTTCGAGTCCTTCCCGCGGAGCAAAGAATGGAAGGTACTTCAAAAGGCGACCTTCCTTTTTTTATTTTGTGCTGTTTTCTTTCCTCATTTCCTCTTTTTTTTATCCAGCCGATACATGATTAGATAATTCCGAATGTCGGAAAATGTTCAGGTTTGTACTTGCAAGCGTTCGCGAATTTTGTATTTTTACTGCAACGATATTGATTGATCGATTTAATTTTTTTAGACGATGAGCATAGCGAACCTTAATAACCTTTTCCTTACCCTGGGCCTGCTACTCCGGGCGTTATGGCTCTAAGGGGAGGTGCTTTTTAGTTCGTTTTTATCGCCAGAAAGAACATTGTTAAAGCCGCCAGCCTCTTAGGGTTGGTGGCTTTTGTTATTTTAAAGGATCAAAAGGAGAAGAAAGGGGCAATGAAAAAAATGAATTATCAAAAATATTCAGCATATCCTGCCGTGAATCTTACTGCAAGGTGCTGGCCGGACAACACAATCACAAAAGCGCCGATATGGTGCAGTGTGGATCTTCGTGACGGTAATCAGGCCCTTCCGGTCCCGATGAGCGTTGAAGAAAAGGTCTCCATGTTTCAGCTTCTGCTCTCCGTTGGTTTCAAGGAAATCGAGGTCGGTTTTCCATCAGCATCGGCCACTGAGTTTGCATTTGTCCGCAGATTGATCAATGATAATCTGATTCCGGACGACGTTACCATCCAGGTGCTGACCCAGTCCCGTGAACACCTGATCCGAAAAACCTTTGACGCAATCAGCGGAGCGAAACGGGCAATTGTCCACCTTTACAATTCCACCTCACAATTGCAGAGGGATGTTGTGTTTCGTAAAAACAAGGAGGAGATCAAAGCGATTGCTGTCGAGGGAACTGCGCTTGTTCGCCGCCTCAGGGATCAGTCGGGCAACACCGACATTCGCTTCGAGTACAGCCCTGAAAGTTTTACCGGTACCGAGCTCGATTATGCCCTTGATGTTTGTCATGCAGTCATGGATACATGGGGAGCATCTGCGGATGAAAAAATCATCCTCAATCTGCCCTCAACGGTCGAAATGTCCCGCCCGAATATTTACGCCGACCGGATCGAGTGGTTCTGTCGCCATATCAAGAACAGGGATGCAGCCCTTATAAGTGTACATGCCCATAATGATCGCGGCACAGCCGTAGCAACAGCGGAATTAGCTCTTATGGCAGGGGCTGATCGTATAGAAGGAGCTTTATTTGGAAATGGCGAACGCTGTGGCAACATGGATATCGTAGTCATGGCATTGAACCTCTTCAGTCAGGGTGTCGATCCTGAGCTTGATTTTGCAGACCTGCCTCGGATACGCGAGGTTTATCGCCGTTGCACCCGCATGGATATTCATCCTCGCCATCCTTATGCAGGAGAACTTGTTTATACAGCTTTTTCCGGCTCTCATCAGGATGCAATCAGTAAAGGGATGAAAGCACATGCCTTTTCACCAGAAGGGCTGTGGGCTGTTCCTTATCTGCCCATCGATCCTCAGGATGTCGGTTGCACCTATGAAGCAATTGTACGCATCAACAGTCAATCCGGAAAAGGCGGAATGGCCTATGTGCTTGAGAAGGATTTTGGGATTCAGATTCCGAAATGGATGCAGCCCGATTTTGCCGAAGCTGTTCAGGCTGTTGCCGACACTACTGGCGAAGAGCTTTCGTCTGAGCAGATTCATGATCTTTTTCATGCTGAGTATGTTAAACTCAATGAACCTGTTACTCTTAAAAAGTGTCATTTCAGCTGGGACGATGAGGATCCTCTACGGAGTGATGAAGAGTCGACGACTATCAACTGCATTGTGCAGATGAGGGAGAAGGAATTCAGCTTTGAGGCCAGAGGCAACGGCCCTCTCGATGCGTTTGTCAAGGGCTTTATCAAGGAGAGTCGCCTTGAATTCAGTGTTGAAGAATATGCCGAGCACGCTATCGGGCACAGCGCCAAGGCTCTTGCTATAGCATATATCAAGATTGGCAGCGCCGATGGACGGATTGCTTTTGGCGCGGGAATCGATTCAAATATCAGTCTTGCTTCCATCAAAGCCACTGTCAGTGCTCTGAACCGTCTTCCCTGACTCTCTTTTTTCATGCGGTAACCGATTATTATAATCTGTTACCGCTGTTTTCCCCCTACCGGAACGGTTTAGTATATTTTTACCTTATAAATAGAAATAATTTCTGTTTAGTTTATGAATGAAGCATATACCTTGATCAAAGGATCTGGGCTTAAGCTCACACCGCGTCGTCGAGAGATGGTTGCATTGTTTTTGCACACACAAAAGCCGCTTTCGCCATTGGAGGTTCAGGATCATCTGAAACTTCACTTCAAGCAGTGCGGACTGCCCGGTGTCTATCGCAACCTTGAAACCCTTGCCGATTGCGGGGTGTTGTTCCGCGTCGTAGGTTTTGCCCGTGAGCGAAGCTATGCTCTCTGCTGCCGGCCCATCAATGAACATCATCATCAGCATCACCATCATATTATCTGTTCATCATGTGGAAAGGTTGGGCAAGTTGATCTATGCGAATATCATAAGGGGATGATGATTGAAGGTTTCCGGCTTGTGAGCCATGTTGTGCAACTGAGTGGCATTTGCTACTCCTGTGAATCGAAAGAAAAGGAGGATGTTAGTTGCAAAGCATAGTGCGCAAATCACTTTTGGTTTATATGCTTATGCTACTCCTTTTCCTGAGCGGGTGTGTGCATCAGACCGACAAAACACAACTTCAGGTTGTCTGCTCCATTGAGCCTCTCTCCTACTTTGTCAAAAGGATTGGAGGCAGCCATGTTGACGTATCGGTAATGGTTCCTCCAGGCGGAAATCCCCATAGTTATGAACCTGCACCCAGGCAGATGGTCCGGCTTGGCAGCGCAGCACTGTTCATCAAGGCTGGATCAGGGGTAGAGTTTGAACTTGACTGGATGCGCCGCTTTTTGTCACTGAACAGCAACCTGAAGGTCTGCAGTGCAGTTGAGGGTGTTCGCCTGATTCCGGTAAAGAAAGATGATGCGCATGAAACTACTCAAGAAGAGAGTCATCATCACGGACGATACGACCCGCACTACTGGCTTTCTCCGGAGAACGGAATTATAATTGCCAAAAATGTCGAACATGCCCTTGCGTCAGCAGACCCGCTCAACAAGAACGGCTACCGTGAAAACAGGGAAAAGCTTGTAACTGAACTGCAGTCGCTCGACCGGGAAATTCAGCGGCAGCTTGTTGCTTTAAGGAATAGACGTTTTCTGGTTTTTCATCCTGCATGGGGATATTATGCTGCAGCTTTTGACCTGGAACAGATCCCGGTTGAGGAGGAGGGAAAGACGCTGACTCCCCGGCAGATGCAGCGTGTCATCGATCAAGCTAAAGCAAACAATATCAAGGTGGTGTTTGTTTCACCACAATTCAGCAGATCCCAGGCTGAAACCATTGCCAAAGAAATTGGCGGAGTAACCCGGAGTGTTGATCCTCTTTCAGCTGATTACCAAGAGAATCTTCGACGTGCTACGAAAACATTTATCGAGAGCATGCAATGAAGGATTCAATTATACAATGTGACCAGCTTTCTCTCTCGTTGGGAGGAATGAAAGTGCTTGACGACGTGACACTGTCGGTTAATGATGGTGATTTTCTTGGTATTATAGGGCCTAACGGCGGGGGAAAAACAACGTTTCTTCGAGTGATTCTCGGGTTAGAAGCTCCCTCATCAGGAAGTGTCATGGTTTACGGACGCCCTCCGGGAAGTTTTCCCGCTCGAATCGGATATGTGCCTCAGCGGTTGTTTTTTGACCGCGACTTTCCTATAAGTATCCGCGAGCTTGTCCTGATGGGTCGAATTTCAAACAAAAAACTTTTTCATCACTATAACAAGAGAGATCGGGAGAAATCAGATCAGGCAATCTGCACGACTGGTCTGGAACGGCTGGCGGAGCGCCGCATTGGCGACCTCTCTGGAGGCGAGCTGCAGCGGGCACTTATTGCACGGGCTTTGGCTGGAGACCCCGAACTCCTCCTGCTTGATGAGCCAACGGCCAGTATTGATCCTCAGATGAAAACTACTATTTACGATTTGCTGGAGCACCTTAAAGAAAAGCTGACGATAGTTCTTGTTACCCACGATGTCGGAACCATAAGCCGTTACGTGACCAGAATCGCCTCTCTAAATGTAACACTTGAACTCTACGAGTCCGCATTGAGTACGAACAGGGAGAGCCTCAGTATGCTTTACCACTATCCGGTTAACCCTGTTGTTCAACACTCTCCGCTTTCCAGAACTATTGATCATCCTTAACGGTATGCTGCAGGAACTTCTAGCTTTTGAGTTTATGCGCAATGCAGTGCTTGCTGCAATTCTTTCCAGTGTCGCCTGTGGTATTATAGGTACCTATGTCGTAGTGAAAAAGATCGGGTTTATCAGCGGAGGTATCGCTCATACAGCTTTTGGCGGCATCGGTCTAGGTTACTACCTCGGGATCAATCCACTGCTCGGAGTTATACCGTTCAGTCTATTTGCCGCCATTGCTATCGGTCTGATGAGCAAAAAGGCAAAGGTTGCCGAAGATAGTGCTATCGGTACGTTCTGGGCAGTCGGGATGGCAGTAGGGGTTATATGTATCGGCCTCAAACCTGGATACGCTCCCGATCTTTTCAGCTATCTTTTCGGAAACATACTTACGGTTCCAACATTTGATCTCTGGATGATCCTGTCGCTTGATCTTTTTATCATTGGAGTTGTATGGCTGCTCAACAAGGAGTTTCTTGCCATTTCGTTTGATGAGGAGTATGCCAGGGTATCGGGGTTGAAAACAACTGCACTCTACCTTCTTCTGCTCTGTCTGATTGCATTGACGGTGGTGGTCATGATGCGGGTCGTGGGTATCGTTATGGTTATTGCGTTGCTCACTATTCCCGCGGCAATTGCAAGGATGTTCAGTCGCACTCTGCCAGGTATGATGGTGCTGGCAATAACGCTTTCATCATTATTCAGCATCATCGGACTTTGGTTTTCCTATCAGTTGGATCTGGCATCCGGAGCGACAATTATTGTTATTTCAGGGTTTGTGTTTTTTCTGGTGCATGCCTGGAGGCTGGTCAGTGCTTTATTGACGGCACAATGATGACCGGGCAGGTTGCCCGACGGATTACCCCCTCTGACACACTGCCTACGATGAGGTGAAAGAGTGCTCCATGTCTGTGCGATCCAAGCATTATCCAATCAGCGCCGATTTTTTTGCTTTCGTCGATAATAGCCGAAACCTCATCGTTTTGAGCGGCAATAACTGTTGTATCAATGCCGCTCTCCTGCAGTCGCTGAGCAATCGTCATAAGTTTTGCGGATTCAGGTATATAGAAGGGCGAGGAGAGGCTTGTTGTCTTGAACACGTCTTCAGGCGGAATCAGTGCTTCTACATATGGAGGTACGTCAATGATCGGTGAAGGTGGAGGCACGACATGAAGCAGAAAAACTTTCGCCTGAAGGACTTTGGCAAGTTTTTCCGCTTCAGCAATAACCTGCTCGGCAAGTTCCGAAAAATCGATGGCGACAAGAAGCTTCATGGCACGATATCCCTGACGCAGAAGATTCAGCAAACCCGCAGAATTTTTTTTTCTGCGATTGCCTGATGGATAAAAGCGATGATTAAACTACCGCAGGATCTTCAGAAAATGGATCTCAGGCTTTTACTTCGCATTTACATTGTTCCTGCGATATCAGGAAAAGCGCAAAAACGACACCCGGCAGCCAGCCGAGCAGAGTAAGAAGACCGGTCAGCATAATCGTTCCGGCCTCTTTGTTCATAATTGCGGCGGGTGGAAGAATAATGGCGAGAATCAATCTGCGAATATCCATATAAATCTCCTTTTTTATGAAATAAACAAAAGTTACTACTTAAACTGACAACAAGCAATGCAAAAACATAATCATGAATTTTGTCACTATTTGGTAATAGTAAAGCTTGCATTTTTAAGCTAAATTAGTAAATTAAATCCCCTTCAGAAAAATCGTGAGTAAATAATTCTCTTGATTTGTTCAACATAAATTGAAATAACTTGCCTAATAAAGTTCATCCCGAAGTGGTTTTGGATGATGTAGAAGAGGTCATTGATGAGCCGAATTTTAATAACTACAATACCTCGCCAGAGCCGCCAAGTCCTTACGCCGACCTTGAAAAAAAGTATCGAAAAAACCGGTTTAACAAAGGAAGAAGCAAAAATCCTTCCGAGTTTTTCAGCGTAAGCGGAACAGGTGCGCGATCTGCATCGAAAAGTGCTGACGGCAACAAGCTGCAGCAAAAAAGAAAACCAAAAAAAAAGACATCCTCCAAAGTATATCGATCCACTTCCGGCAAACGTAACGCGTAAGCAGCTCTGCTGAATCACTATACCACACTCTTTGTCCTCAACGTTATCTGAGGTTGGGATTGTGCGTTCATATTTTAGCTATTGAACTCTTCAAAGAAGATTCGTAAATTTCGAGGGGTTGTAACTTCATCATTACATTGCAAGGACTATGCTGCTTATCAATCGCTTTATTCGTCTTATTGAGGATCATGCGGAATCACTTTCTCTGCAATGGGTACAGAATGTCCGCAATAATCCACTCACATCAGGATACGCCAGACTACCAAAAGAAGCTCTTCACGATATTGTTTATAACCGGTTCAGAAAACTGGGCCAGTGGATAGGTAAACAAGAGGGGCGAGATCGTGAAATTGCAGAGCAGTTCTGTGAAATCGGCGTTCAGGGAGCAAAATCAGGTCTTAAAGTCAGTGAAATGGTCTATTCGTTCATGCTTGAACGAGATCTACTCTGGAGCTATCTTCTTGATGAGGGTATTGTTACCGAAGGTGTGGATTTAAATCGCGCAATCGAATTTTCCCACCAGTTGAACTACTTTTACGAAAAGGCTATTTATTTTGCCATTGTTGGCCACGAAGGCCAGCAGGTTTCCTCTCCTGACATCAAGGCAAAAGGCGTTTTCGACAAAACTTTTGAAGGTTTCAAGCACTGGATTGTTGTTCAATAACGAAGGCTTAAAGCCAGCTGCCGCAGGGGCATTGATCTTTCTTTTATTTCCGCGGTATGGTTTTTGAAATACAGGCACATCGGGGTGCAAGATCGTTCTTCCCTGAAAATACCATACAGGCATTCTGCAAGGCTGCAGAACTTGGAGTCAGAGTGGTGGAGCTTGATCTTGTGGTTTCCAAAGATCACCAGATCGTTGTCTCTCACGATCCCTGGCTTTCCGGTCACCATCGTTCTGATCCTTTAGGAAATCCATTGAGCCCCGAAGACCCGCAGCGACATATGTATGATATGTTATATCGTGATATCGCTGCCTATGATTGCGGGTTGCCGCATCCATCCTTTCCCCTTCAGCAGCGTATTGCCTCCTGCAAGCCTCTTCTTTCTACAGTTTTCACAAGAGTTGATGCCTGCATGGCTTCGGTTGGAATGAAGGGTCGGATGACCTATAATCTTGAAATAAAGTCATGGCCTGATAAGGATGGTATCTTTCATCCGTCACCAGACTGGTATGCCGCACTTGTTCTTCGTCTGGTTGAGGCTTCGGGGCTTTCAAATCGTATCCGGATACAATCTTTCGATTATCGTGTGGTTCGTGAGGCATGGAAGCTCAACCCTCAACTCTGTTATGGGTTGCTGATTGAAGAACCCGAAAACATGGAACAGTTGCTGCGAACGGTCGGCTTCAACCCTCAATATGTAAATCCTCATGTTTCTCTTGCTGATCGTGACATGGCGGAATATCTCCATGCACAGAGTATCCGGATGGTACCCTGGACGGTGAACAGCAAGGAAGATATGCTGGCGATGAGGCAATGTGGCGCTGACGGAATTATTACCGATTATCCTGAGCTTGCTTTTTCACTTTTCGGTTTGCCCGAGGATCCGTCACTATAGTGGTATAGTGGAGCAATTGGTTATCGAACACTGCTTATGTTGCTCAATGCCTGCCGGAGAGAGTTAACCCTTACTGTAATCGAGTCAGGAGTGCTGGCCTCTTTTTTCCCCGTCGGACTGTAGAGAATTTTGTCCAGTGAGTCAAGAACCGCAGGGAGTTCAGCTTGAACGTCCCGAGGGAGCTCTCTCTCCTGAAGAGCATTTTTCAGTTCCACTCTTGTCAGTCCTCCGGGACTTTTTATCCCTGCTTTTTCCAGCAGCAAAAAAAGTTCATGCTTAAGGTTTTCGGCAGTTGTGTCATTACCGGTCTGGCTCTTTGCCTTTTCCGCGTTCATCTCTTTTCTTCTTACGAGGATTGTGGTGGCACGGATCAACAAAAAAAGTAATGCGACAGCGGTTACTATGAGCAGCGGCGATAGGAAAGTATTGTTTTCTGGAACAGAATTGCTCGGCGCTTCTTTAATTGCTGTCCCTTCTGATGCGGATGTTACTGTTATGGCGATTGGTTTAGAAAAAAGGGTGCTGTATTGCCTTGTGTCGGGATTGAAAGTAACCGTGCGTAGTGGCGCAATCTCATAATCACCTGCTGATTTTGGCCAGGCTGTCATTGTTGCTGTTATGGTTCCGGTCGAGGGGACTGAATTTGAAGCTAACGATGTGGTTATTTCGGGTGGATTCTGTCGAAAGCTTTCAGGAAGGTGAATATTCGGCAGCTTTAGAGTAAAAAGGCTTCCTGTTCCAGTGAGGAGAAGCTTCAGCGCTAATGGTTCGCCGGCCTTGAGTCTCAGCTTATCGGCAACGAGATCCTGCTTAAAGGTGCCTATAGCACCGGCGAATCCTGCAGGGACTGGTTCAGGAAGGGCACGAACGGAGATAATAACGTCAGGTGCTGTAATCCTTTCATGGGTTTCAGGTCGCTCCTGTCCGGCGGCAACACCCTGATCCTGCGGCAGGTTACATAAAATGCTATATCCTGAAACGGTGATTTTTCCACTTTGAAGAGGCACAAGCTTGAACTGCTTGACAACAGCATATCTGAACAGTTCGCCCTGAACTGAAGTCGGTGAGCTTTTAATGAAACGCTCAGGAACGGTTTCCTTTGTCCAGACACCCTTGAGCAAGGGCACGGATTCATTGGATATTTTCGGCGCAACCTCTTTGAAATAGAGCGTATAGGTCAGGAGTATTTCCTGGCCTATATAAGGGAGGCTATTGTTTACCGTGGAGGCAATAAAGAGTTTGTTCGGCCGATTTACTTCTGCGGCAATTGCCTGAACAGAAGTAAATACTATCACGAGCATGCATAGAGCTTTGGATATGGTACGAACAACGGCTCTTCTCATAGTGCTTATTTCATGAGTTCCATGGATCGTGCCGCTGCGGCAGCAACGGTTTCAACCAGAATCTGCTGGATATTTTTTTCATCAAGAACCTTCAGGCCTGCCTCTGTCGTTCCTCCTGGAGTTGTGACTTCCCGTATGAGTACTTCCGGGGTTTTCCCTCCGGAGAGCACCATTTTTGCTGACCCAAGCATGGTCTGGGCGCTTAAAAGGAGTGCTTCCTCATGGGTAAGACCGCAGTGCACTCCGCCTTTGGCAAGGGAGTCAAGAATATGGAACATATAGGCCGGTCCGCTGCCGGAAAGCGCAGTTGCTGCGTCCATCTGCGATTCATTGAGAATGGCTACCCGGCCGATCGAGCTGAACAGGTCACATGCAAGGGCTACATCATCGTCCGAAGCCATCTTGCCTTTACTGACGGCGGTCATTCCTTCGCCAACGAATGCCGGGGTATTGGGCATTACCCTGATAACTTTAAGGGTATCTATTGAGTTCTGTAAGATGAACTCTGAGGAAATTCCTGCAGCTACGCTTATCAGCAGGTGATCAGCACTGAGAGCGGGTTTCAGTTCCGCAAGCACCTCAGCGATCTGGTATGGTTTGACGGCAAGGATGATCACCTGTGACGTAAGGGCAATATCTTCAATAGAGAGGCAGGGATGAACAGGGTATTCAGCAGCAACGGAATCGAGAGCCGCAGATTCTTTGTCAAAGCCCGAAATGACTGTATTTTTTTTCCCGCTAAGTCCCGCAATAAGTGCCCGGGCAATTCTTCCTGTTCCAACAAAGCCGATATGAAGTTGATTCATTGAATACTGTATTATTAAAATGAGTAGCCTGTTCTGGTATTTACGTTTTTTCCGCTGATTTACCATCCTCTGCAGGGTTTTGTTTGTAGCGCACTTTGCAGTAAAGAATGCAGAGAAGCAGAACCAGAGTGATGCTGTTGGCAGTAATAATAGGCAGATCGTTTTTTTCTATGCCATACAGAAGCCAGAGAATAATCCCGAGATTCATGGCAAAAGCCCAAAGCAGACTGATATCGCGGGTTTGCCTGGTTCTGAAAATCCTTATGGCCTGAGGTAAAAACGCCAGGGTAGTAATGATTCCTGCAGCATAGCCAAGGTATTCTGTTTGAAGCATAATAATGAGGTTGCGAACTGTTTTTGGCAGAAAACCAAAAAGGCGGGAGATCGTCCCGCCTTTCAGCCTTACGTGCAAATAATCTTACTTGCTCGCCTGAACGATATAGGCTACTGCATCTCCAATCTGTGCATCAGTGAGTTTTGGATTACCACCTCTTGGCATCATCGTGCCTACTTTACCGGTGAATCCGGTAATTGATTTTTTAGTCAATACAGCAATTCCCTGCTTGATACGTGGCGTCCAAGCTGCCTTGTCGCCTAATTTAGGGGCATTCATAACGCCGTCTTTGTGGCATGCTGCGCAGTTAGTGTCATAGATGGCTTTACCTGCTTTGGCATCAGTGGCAGCCTTGGCATCGATAGAGGTCATGGAACAAAAAAAGAGTGCACAAAGTGCAGTTGACAGAAAACGAGACATGGAAAATCCTCCCTTATAATGGTTGTGGGTTTGCAGAAACGAGTGTTGTGTGTATGTAACTATCAAAGTTCTTTTCCGGTTATTTCGACTTGTCGACCATAAAGGAAACAGCATTAGTTATAGCTTCGTCGGTTAAAGTTGCGTTTCCACCCCTTGGAGGCATAGCGCCGACCTTACCCTGGAACCCTGCGATTGATTTTTTAGCCATTGTCTCTACACCCTGAGGGATACGTGCACTCCACGCAGCCTTATCACCAGGTTTTGGGGCTCCCATCATGCCAGCCTCGTGACAGGCAGCACAGTTTGTGTCATACACAGCTTTCCCTGCAGCAAGTTTTGGGTCTGCCGGAGCTTTTTCCGCAACAGGTGCAACTGCAGGCGCAGGCGCAGCGGCCACCGGCGCAGCAGCTTCTTTCTTTTCCTCAGGGAATTTAAGGCTGGCAGGAGGTTTTTCAAGACCGCATGCGCCGAGAAAAACAAGGCCTAAGGTCAAACAAGGCAGGAAAGGTTTCATGTTCATATGCTTAATACTGGTTTAGTTGGAGTAGCGGGTGCAGTACGGAAATTTATAACTAACAGTTTAAAAATTATTCAGCGTATGGCAAAATGGTTTTTTCCAAGGGCTTCTTTTTCCAGCTGTTGCTTTAAGTCAGAACGGGATAGGCTGTAGAGGTGGGTGTAAAAAAGATTAAACAGCAGGACGGCAGCTTTGGCTCTGGGAGCATCCAGGCCTCTTCCTATTGAGTTTTTTATAGTGAATATCTCTCTGGTAAGAGCTGAATAACTCTCGATGAACCCCTCGAGCGGAATATTTTTTGGAGTGTAGAGCATTTCCTGACCGAAAGTGTAACGGTATGCTGTGATGTCGAGGGGGTCAAAAAGCAACCGTCCCTCTTCCCTTAGCCGTTCGAAAACCCTTGTTCCGGGAATAGGCCGAAGGATGTTGATTCCAGGAACATCAAGTCGGGTATCGCTTATGAAATCAAGGATTGCAGCAGGGGTTTCAAGCGTATCCCCGTCGAGTCCATATATAAAACTTCCGTAGAGGCTTATGCCGGCATTTCTAATGGTTTTAATAGCCATAGAGAGCTCTCCGGCTTTATTCTGGTTCTTTTTGTGAGCGTTCCTGCTTGTTGTTTCTATACTTTCTATGCCAACCAGCAATGCCTGGCAGCCTGAACGGGCAAAAGTTTCAAGCAGTTCCTGCTGCTGCCCAAGAGTTGTTGTGGCCTGGCCGAACCAGCGGATTTTCAGGGGAGTGAGCTGCCGGAACAGTTCCAAGGCGTAGATCGGATCAGCGTTTATAGTGTCGTCGACAAAAAAGAATATTCTCCGGTCATCATGTTTGAACCGGGCGACTTCAGCGACAATGTCAGCGATAGCCCTTCTTCGCAGGGTATGGCCATTGAGCACATGCACATTACAGAAATCGCAGCTATGCTGACACCCTCGTCCTGTCTGGATAAGGTTGGTGGTAAAGTAGCGATTGTTGATCAGTGATGTTTTCATCACAGGTCTTGAGATCGACAGATCAGGAAACCTGTCGGATTGATAATGTGGCTTGAGAGTGCATGCTGTAAGATCGGTGAGGAGCTCTTTCCAAAGATCGTCAGCTTCGCCCACTACCAGAACATCGGCATGCGGTCTGCACGATTCCGCAAAAAGAGTGACATGGGCACCTCCAAGCACTACACTGATTCCTCGCGAACGAAGGGCGTCGGCCAGTGCAAAAGCCTTTTTTGCCATTCCGGTCTGTACGCTGATGCCCACCAGATCCCATGTTTCTTTAAAGGGAAACTCTTCAAACCGCATGTCGCAGATCGACTGCTCAACTCCCTGCACATCAATCGAACTGAGAATCATGAGCGAGAGCGGAGGAATAGCGAACTGGCTTTGCTTGATAACGTTTCTCAGCGAACGGTTGAACCATGAAAACAGGGTGCTACTATCATGTTCGCTGTAGAGTGATCGTGCGCCGTCCACACCGCTTTCAGAAGGCAGAAAAACCAGCAGGACTTTTTTGGTAGCAGGCATTCTCTACCAGTCCAGGTTGTTGCTGCCGCTTTTTGCTGCTGTCGATTTGTTTCGGGGGAGTTGCCTCATCAGCGTTGATTCATCTTGTTGTGTATGCTCAAGCAACCGTTGAGTCATATCCTGACTGATGCCTGATTTTGTCTGGGTTTTGCTGTTATTGTCGGTGCTTGAAGACGAAGAGCGTTGAGGAGTCTCAAGCTCATGAAGGTAACGTCGCACAATTTCGTAATTGATTTTTGCATCACCATCATTCGGGTTGTTCAGGAGAACTGATTTAAGGCGATCGAGTGAATTCCGGAACAACACTGTTTTACTGGACTTCGCAGTGGTTTTGATAGCACTCATGGCAAGTGAATTGCCTTCGTTAAAGAGTGATTGTAACTCTATATCACGATCCTTGCCTGCCGTTGCTGGTTTATGTGCAAACATGGCTGAAGCTCCAGCAAATTTTCCTTGCATATAAAGGGTGCAGGCAAGATTGAAGGTGGTTGATGTTTTTTTTTCCCCTTCAGGGGTGGTGCTCAAGAGTTGTCGCAATGTACTTTCTGCGTTGCCATAGTCTCGTTTTTCATAGAGGGAATTGGCGCGCCGTTGGAGACGGTAGTCCTGCAGCATCTCCTGCATGGAAGAGACCAAGGTCACAATAAGCAGAAGTGCAGGCAGTCTGATCATAATCTGGGCACTTATTATAAAGATAGAACCCTATAAAAAAACCGCCCCGAAGGGCGGCTCTTTAAAAAGAAGTTTCCTGTTCAGTTTCCAAGAAATGCTTTCTGTACAGCACTGACACCGACTCCGATTTCAAAATCATAGTTGATCTCTTTCAAAGCCCTTTCCAGGCCTCCGATCACCGTCAGCATGTCAAGCTCATCGTAGTACCCGAGGTGAGCAATACGGAAAATTTTGTTCTTATACTCATCCTGGCCGGCAGCAAGGGTGATGCCGTTGTTGATCTTCAGGGCTTTATTGAATGCTGACCATTTCACGCCTTCAGGCAGCCAGACTGGAGTAACGGCAAAAGAAGGGGAGTTGCTGAACAGCTTCATGCCAAGGGCATTACAACCCTGGCGACATGCACTTGCCAGGCTTTCATGGCGTTTCCATATAGTTTCAATGCCTTCCTCCTTGATCATCTGCAATGCTTCGTCGAGGCCGATAACCAGTGTAACTGCCGGAGTGAAGGGAGTATCATCACCGGCATGGGCTTTCAGAGCCTTTTTAAGACTCAGGTAGTACTGGGTTTTAACGCTCTGACCATTAATGATATCCTGAGCTCTTTCAGAAATGGCTACAAGAGCAAGGCCTGGAGGCATCATCAGTCCTTTCTGTGAACCGGTAATGCAGATATCGACGCCCCAGTCATCAAAATGGAACTCGTGAGCACCGACCGCAGTAATGCCGTCAACAAGGACAAGGGCCTCAGAGTGTTCGCGAATCAAAGCACTGAGAGTCTGAATATCGGTAGCGGTTCCGGTTGATGTTTCCGAATGGGTAAGGCAGACACCCTTGGCATCCGGGTGTTCTTTAAGCAGTTCTAACAATCGTTCAGGTTGAATGGCACTACCCCATGCAACTGTTTCCTCAACACAGTTCCCGGTGAAGATTCTTACAAGCTCTCCCCAACGTTCACCGAACTTGCCGGCATTGATGGTTATGACCTTATCGCCTCGATTGAAGATGCTTGCAATAGATGCTTCCATACCGCCGGTTCCAGAACAGCTCAGTACAACAACTGGCTGAGTGGTTCTGAAGAGATACTTGAGATCCTCATGAACCCTGGTCAAAATCTCCATGAACTCAGGGTTCCTGTGGTGGATAATCGGAGCCGCCATGCGAAGCATGACATTTTCTGGCACAGGGGTTGGCCCTGGTGTGAATAATCTTTTTTTCATCTCTTCAGAAAGTGGGTTGAATGGAATAAAAGAGATTCTATGAAATTAGTTTTTTGCCTTGTCCATGAGTGCTGTGAACTGTTCAAACAGATAGTGCGAGTCGTGCGGTCCCGGCGCTGCTTCAGGATGGTACTGTACTGAAAAACAAGGCAGCTCAAGGTGCCTGACACCTTCGACGGTATTATCGTAAAGATTCAGATGGGTCATTTCCAGTATTTCAGGCAGCGACTCCATTGCAACAGCAAAGCCGTGGTTCTGGGAGGTTATTTCTATCTGCTTGCTGGTAAGGTTTTTTACTGGATGGTTGCTTCCGTGGTGGCCGAATTTCAGCTTATAGGTTTCAGCTCCAAAAGCCAGCGAAAGCAGCTGATGGCCAAGGCAGATACCGAAAATCGGAAGTTTTCTTGTTGTGCGGTTATACTCGGCAAGTTTTTTGATGGTCTCGATTGCATAACCAACAGCTGACGGATCTCCAGGGCCGTTCGACAAAAAGACACCGTCAGGATTAAGCGCAATGACCTCTTCGGCAGTTGTTACTGCTTTCAGTACTGTAACCTTGCACCCGGCATCCTGCAGCATCCGCAAAATATTTGTTTTGATACCATAATCAAATGCTGCTACATGGAAGCGGGCATTTGCATTTTCAAGGGTATAGTTTTCACTTACGGTAACAGTTTTTACCAGATCACTGCCACTCATTTCAGGGATACCAAGAGCTTTCGCCTTCAGACTTTCTTCGCTCGTATCAACCGCAGAAATAATGCCTCTCATGGCACCTTTTTCGCGGATCTCCCGAACAAGTTTACGGGTATCGATACCGGCCAGTCCCATGACACCAGCCTCCTTGAGGTATGAATCAAGTGTCTGAGTAGCTTCGTAGTTGCTGTAAACTCTCGAAACTTCACGAACTATAAAGGCCGATGCCCATATCTTTGTTGATTCATTATCAGTAGGATTGATACCATAGTTTCCTATCAGCGGATAGGTCATCAATACCATCTGACCGGCATACGAGGGGTCGGTAAGAATTTCCTGATATCCTGTAAGCGAAGTATTGAATACAACTTCACCGCTTGCTTCACCAATATGTCCGAATGCAGTCCCGTTATAGACTGATCCATTTTCTAATACCAATTTTGCTGGTCTTGGCTGCATTATACTTGTTACTCCTTGGTAGCGAGTTTATCGCCCGATTCCTGTTTGTCGATATTGGCAATAGCAGTGCGGTCGAATTTGATTTTTGTGGTTTCGGATACCTGAACAAGAACGGTTTTTTTGTCTGGATCAATTCCTGCAACAGTACCGTGAACACCACCTATGGTAACAATTTTGTCACCTCTTTTTAAGCTGTCGAGTACTTTTTCCCTATCCTTCTGTTTTTTCTGCTGCGGGCGGATCATAAAGAAGTAAAAGACAACGAAGATAAGGACAAGCGGGACAAGCTGAATGAACTGGTTCGGTGTCTGGCCTCCTGCGGGAGATGCGAAGAGGAACAGAGAGAGTATATGATTGTGCATAGTAGCGTTGTGATATTATATAAAAATCCAGGAGCTTTTTTTGATGATCAACAATGTAATGTATTTATAGAACTATTTCAATCCTGCCTTCCTCCGTCCGGCAGCAAAGCTTGCGTAAGGCGCTATGTTGTAAGAGTGCTCTGCCTGCATGCCTCGAGAGAGTTTTACACCTGCAAGAGTGGCAATCATGGCGGCATTATCAGTTGAGTAAACGGTGCCCGGGATATAGAGGGTGATGCATTCCTTATCGCAAGCCTCTTTCATGGCTTTTCTGAGTCCCGAGTTTGCGCTCACTCCTCCAGCAATTGAAACGCTCTTTATGCCTCGGCTTCTTGCCGCCAATATGGTTTTTTCAACCAGTACGCTGACGATTGCCCATTGGATCGATGCGGCAATATCCGCGAGATGAAGTTCTATGAACTCAGGTGTTTGCTTCTGCAGCCAGGTGAGCACAGAGGTTTTGAGGCCTGAAAAGCTGAAGTCAAAATTCCCCAGGTAACTTTTGCTTGTCTGGGATTGTGATGTAAGCGCACGGGGAAACTTGTGAAACCCCCTATCGCCTTTCGCTGCAAGCTTGTCAATTTCAGGGCCGGCCGGATAGGGGAGACCGAGCATCTTTCCTGTTTTGTCGAACGCCTCTCCTGCGGCATCATCAAGTGTCCGACCGATAACTTCATAGGACAGGTCATGCGCTACAACCGACAGCAGTGTATGTCCTCCTGAAACCGTCAGAGAGACAAAAGATCCCCGAGGGGCGTGATGAGCCTCACCGTCATTGATAAAAGGAGAGAAAATATGTGCCTCGATATGATTGACCGGTACAAAAGGTTTTCCAAGTGCATAGGCCAGGCCTTGAGCAAAGCAAAGGCCTACCATGATGGCGCCGATAAGACCCGGCCCGGCAGTGGCGGCTATGACATCAAGTTCATTTTTTGTTATATTGGCTTCAGTTACGGCAGAATCTGTAATTGAAACGATAAGCCGTTCATGTTCTCTCGAAGCCAGTTCCGGTACAACTCCACCAAAGGCTGAGTGACAGCGCTGTGAACTGACAATATTCGATTCCACCCTGCCGTCGCGAACTACGGCAGCAGATGTTTCGTCACAGCTGGTTTCTATGCCTAAAATAATCATGGAATAATTTTTTTAAAGAGCTATGGGCAAAGCTAACAAACCGGGCAATAATAGCAAACCGAACGTCAAGGTAAGCGTTTTTCATGTTTTTGTGATTCTCGCTGGCGC
>CAIVSG010000116.1 GCA_903908555.1 uncultured Chlorobiaceae bacterium | reverse complement strand
CTGCTCTCTGCCCCATACCTTCAATATGGCCACGGCGACTGGAGAGATCACCCATAACATCACCAAGATACTCGTCAGGTGTTACGACTTCAACCTTCATGATCGGCTCAAGGAGTACAGGGTCAGCCTTTTTGGCCGCTCCCTTGAAACCGATGGAACCTGCAATCTTGAACGCCATTTCTGAAGAGTCAACTTCATGGTACTTACCGTCATAGAGTGTCACCTTGATATCCTGCATCGGGAATCCTGCAACAACGCCACTCTTCATGGCCTGCTGCACACCGGCATTGACTGCAGGAATATACTCTCTCGGGATAACTCCACCTTTAACGGCATCAACAAATTCGTATCCTTTTCCTTCCTCAAGCGGCTCAACAGTAATATTAACCAGACCAAACTGACCTTTACCACCTGACTGCCGAACAAACTTTCCTTCAAAATCAACTTTCTTCCTGATCGTCTCTCTGTAAGCAACCTGCGGCTGCCCAACATTAGCTTCAACCTTAAATTCACGCCGAAGCCTGTCAACCAGAATTTCAAGATGGAGTTCACCCATACCGGCAATCAAAGTCTGACCAGTTTCATCATCAGTCTTTACTTTAAAAGTAGGATCCTCTTCAGCAAGCTTTGCAAGCGACATACCGAGCTTATCGTTATCGGCTTTTGTTTTCGGTTCAATTGCAATCTCAATAACAGGCTCAGGAAAAATCATTTTTTCGAGAACAACCGGATTATTTTCTTCACAGAGTGTATCTCCGGTTCTTACATCCTTCAACCCTACAGCAGCAGCAATGTCGCCGCAATACACAAAATCTATATCCTCACGCTTATTGGAGTGCATCTGAAGGATTCTTCCAATACGCTCTTTCTTACCTGTCATGGTATTCAACACATAACTACCCGCCTTGAGAACACCGGAATAAACCCTGAAAAACGTAAGTTTTCCAACAAAAGGATCAGTAGCAATTTTAAAGGCAAGAGCAGCAAAAGGCTCTTCATCCTTAGGCTCGCGAGATATCGACTCTTCAGTGCGCGGATGGTGACCCTCGACAGCACCGACATCAACAGGAGAAGCAAGATACTCGACAACTGCATCCAGCATAAACTGAACACCCTTATTCTTAAAGGATGAACCGCAAAGTACCGGTATAATAGTAACCTTAAGTGTTGCCTGACGAAGAACGTTTCTTACTTCTTCCTCAGTAATATCCTCACCATTCAAATACTTCTCAAGAAGTGTGTCATCATGCTCGGAAACAGCCTCAAGCATATTAATCCGCCATGTCCGTGCCTCGTTCTGTAAGTCATGAGGAATCTCGACCTCTTCATAGGTACTTCCATCTTCCTTATCATAAATAATACCTTTCATCCTGATAAGATCGACGAATCCAGCAAAAATCTCACCCTCGCCAATCGGTATCTGCAGAGGAACAGGATTTGCACTTAATCTCTCTCTTATAGCCTTGACTGTCTCAAAAAAGTTAGCACCAGTCCTGTCCATCTTATTGACATAGGCAATCCTCGGTACACCATATTTATTTGCCTGGCGCCACACTGTTTCAGATTGCGGCTCAACACCACCAACAGCACAGAAAAGCGCAACAGCACCATCAAGCACTCGAAGTGAACGCTCAACCTCAACAGTGAAATCAACGTGACCAGGCGTATCTATAATATTAATCCTGTGATTAATACCGATGTAGTTACCAAACTTCGGAGTCCAAAAACAAGTTGTTGCGGCAGAGGTGATTGTAATGCCACGCTCTTTCTCCTGATCCATCCAGTCCATCGTCGCGCCACCGTCATGCACCTCACCCATCCGATGCAACCGACCAGTGTAAAACAAAATCCTCTCTGTCGTCGTCGTCTTTCCTGCATCAATGTGAGCCATGATGCCGATGTTGCGTACTTTATCTAAATCAACCAGCCTTGCCATAACAAAATTTTTGACCTTTTATCTACACTTAAACAACTACTTAGAACCTGAAATGCGCAAATGCCTTATTAGCATCAGCCATCCTGTGGACTTCATCGCGCTTTTTCACCGACGCACCCTGCTCATTAGCAGCATCCATCAACTCAGCAGCAAGCTTCTCAGCCATGGATTTCCCACCACGCTTAGCAGCATACATCTTCAACCAGCGGAACGCAAGCGCCCCCCTTCTTGAAGCTTTAACTTCCATTGGGATCTGGTAGGTCGCACCACCAACTCTCTTACTGCGAACCTCAACAACCGGCGCAATATGCGACATAGCCTTGCGGTAGACCTCAAGAGGATCTTCACCAGTCATTTTCTCGCCAATAATAGCAAAAGCGTCGTAAACAATCTTTGTAGCAACTGCTTTCTTACCATCAAGCATCACAGCATTGATAAAACGGGCAACACTCTCATCGCCGTAACGAAAATCAACACCTATTCTTTTATAGCCACCTTTTTTCGGCATATTCTTCTATAAATTTATGATTGGACCT
>CAIVSG010000115.1 GCA_903908555.1 uncultured Chlorobiaceae bacterium | reverse complement strand
TTTTCGTTCTCTGACCGGGTTTTAAGCATGTGGGTTTTAGCCAAGTACCCAAATGTATTAAAATTTTTGTTTTTTTGTTTAACACACGCTCTAGTTTTTTCATGCTGGTACAACCAGCATGAAAAATTGCGTCGAGAAAATCTAAAAAATGGGAAATATAAGAGATATGGCTGAAACAATTCTTGTGACCGGTTCTACTGGGTTTATTGGTGCGAGGCTGCTGAGCTATCTTGTAAAAGAGGGGGAGAAAATCAGGGTATTTCTTCGTCACGAGAGTTCATGTGGAGCACTGCCGGAAGGTGTAGAAGTCATTCGGGGAAGTTTCAGCGATTCGGCTGCTCTGGCTGGTGCCGTTCAGGGCGTTGACCGGATTGTACACCTTGCAGGGTTGACCAAAGCTTTGGATGAAGCAGGGTATGAAGCAGGTAATGTGATGCCTGTGCAAAACCTGCTTGATGCCGTCAGCAGACACAACCCTGACTTGAAGAGGTTTCTTTTTGTATCATCGCTCGCAGCTGCCGGTCCAGCTTCTGATGGTATATGCGGGGTCAGAGAGTCAGATATTCCTCGTCCGGTGAGTGCCTATGGCCGCAGTAAATTAAGGGCCGAAACCCTTTGTCTGGAACGTTCAACCGATATTCCGGTTACCATCGTTCGTCCCCCCGCAGTTTATGGCCCAGGCGACAGGGATGTACTGCAGGTTTTCCAGATGCTTGCAAAAGGGGTATTGGTAACGGCCGGTAGTGCGGCGAGGCAACGTTTCAGCATGATTTATGTTGACGATCTTGTATGCGGTATCATGATGGCGGCTCGCTCCGATAAGGCTGTGGGTCGTACTTATTATATTACCTCTCCCAGGTCATACTCCTGGGATGAAATTATAGCAGCCTCGAAGCCTGAGCTTGGTTTTAAGAAGTTGTACAGGGTATCGTTGCCCGACCCGTTTGTTTTTCTTGTTGGTACGCTGATTGGTTCAGCAAGTTCGTTATTCGGCAAACCCGCGCTTATCAATCGCGACAAGGCCAATGAGCTTGTGCAGGATTATTGGGTCTGCTCTGCGGAGCAAGCCGAGCTCGATTTTGGTTTTACTGCGGTAACCTCTCTCGCTGAAGGGATTGCCAAAACCATTTCCTGGTATCGTCGGCAAGGGTGGCTCTGAATTTGGGCTGCGAAAGATTATTCTTCAACCAAGCAGTTTCTGCATAAGCCGGAGAAGCAGATATTTTTCATCCGGGTAGGGTATCAGACCTTTGAGCGCTGCGTCAGTTTCCCTCAGTGCTGCAAGAGCATGTTCACTATCACGAAAAGAAAATAATCTGGTATATGAGAGGTAGTTTTTGACGAAGTACTCCTGTTTGCCGAACATGCCGAGAATTTTTGCAATTTCAGCCTGGGGTAGCTGCTGTACGTTGGGAATCGAAAGTTTCCAGAGGCGAATATAAAAGGTGGTGAGAAAGCGGACAATGTTGCCGAGCCCTTCCTTCTGTCCTTCCTGATCCATAATCATGAGTGATATGCCGCTGCAGAGTCTCAGATTCCTTTCAGCAAGGGCTTTTTCAAGTTCAAAGACGTTGTAGGTGCGGGATATCCCCACACAGTCATAGACATCGAGCGCAGTGATACGTTTTTCGGCGCCTCGTGCAGAGGCGTACATGATCATTTTTTCGATCTCATGGCATATTTCCCGTGCCGATGGCTGGATATAGGTAGTAAATGCCTTTAGTGCATCCGGCTCAAAATCCCACCCTGAAGCCTTGGCTCTATTGCTGGCAAAGATGTCCGGAGCTTTTATGATCGGAAACTCATGACGGTATTTTTTCAGCGCGCTGAAAGGGTTTTTTTCAAGATCTTTTTTTTCTACCTGATCAGCATCAAATATCAGAACGGTAAAGTCTGCCGGACTTTTGATATAGTTGCTGAATTTTTCATCGTGCTGTTTCTGCAGCTCTTTTGTCGATGGCTTTTTGATTTTATCAAATTGCCGGACAATGATGAGCTGTTTAGGGGTGAACATAGGGTATTCGGAGGCTTTCGATATCAGCTCCCCCGGAGTTAAATCCGGGCCGTAAAGGATATGCGTGTTGCATGCGGCATCACTTTCTGATGGAAATAGTGCAGTTTTGATCATCTCTGCACACTCTTCTTTCAGAAAGCCTTCGGGCCCATAAAAGAAATAAACCGGTGAAACAGTACCGGCATGAATGTGTTTTTTTATTGCATCCATTGGTGATGGGGTGCACAAGAGTGCACCCTCAACTTTAAAATGAGTTTAAAAAGGCAGATCATCTTTTTCATCTTCAAGCAGCGGACCCGAAGGTGGAGTGGAAAATGCAGGTGCGCTGTTCTGCTGACGCTCGTATCCTTGCGGTGGCGCTTCGTTATATCCCTGTCCGGAAGGCTTTCCATCAAGCATCTGCATTTCGGTGATCACGACCTCTGTGGTGTATTGTTTCACACCCTCTTTTTCCCAGCTCCGGGTCTGCAGCCTTCCCTCAACATATATTTGCGATCCTTTATGCAGATACTCTTTGCATATTTCAGCCAACCGCCCCCAGGCTACAATTCTATGCCATTCAGTTCTCTCCTGCCACTCTCCCTGCTGGGTTTTGAACTTCTCACTTGTCGCGACGGTAAAGTTTGATACCGTTGTTGATCCCGCCTGACGGCTTTCCGGTTCTCCACCGAGTCTTCCGAGAAGAATCACCTTATTAACGCCTTTTGCCATAGTGTTTTTCTGTTCGTTGATCAAAGTATTCGGGAATAACTATCCCCATTACACAAAAGATATATCTCTACGTTCTATACTACAAGCAGCTTGGCATCAATGACAGGGCCTTCCCGACAAAGGAGGATTGTTCGTATGCCTCCGTCCGGCGTGTTAATTTCAACGCTGCATCCGTAGCAGATGCCAATGCCGCAACCCATCACCGATTCAAGAGACAGATCGCATGCTATATGGCGTTCATTGCAGAATTTTGCAAGTGCTTTCAGCATCGGATTAGGGCCACATGCGAAAATCTTGAGAGTACCATCATGTTCGATATCTGGCAGCTCATTACGGAGCATATCCACCACGGTGCCTTTGAACCCCATTGAGCCATCATCCGTCGAGAACCGGCAGTCACTCAGGTTTTGAGCAAGCAGGTCCTCTTTTGTCCGTCCTCCGATCAGGTTGATCACCTTTTTGCCTTGAGCCGCAAGCGTTCTTTCAAGAAAAAGCATTGGAGCTGTGCCGATTCCCCCCGACACAAGAATCGCCGTGTTGAAATCATGGTCGATTATATTGAAACAATTTCCCAAAGGTCCGAGCACCATCACTGTTGAACCCTCCTGGGTATCACAGAAAAGGGCGGTGCCGCACCCGATGGTTTTAACCATAATCTCGATAAGGTTTCCCTGCACGTTGTGAATGGAAAATGGTCTTCTGAGCAGCGGTTGTGTGCTGGTGTTGACCTTTACATTCACAAAGCTTCCTGGTTTTGCCGTGGCAGCAACTGATGGACAGTTAAGGGTTATGATACTGACATCGCTGCTGATGCGGCGGGTCTGGACTATGGTTGCCCTGACATCGACTATAGAGTTTATTTCGAGCATAACGGGGCTCATCAAAAAAAGTGAAAATGCTTAACTTTAGATGGATTAATTAAGCGAGTGGAGCGTTCATTTGCAAACCATTCCCTGACATTCTCTTTTGAAACAAGGCAATGGTGGCTCTTAAATAAGATATGTTGTTATTTGGTTTAGTCAGCTGAACGCAGCTCTTGAGGTATTGACTGTAGATGCATGCCATTACAGCGATTCAAACAACACAACCCGGTATGAAATTTTTAACATTGCCGGATGTGGCAATGTTAGAGTTCTTTGTAGTGTGCCTTCAGAGTTATATCTTTAACTTCTTATGATTTTTCCTTTGTATTACCTAAATCAATGTTTGGTTCATGCGTATTTTAACGTTTACAGGTAAAGGCGGGGTAGGCAAAACCAGTGTTTCTGCCGCAACAGCTGTTCGCTTGTCGCAGCTCGGCTATCGCACCCTGGTACTCTCAACCGATCCCGCTCACAGTCTCTCGGATTCATTCAACCTCCCTCTCGGCGCAGAACCGACAAAGATCAAGGAAAATCTCGATGCAATTGAGGTCAACCCCTATGTAGATCTCAAGCAGAACTGGCACTCCGTTCAAAAGTACTATACAAGAATATTTATGGCCCAGGGAGTTTCCGGGGTTATGGCTGATGAAATGACCATCCTTCCCGGAATGGAAGAGCTTTTTTCCCTGTTGAGGATTAAGCGCTATAAAGCCTCCGGGCTTTATGATGTTCTTGTGCTCGATACTGCACCGACAGGCGAAACATTGAGGCTTCTTTCCCTTCCTGATACCCTCGCATGGGGAATGAAAGCGGTGAAAAATGTCAATAAATACCTTATCAAGCCGCTCAGCAAGCCTCTTTCGAGGATGTCCGATAAGATCGCGTTTTTTATTCCACCTGCAGATGCACTTGATTCAGTTGATCAGGTATTTGATGAACTTGAAGATATCCGGGACATTCTTACGGATAATAAAAAATCAACAGTTCGCCTGGTTATGAATGCAGAGAAAATGTCGATCAAGGAGACAATGCGTGCATTGACCTATCTGAATCTTTACGGATTCAAGGTGGATATGGTTCTTGTCAACAGGCTGCTTGATATCGACAAGGATTGTGGTTACCAGGAGAATTGGAAAGCTATTCAACAGAAATACCTTGGTGAGATAGAAGAAGGATTCTCACCTCTTCCTGTTAAAAAACTCAGGATGTACGAGCAGGAAATTGTCGGTCTCAAGTCACTTGAGATGTTCGCTAAAGATATGTATGGCGATACTGATCCGTCAGATATGATGTATGACGAGCCGCCGATCAAGTTTGTCCGTATCGGTAATGTCTATGAGGTTCAGTTGAAGCTGATGTTTGCCAATCCAGTTGATATCGACGTCTGGGTGACCGGTGATGAGTTGTATGTTCAGATCGGCAATCAGCGTAAAATCATCACACTTCCAATCAGTCTGACTGGTCTCGAACCGGGAGATGCTGTCTTCAAGGAGAAGTGGCTGCATATTCCTTTTGATCTCGACAATCATGATCAGGGCAAGGTGCAAAAACAGCAAAAAGAGTACGATAGAGGGTAAATCGACGTCGTGTGCACTACTTGTTTAGATCAAATTTTATGGTTACTTTTCAGCATATAATTAGTCTATAATCATAACAGAGGCAGTGTTAAAAAATGCCTCATTTCCATGGAGAGTAGAATGTCGGAATCATACCAGAAACTTCGCAAGGATTTCAAAGAGCTTGACTTTACTGATCGTCTTACGTTTCTTGCTGAAAGCGTCCTTTTAACAGGACAGAGCGCTGTTGTAGGTAGTCTGAATATTGCGGGCAATGTTTTTGATACAGTAACGGGTACAGTAGGTGCTGTTATTGATGCATCAGGTATCGGGAATCTTCTCGGCAGCACAGGCGGTGTTGTTGGTGAAACTATCGATCGTGTAGCTATTACTGTTAAAGACGCATCAAGAACTGCCAACGAGTTGTATGCAAGTGCTGTTGAGACCGTTGAAAATGCAACAGGCAATGCTGCTACTGCGGTTGGCGACGCCGGAGTCTCTGCTTCCGAAGTTGTAAAGAATTTTACCGGATCCTTTCAGAAAGGTCCAATAAGAAAGTAAGGGAACGTTCTTTTTTACTTTTTTTCTGTTTTGGTCTGAGTTTTCTTTTTCTTTTGTTTTTTGTTTCTTACTTTAAAACAAAGTAAGAATCCAGTTTTAAATTTTTTGATATCTTTCCAATAATTAAATTCCAAGGAGGAATTATGAGTGGTGGTGGCGTTTTTACCGATATCCTGGCTGCAGCCGGACGCATTTTTGAGGTAATGGT
>CAIVSG010000114.1 GCA_903908555.1 uncultured Chlorobiaceae bacterium | reverse complement strand
TCGCTGCCGGATCAATACCGCCGACGCCGAGCACCCGGACGCCCTGAAGCTGCAGCGACTCCACCGCCGACAGGGGATTGATGCCCATACCGTGCCAAAAACCGGCAACGGCAGGTTCCAAGCCAGGGATCTGCTCGGCGATATAGCCTTTCTGCTCGAGCATCAGCAGCGCATAATAGGCTTTGGCAGCTTCATGAGTGCCGGCAAGCGCGGCCACAATGTCGTCGCTGCTCCGGATCCCGTCGACCAGGGGAACCAGTTGCTCATATACTGCCCCGTGCAGAACCTTGGAGCCATCCTCTGAAAGAAGGAGAACTCCCTCGCCGGGAATCGTCACAGGATGGAGATACGCCTTAAAAATTGGAATATGGAGCATTGGGCAGATCGAGGGATGTCGTTGAGGGAGTTTGTATTGGTTAAAATACACAACTAACTGCTGGTATTCAAAGCAACCCGTCACTTCGGAACAGGTTGCGTATCACGATAGACGGCATTCAACAATGCATCGTTCATTATCAGGCTTGCTATGTTTGCTTTGGCAAATGCTGTTGGGTAAATTCTACATGACATATTTCCGAACATCACTCAACCGTCAACCTCAAATCAGATCTCCATGAATGCACAGGAACAGCAACAGGCAATAAGCAAAATCATTGCCAAAGCATGGGCTGATGAAGCATACACGCAGCGCCTGATAAACAATCCCGCTGCCTTACTCAAGGATGAAGGAGTGTCAGTATCTGACGGCATAACGTTCAAGGTCGTTGAAAACACGCCAGCCCTCTGTCATGTTATTCTTCCGCAGAAGCCGGATGGAGAACTTACTGACGAGGAGTTGGAGGGGGCGGCTGGCGGGGTGGCCCGGAAATCGGGCCACTGTTTCTGATGCAAAGGGGAAAAAAAACCGTTAACGCACGCCTTCGGTTAACCCCGTTCGAGGGGCACTTTTTTGCCAGGCTACCTTTACGATGCCGGAGTGGTCATAAACCGCTTCGGCATCAGGATTGAACCATGGCCCCGGTGTTGTGAAGATGTTTCAGTACATAAACCCTGTATCTTGTTAAAAAGCCTTTGGTTGACACCTGTCCAACCAGATTTCCGTGCAGCCATCTGTGCCATATATAGCCTCAGATATTGAATATTATACGCGATTGCATAACTTTTGTTGTATAATTCTCATGCAACACCCAACCCCAAGTAGACCTTCATGTCATTAGAGCAAGCAAGAGCGTTCATTGAGTAAGATGAAGTCGGACTAGGCATTCAGGGATGGCATTTTGGCAATTGAAGATGTTGATGGCCGGCTTGCTGTTGCCAGCAGCGCAGGGTTTCATTTTACCGAAGCAGAGGTGAAAGAGGTACAAAGCGAGTTATCTGACGAAGAGTTGGACGACGTGGCGCGCGGAAGTTATAAATGTGCCATCGCCTGGGATTGTTTGCAACTACATTGAATTTTGTTGTTGGCTTGATAAAATAATTTTTTTGTCAACACGGGGTTACAATTGTCGACGTTAAACCTTTACGATGGCGCCATTGGTTGTTACCTTGCCGTCCAATGTATGCTGCACGCCAGAGCCGAAGAACCAGGCAAGCCCTGCAGTTGCTATTTTGCTCCTGCGGGTCGGTTAGGCTTTGGGACCGGTCCTTTGCAATTGCTGTTGCAAACGCGTATCTTCCACGTGATAGGCTCATTTCTTAACCCCAATCCAAGGAGATTATCATGTCACTTGACCAGGCAAGAGCGTTCATTGAGAAGATGAAGTCAGATGTTGCTTTTAAAGAGCGTGTTTTGGCTATTGAGGATGTGGCAGAAAGGCTCAAGCTCATCAAAAGCGAGGGTTTTGACTGCAGCCAAGCGGAAGTGAAAGAGGTCGCGGGGGAGTTGAGCGATACGGAGCTTGATGACGTGGCTGGAGGTGGCAGTTATTGGACAAGTGATGCAAATAGTTGCCCTGCTTTCTGTAGTATGTTTCTTCCGCCACGTAATTTATAAATTTGTGTAAGAGTCCACACCTTCGGTTAACCCCGTTCGAGGGGCACTTTTTTGCCAGGCTACCTTTACGATGCGGGAGTGGTCATAAACCGCTTCGGCATCAGGATTAAACCATGGCCCGGGCCGCCATTGCAGCCACTTCTTCATGGAGGTAGTCGCCTGTGATCACAAGATCCAGCCTACTTTCTCCCGCATCGACTACGACACAAACTCCCAGCGCTTCCAACTCCCTCTTCTTCGCTGCCGGATCAATACCGCCGACGCCGAGCACCCGGACGCCCTGAAGCTGCAGCGACTCCACCGCCGACAGGGGATTGATGCCCATACCGTGCCAAAAACCGGCAACGGCAGGTTCCAAGCCAGGGATCTGCTCGGCGA
>CAIVSG010000113.1 GCA_903908555.1 uncultured Chlorobiaceae bacterium | reverse complement strand
TCGCCGAGCAGATCCCTGGCTTGGAACCTGCCGTTGCCGGTTTTTGGCACGGTATGGGCATCAATCCCCTGTCGGCGGTGGAGTCGCTGCAGCTTCAGGGCGTCCGGGTGCTCGGCGTCGGCGGTATTGATCCGGCAGCGATGAAGAGGGAGTTGGAAGCGCTGGGAGTTTGTGTCGTAGTCGATGCGGGAGAAAGTAGGCTGGATCTTGTGATCACAGGCGACTACCTCCATGAAGAAGTGGCTGCAATGGCGGCCCGGGCTCGTTCCGAAGGGAGGATGTTTCTGCCATTTCGCCCCACAGGCTTCGAACTTTGGATCGGTCCTGTGTTCACGCCTGATGCTGCCGGCTGTCTCGAATGTCTTCGACACAAGCTGGAGCGTCACCGCCTTGTCCATAGGTTCGCCGAAGCCCATGGCACGTCAGCCGCACCGGTGCAGCCCGCATTGGCCGTATCGTTGAACGCCGCTTATGCGCTTGCCGCGGTGGAAGTTGTCAAGGTGCTCGCAGGGGTTGACAGCGGGCTTGACGGCAAGCTCTTCTCTCTCGACCTCAGGAACTGGACCTCCCGAACCCATGCCCTCTGCGCAAACCCTCATTGCCCGACCTGCGGCACCGCCCCGGCAAAAAGCATGGAGCCTCTGCTGCTCTCGAAGAGGAAGGTAACCTTCATCCAGGACGGCGGCCATCGGACACTGCCGCCTGAAGCAACACTCGAAAAATTCGACCGTTTCGTCAGCCCCGTCACTGGCGTGGTCAGCGCGCTGGTGAAGCTGCCTCAATCCAACGGTATCGTTCATGTCTACCTCGCGGGACATAATGCCGCGGTGAAACTGGAGCATCTCGATGATCTGAAAATCGGGCTTCGCAACGCCAGCTCAGGCAAAGGTGCCTCCGAAACGCAGGCCAAGGCCAGCGCGTTGTGCGAAGCGCTCGAACGCTATTCCGGCGAAGCGCACGGTCAAGAAATCCGCATCCCCGGCAGCTACCGCGCCATGCTCACCAAACACTGCGATGCAGTCATCCATCCCAACGCGGTCATGGGTTACAGCGAACGCCAGTACACCGACCGCAAAATGTGGAACGACCGCAAGTCAAAATTCAATGTCGTGCCCGACCCGTTCGACGAAAATGCTGAAATAGACTGGACGCCCCTCTGGTCACTCACTGAAGAGCGCCACAAATACCTTCCGACCCAGCTGCTCTATTTCAAGGCAAAGTCAGGGCAGTTATCGGATGCTTTTTATGCAGTAGGCTGCTCGAACGGCAATGCCTCAGGCAACACGCTCGAAGAGGCCGTGCTGCAGGGCTTTTTCGAGCTGGTTGAACGCGACGCTGTGGCCCTCTGGTGGTACAACATGCTCAGGAAGCCCGGTGTTGACCTCGACAGCTTTGGGGAGCCTTGGTTCATGGAACTCCGTGCCCATTACGGAACCCTCGGCAGGTACCTATGGGCGCTCGACATTACCACCGATCTCGGCATTCCAGCATTTGCGGCATTTTCTGCGCTTCAGGAGGGCGAAGAGGAGCATATTCTGTTCGGTCTGGGATGCCATCTTGATCCGCGAATTGGCCTGCAGCGTGCGCTTGCAGAAATGAACCAGATGCTCGGAATCGCCGATGCAAAAGAGTCAGACGGCTCTATGCGTGTTGAAGACCATGAGGTGCTCTCTTGGCTGACCCAGGCGACCAGAGCCAATCAGCCCTACGTCATACCCGATCCTGCCCTACCGCTGCGCAAGCGCTCCGACTATCCCTTGCAGCATAGCGGGGATCTTCTCCTCGACATCGAAACCTGCCGCAAGCGGCTCGAAGGGCTGGGCATGGAGATGCTGGTGCTCGACCAGACCAGAACAGATATCGGGATGCCGGTGGTCAAGGTGGTTGTACCGGGCATGCGCCATTTCTGGGCACGCTTCGGGGCGGGCCGCCTCTACGATGTTCCGGTGGCCATGGGGTGGTTGCCGAAACCCTGTACCGAAGAGGAGCTGAACCCGATACCCGTTTTTTTCTGATGCCGCCATGATCAATAACGAAAAAATGAAACTGATTTTGAAAATCAGGTCCGGCGTAGTAGTTGAATCTGTCGCAAACATAGGGGGATGGATATCTTCACCCGAAGGGGTGCATTTTGTTCCAGGTGCTATTTATCCTGATTTGTTTCCGCTCTTGCTTGAGGGTACGCGCACCGATGATGAACTTGCTTCAGCCATCAGCGTGCATGGATATGCTATAGCCTATAACGCCATCGCAGTCTTGGAACGATTAGGGGTTTTGATCACCGGAAATGCTCTGGAATTCAGTCAAGCTGGAGAGTCCAACCTACCTGGCACCCGCTTGGCTGAAACGGCGAACTGGGTTGCCGCGGCCAGAGCAGAGGAAAGCCGGAGAGCTGACCGATTGTTCGATGACCCCCTGGCAGAGCAGTTGGCCGGGGAGGCTGGATTTTCATGGTTGAAGGCTAATCCCCATGCGGCAACTACTTTGGCCATACGCACGCGTTTTTTCGATGATTTTCTGGCAGAGGCGACGTTGCGTTATGGGATCCGTCAGGTCGTCATTATCGCATCGGGATTCGATATGCGCTCCTGGCGCATCGAATGGCCGGAGGGTGTCCGGCTGTTCGAGCTTGACCGCAAGGAGTTGCTTACGAAGAAATGTTCGACTGCAGAGGCTTCGGGCGCTCTTCCTTCGTGCCGACCAACGTTTATTGGCGCAGACCTGACTGTAGAATGGACAAGCCTTCTGCTCGACGAATCGGTGGGGTTCGATCCTGCAATGCCTTCGGCATGGCTGATCGAGGGCTTGCTTATCTATCTTGACGACTTGCAGGTTGGGCGTCTCATCGACGACGTCACCATGTTATCAGCGGCAGGCAGTCGTATCGGTATCGACCTTGCTGCCATGGCAATATTGGACCCTCGCCGGAATTTCCCCTTTCTCAAGGAGTTGCGGGTTAGGGGGTGTCCCTGGCGATTTGGAACCGACGAGCCGAACCGCTTACTTGAGGAGAGAGGCTGGGATGCTGATGTGTGCGAATTCGAAGAGGCTGAAAAGCGATACCGGCGAAGAACGCCGATGTGGGATAGCAGAATGACGCGTGAACCAAAAGATACTCCCGGCTTTTTTCTGGTCACCGGAGCAAAAATGCCTTGAGGCGAATGTCTGAAATCGTATGATAACAATGGATAAACAGAATTACCTGCTCAAGTTCGCTCAAGGCGTCTCGGCGAATTCTTTAGATCCTTGCCAGTTCGACATCCAGGTGCCTCGCACCTTCGCCAGGCACAAACTCACGGGCCTCTCGCCTGGCCTGATGGCAGCATGTGCAACACTTACCTCGGAAAGTGCTACGGAAGAGCGTCTCGTCGGGATTGTATCGGCTGTAGATGGTCCGTCCGGCATAGCCCATTTCTACTATTACCTCCAGATGTTTGCCAAGCGCCAAATGCTCGCCTACAGCATCAACGCCGATGGGGCTCCATGGGCGACCATCCAGCCGATTTCAAACCAGTTCCGGTTTGAACCCCGGGCTTTCGATCCCCAGAAGCGCTTCATGCTCTCCCGGTTCGCCTTCATCCACCGAGAAGCGGAAGAGATGGTGCTCGAATCGCCTCTCTGCCATGGGAAAATAATCATGCATAGCGCTTATGCGGCCTCCGTCGTCTCGGCCATGGCTACGCAACATTCAGCGGACTCTCTGGAGCTCATCCTGCCGTCAATTCCCCAGGCGGTCGCTGGCCTATTCCTCGGTATGCTCGTTGCCGGAGGATTCGCCGACGAGGTGCAGTCAGGCCTGCAGGAGCCGGAAGAGAGCCTCGCCCAGCGTCACTGGAGCTTCCACGAGCTGCTCTTCCATGCCCGGAGCCGAAGCGGGAGGCATGCAAACCCCTCTGGCGGTACCTATCGGTTTTTGCGTCGGATTGAGCCGCTTCCCCTCGTTAAAAAAATTGAGTCAGCCGAAGTCATAGACCTTTTCCGTCCCGATATGGATGCGCTCACCCGGGAAGACGAACTGCCTTTCTCCCTTGTTATGGAAGAGCGGGCTTCGGTCAGGGAGTACAGCGACCGCAGTATCGACGCCCGGCAGCTTGGAGAGTTCCTCTACCGAACGGCGAGGATCAAGCAAAAGATCAGCACCGAACATCAGGATGTGAGCCAGCGCATCTACCCGGCAGGCGGCGCCATCTACGAACTCGAACTCTATCTCACCATCCATGCCTGCGAAGGGGTGCCTCGCGGCTTCTACCACTACTGCCCCGATCTCCACCGCCTCGAAAAAATTGAAGTTGCCGACGAACCGCTCGAAGCCTTGCTGCGTGATGCTCGAAGCGCTTCAGGGCTCGACGGAAACCCCCAGGTACTCATCACTATCAGCGCACGGTTCGAGCGCCTTTTCTGGAAATACGAATCTATAGCCTACAGCCTGATGCTGAAGAATGTCGGCACACTCTTCCAGACCATGTACCTCGTGGCAACCGCCATGGACCTGGCGCCTTGCGCACTTGGTGGTGGAGACTCCGATCTCTTCACGAGGGTTGCCGGCACCGATTACCTCAAGGAGAGCTCGGTAGGCGAGTTCATGCTCGGACGCAAGCGGATTGGATAGCGGTAAGCCGGTATCGTCTTGCGTAACGTGCTCGCCGGCTTTATGAGCGAGGAGCCTCGATAGAGAGGCTCCGACAGTACGTTACCCATTGGTACCGCTGGCTGCACGGCAACCTAACGGACTTGGTAACAACAAAAGGTGGAGTCACTAAATACTGGGTCTATGTCACCGCGACCAAGGTTCAAACCTGATGCCGAAGCGGTTTATGACCACTCCAGTGTCGTAAAGGGAGCCTGGCAAAAACGTGCCCCTCGAACTGGGTTAACCGAAGGTATTTCTATAATCCTATAGTGTATCAGTCTAACCTATACAACAGGATAAGTGCATCTTTCACAAGCCCAGTATGTGCCTCCGCCGGCACAATCCAACTCTTCGTCTGTAAGCTCTCCACCCGGGTTTTGCGGGAGAATAACATAAAAAAGGGTTGGTGTGTTTTCAACGACTTTGATGGTAATCCCGTCCGGCACAGGAACACCTTCCTCCTTGAGTACGTCTGCGGGATTGTTGATCAGGCGCTGCTTGTAGGCGTCATCAGCCCACGATTTAGCAATGATTTTGCCCATTGCCTGTTGTTGTTCCTGTACATTCACGGTAGCCTCCTTGGGTTGGTAGTTGAGAAATAATCTTATCACTTAGAAGCTACGCTTTAGCGACAGCAATTGCAAAACCGCCACCAAAGCCCACCCCCTTCGCACGCGAATGTTATTATATTTTTTAGTGCACATAGGTAAATTGTAAGTGTTGATATGCCAGAATCCCCCAAACCCTATCCAAGGAGATTATTATGTCACTTGACCAGGCAAGAGCGTTCATCGAGAAGATGAAGTCGGACGAGGCTTTCAGGGAGCGCATTTTAGCAATTGAAAATGTCGATGCCAGGCTTGATGCAGCCAGCGGTGCAGGATTTCAGTTTACCGAAGCAGAGGTGAAAGTTGTACAAAGTGAGTTATCAGACGATGAGCTTGACGCAGCGGCGGGGGGTGGATATAAAGACATTTGCTTACCAACTAAACATTATTGCGGAGTGTTAAGTGATGCGATTTGGAATAACTAAACCCTAAAGATTTTACCTAAACCAAGGGTACACCTCTTGAAAGATATCGATATTCCATGTTACACCTTTACGCAGCATGAGTGGTCATAAACCGCTCCGGCGTCCAGCAGTGCAATCGGATGACGTACCGCCGGAGTCTCAGGTTAAAAAGTGCTGAGTTCTGAGTGCCGGGTGCTGAGAGGTCAGGATTCGGATAAGCCACACTCTGCTGAATTCGGCAGAAGAGGAGTTCAACCAGCTTCAGCTACGGCGGTTATACCTGGCTTAGTGTCCTGACCTCGTTTCTTCTGACTGGGCGAAATATCGCGGTATCCCTCTGCGTTTACACACCCGGATTTCGGGTTGAGCACGGCCTCGCAGATCTCTTTGCTCCGCAATGTGTCGATGTAGGTTTCGAGGAATGTCGTGAGGTTATCTTTGTAGGATGAGCAGAACTCGAGTCCCTCTTCACCGAACTGCTTTGCCCGAAGCCGCTTGTTGGCGCACCCGCCGCCGCAGATGGGCAAAACGTTGCACTCGCGGCAGTCAGGATCGTTGTAGGGGTCGGTACCGATGGAGTATTGCGCCTGCAGACGAGGGTTTGTAATAGGTTCATCTTCGTGGATGTTCCCGATGACCATGTCGGGTTTACCCACATCTTCCCAGCACTGGTAGAGTTCTCCCTCAGGACCGACAACAAAACCCTGATGGGATGTGGCCACGCAAATGCTGTCGAGGTTGCCGGACGGGTAAAAGTTCGCGGTTGGTCCCTTACTATTACAGCGGTGGTGCTCGATGGTGAAGTCCGTCCACTCCTGGAGGTTGAGGCCGCAGGCATGATCGTATGCCTGGCCGATGCCGGTGTTGACATGACCGGGATAAACTGTGAGTTTTTTGCCCTTGTAACGATCAAGTAGCTCTTTCCGCAATGCAAAATACGTATCCTGGTTGGATTTGTCGACATTGACACGTATAGCGCAGCTGCCTTTGTAATCAGATTTCATCAGGGTATCGACGTTGTCGAGGATGCGCTGAAATGTCGGCCCGCCCCCGGCAAGAACCCGTCGGGTGTCATGCACACCCTCAGGGCCGTCGAGGGTTATCTGAATGGTCTTGATCTTGAGATCGTTGAGCTGGGCAATCTTTTTGCCGTCCAGCAGATAACCGTTGGTGACTATGCCTAAGTCGTCGATATCAAGGTCAAGGCCCTTGATCTTTTCGGTAATATCGCAAATGACATCAAACCCGAGAAGGGGTTCTCCACCGTACCAGGCGATTGAGAGATGTTTGATCTCCTTGTAACTTTGGATGAAATGCATAAGCCGGTCAACGGTCTCGGGGGTCATCACGGATGACTCTGCCTGGCTGTGCTCGAAACAATAGGGGCAGCGGAAATTGCACTGCAAGGTTGGGCAGATGGTCAGACCAAGCCTTGATGAGTCGAAACAGGCAGCATGGCGCTGATACTGTCGTGCAAGAAGCAACTGGGACTCTTCCCCCTTTTCAACAAGCACCTTGTTTTTCCGAAGCATCTCAATAAAATCGCTATCGATAGCCGAGCCGGATTCACCGTTGCTGTCTCGTATTTCCTCCATAACGTTATAGTGCGCATGGTCAAGATCAAAAAGCTTGTTCGTGAGCGCATTATAGAGAAAATAGCCGAACCGTTTAGAGTGAAAGAGAGTATTGTAACGTGACCAGAGCCTAGGGGAAGAAGTCATTGTATCAGTGTAAACTTTTCAACCTTTCATGCATTTATTTACTCATAAATTTTTGTTGCTGAATATAAGACAAGGAATCTTCTCATTTACAAAAAGCGCTACGCAATAAGTAACCGAAGGTTTAGTGTATCCTTCTCCTGATGCTCTAAATGAATTATTATAATTGCACATCTACCAGTCGTCTGAAGATCCGCCTCCGCCGAAGCTTCCGCCACCACCACTGAAACTGTCGTCATTGCCGCTGCCTCCTCCTCCACCAAATCCACTGCCGCCTCCGAAGAACCCTCCTCCGAAACCCCCGCCAAAAAATCTTCGGATAATCTGAAAAATCAAAAAGATCACCAGGAAGATGATTCCAAGCAAAGGCATTGATGGAGCATCTCCTTTAGCCTTGGTCTTCGGCGTTCCCTTGTATTCTCCATGAACCGCAGCAATAATTGCAGTAACGCCTTTGGTGAACCCTGCGTCAAACTGACCTGCTTTAAAAGCAGGCACAATCTCATTTCTCGTAATACGACCGGAAACAAGATCGGTCAGTCTGCCTTCAAGACCATAGCCGACCTCAATACGTACTTTTCGGTCATCTTTTGAGACAATAAGCAAGATGCCGTTATCCTTCCCTTTCTGGCCTATTTTCCACGCCTCGGCTACCCGAATGGAAAAATCCTCTATGACGTCGCCTTTAAGTGATGGAACGGTAAGAATCACAATCTGCGTAGACTCGGCAGTTTCAAACTGCTTAATCTTTGCCTCAAGATCAGCCTTGACAGGTGCAGAAATCATTGCGGCATAATCATTTATCCGTCCAGTAAGGGCGGGAACTGGAAGGGCCGCATAGAGGTGGCTTAACGCCATAAGCTGAAGTACTGCAACAAGGAGGATCGTGGAAATTGCCCTCGATCCTCTTTCCGCAACTTGCGTTATGATACTTTTCCTGATCAGAATTTTACCCCCGGTACGACTTTAGCTGCAGCATCAGCCTTAAAGTACTCTTTTGGCTTCAACTTCAGCACCAGTGAGTTTGTAAGAGAGTTCGGAAACTGCCTGATTGAAAAATTGAATGTTTCAGCAACACCATTATATCTCTGGCGAGCCACGCTGATGCGGTTCTCTGTTCCTTCAAGCTGATTCTGCAGGTCTCTGAAGTTCTGATTTGCCTTGAGTTCAGGATAACGTTCCACAGTTACCATCAGGCGTGAAAGTGATGATGAAAGATTGCCCTGTGCTTCACGGAATTTTGCCATAGCTGCAGGGTCACTGAGCATGGCCGGAGTAAGCTGAATACCAGTAGCTTTTGATCTTGCATCAATAACCGCTGTCAAGGTCTCTTTTTCAAAGTTAGCTGCACCTTTGACTGTTGCTACCAGGTTTGGTACAAGATCAGCCCTGCGCTGCAACTGAGACTCAAGATCACCCCAAGAACGGTTAACAGCCTCTTCGTTCTGCTGAATACTGTTGTATCCACATCCTGAAAGTGTGCTGAAAAAAAGAAAAAACACAATAAGTTTAGCCATTGTAGCTTTCATAAATATCACTCCTAACTATTGTTAATGCTGTTATATGAATACGTATCACGATTGTTTTCCGACTAAAACTTCATCTTCTTTTTTAGCAGCAGTTGCCTCCACCGGTTTCTTTGGCGGGTCAGGGGCCTCAACAGCTTTATGAAACTCATCTTCAAGGTCAGCTTGTGCTTTTTTAAACTCCTTCATGCCCTTACCGAGGCCTCGCATCAGTTCCGGCAATTTCTGAGGGCCAAAAAACAACAGCACAACAAATAAAATAAGCAGTAGTTCCTGTCCTCCCAATCCAAACATAACAAAATCCTCTAGCGTTAGTTAATCAATAAATCCTCTTGTGTCCTTTAAAATATACAATTGAAACCAGCTCTAAAACAACAGATATTTTATCCCCACACTCCCCTGAATTGAAAGTCGGCAACCTCTCTCCCCCGCTTACAATGTTGTCATATCGACAACAACACCAGCTGCTTCATTGAGCAGTACGTCCTTACTGAGATCCTTTGCAGCATTCTGATCCGGCACCCATTGTTTTTCAATCTTTTTAATGGTTTCTATTTCCGATTTAAACGCTGAGTCCTTAAGTGATACTGACTTTTTTTTGCGGATTTGATCAAGTGTACTCAAATCCTGCAGATAAGTCTGATAGAGTGTGTTTTTAGATGCCCGTCCCGCTTCATTATCACGGAGCCTTTTTATTGTTTCAAGGCTGACCTCTTTAGTTGGATGATAGAGTGCCGACGCGATTGTACTCCAAGGCAGACTGCTGGTATAGGTATCCTCTCCAATCGTTGCGGTATCAATCATGGACGGCATGGTAATATCGGGCACGACGCCTTTGTGCTGAGTGCTGCCTCCGGATATGCGGTAAAATTTAGCCATTGTGAGCTTTATCTCTCCAAGGTCTGGCGACTTTTCATAAAAAGTGATCGGACGTACAATTTTGATAATGCTTTGAACGGTCCCCTTTCCAAAAGTTCTCTCCCCGATGATAACACCACGACCGTAATCCTGTATTGCAGCCGCAAATATTTCAGAAGCCGATGCGCTGTAACGGTTTACCAGCACCACGAGAGGACCGCTATACTGTTGACGGATGTCCTCATCATTGAGTACTGAATTGGCTCCTGCTGAATTGCTGATCTGCACCACAGGGCCGCTAGGTATAAACAGGCCGGTAACGTTGACGGCCTCTTCGAGAGATCCTCCACCGTTGTTTCGAACATCGATAACAATACCGTCAACATGCACAGCTTTCAATTCATTCAGAATACGATTTACATCACGGCTGGTGCTGGCGTAATTGCTGGTCTTTTTTTGCTGACCTTCGAAGTCGAGGTAAAATGATGGTATGGTAATAATACCGATTTTCTTGGCACCCACCTGGATGACGGTTTTCTTAGCTGCCTGTTCCTCGAGATCAACCTTTTCCCGCAAGAGTTCAATAACTGTTACAGGGCCACGGCCTGCCTGGCTTGAAGGAATAATCTTCAGTCTGACTACAGTGCCTTTTTTCCCACGGATACGTTTCACAACATCATTGATTCTCCATCCAATGACATCCACAACCTCTCCTGTTTTGCCCTGTCCGACACCAACAATTTTATCACCTTTTCTCAAAAGATTGCTCTTGAATGCCGGTCCTCCCGCAATAACCTCATTCACTACGGTATATTCAGCTTCAGTCTGCAGTTTAGCGCCGATTCCTTCAAGAGAACGACTCATGTCAATCTGGAAGTTTTCGTACTCTTCTGGTGAGAAATAGCTCGTATGGGGATCGAACGATGTTGTCAACGCATTGATATAGGCCTGAAAAGCATCATCAGGCTTCTGATGGTTCAAAACGTTAAGCCTGCTCGTATAGCTTTTTATTAGGGCACTGCGAATAGCTTTGTTGCTGTCTCCAGAGTATTTAAGATTAAGCCATTGATATTTCAGCTCTTTTTTCCAATGATCAGTCAGATGGGTTGCGTCAGTAGGCCACGCTTGACCCTTCTTTTCCAAATCAAGAGTATCCGGTGCTGCAAAATTAAAATGAACAGTATCAATTGCGGCCCTCATAAACAGCATTTTTTCTTTTGCCCGAACGAGAAACCTGTTATAGATGGCAAATCCTGCATCTGACTGACCAGCAAGAAATTCATCATCAATCCTGGTTCCATAATCCTTTCTAAGACGCTCAATATCGCTGGCCAGAAAATAGCTTCTGCCGGCGTCAAGATTATCGATATACCGATTGAATATCTCTGTCGAAAGAGAGTCATTAACCGATACTTTCCGGTAATGGTTTTGCTGCAAATATTTGGTAATGTATTTGCAAGCCTCATCCTCAGAAGCGGTAGGCTTGAGTGTTACAGCCGCTGTGGCTTTGACTTTGACTGATGATGAGGTGGCTGCAGTTCTGGCAATAACGGTAAAAGCACACCCCGCAATGGCAAGAAAAATCAGACTTTTTTTTAACATGTTTTGACTTTATGGACTATTGTTATACCGGAACATCAAAACCGTTCTCTCTCTTTTAGGGTGACTGCCCACTGTTAAACCAGCAACCCTGATTATGAGTAAACCCATACATGAGCAGGTGGAATATTTTGAAGAACAAATCGCTTTCGTTTTTTTCTTTCAAAATTCACCTCACCCAAAGGATCAGTCAGACCATAAGTAAATATAACGCACCACTTTAATAATCCCTTGCCGTAGAGATCATTTAACAGAGGAATAAATGATAATTTGAATGGATTGTTAATGAGAGGAATTGAAACAACCAGGCCAACCCGTTCGTCAATCTTTTTAAGCTGCTCCAATGCGCAGGAATTGACAACGTTTAAATGAGGATATTTTTGTTTCAGCAAGACACAGAATTCCTTGTCAATTTCAACTAATACGGGGTTTAAACTGGATATATGCTGTGTTAAAGCACCTGTGCCAGCACCGATTTCAATGACAGTTGCCTTATCCAGCTCTTTAACTGATTTGTATATAGCTTTTCCCAAAAACTCTGAAGAAGGTATGACTGACCCGACGCTTTGCGGGTTTTTCAAATATTTTTTCAGAAACAGTATCTTTTTACGCATGAAGTCTTTTCAATTTATATTCATGAGGGTATGAAGTCTTAAGAAGCATCCCTCTTCAGTAAACAGCATCTCAACAAGTATTCATCCGGACTTTTGTCGCTAACACCCTAACACGTCATTCAGCACTTATTCAGGCATCAAAAAAGAATATAACAGGATTCAGCCGGTTGAAGATATGCTGAAAGGTATTAATCGTCAATATGACAGTGTATATAATAAAAAAGCTCCTCTTTTAAGAAGGGTCTTTCAGTGACTTCACTCTGAGTGCAGCAAAAAAAGCATGCCACAAGCAAAAAGTAAAGAGAAAAAAGGAGAATTATTACTATGAAACAGCGGAAATTAGGCTCTCAAGGATTACGTGTATCTGCCCAGGGATTAGGATGCATGGGAATGTCAGACTTTTATGGTCAGCGAAACGAGGCTGAATCAATTGCCACTATCCATCGTGCTCTTGAGTTGGGGGTAAACTTTCTGGATACCTCTGACATGTACGGGCCGTTTACCAATGAAGAGCTGATAAGCAAGGCTATCAAAGGGCGGCGTGACGAGGTTATTGTTGCCACAAAGTTTGGCATCATGCGCAACACTCCCTCCTCCACTGGCGGATGGGCACCAATCACGGGCATCAGTGGCAGACCGGAATATGTCCGCTCGGCCTGTGACGGTTCATTGAAGCGATTGGGCATTAACCACATAGACCTCTATTACCAGCACAGGGTTGATCCAGATGTCCCGATTGAAGAAACCGTCGGAGCCATGGCGGATCTGGTCACGGCTGGAAAAATACGGTATATAGGGCTCTCAGAGGCTTCTGTCACCACAATTATACGCGCACATGCTGTGCATCCCTTAAGCGCTGTCCAGAGTGAGTACTCGCTGTGGAGTCGTGAACCGGAAGATGAGGTGCTGCCGGCGCTCCGCAAACTTGGTATCGGCTTTGTCTCTTACAGCCCACTCGGAAGAGGCTTTCTTACCGGCCAGTTGAAAAGTCCTGATGATTTTGCAACTGATGATTACCGCCGCAACTCTCCACGCTTTCAGGGAGATAACTTCACAAAAAATCTTGAACTGGTAGCACGTCTCAAGGGTATTGCCCGGAGAAAAGGAGTAACTGCAGGCCAGTTGGCTCTGGCATGGGTTCTTGCCGAGGGTGATGATATTGTACCGATTCCAGGAACCAAACGGCGCAACTACCTTGAAGAAAATATTGCAGCTGGATCCGTTGTCATAAGCGACCTGGAGATGGGTGAAATCAATGAAGCCTTACCAAAGGGCGCTGCTGCCGGAGAGCGATACCCCGAAAGCATGATGAAGCTGGTCAATCGATAATAAAACGGCTGCACAAAAAAAAGCCAGACAAAACTTTCATTCTGTCTGGCTTTTACTGAAAAATCGAAAATCTTAGTAACGATCTCTTCTAGGTGCTCTTTCTTCACGTGGCTTAGCTTCGTTAACCGTAACAGTACGGCCATTAAGTTCTTTGCCATTCAGTGATTCAATAGCTTCACTAGCTTCGCTGTCCTTAGGCATTTCAACAAATCCAAAGCCCTTTGAACGGCCTGAAAACTTATCATTGATGATGCTTGCGTTTGCAACTTCTCCAAATTCAGAGAAAGCATCACGAAGATCATCTTCTGTTACTGTGTAAGCCAAATTGCCGATGTAAATATTCATTGTTTAATCTCAGTAAACGTGTGCATTGATAGAAAGAGATACCGCCAAGTAATCAAAGCACAAATCACTTGAGTAACCATCAGCCAACCATTGGCTGATTTGATTGTCAAGTTTAACGTAATTATCGGTAGTTACAAAATACAAAATGCCTAAAACCCATTATTATTTAAAAAATAATAGAGCGCATATTCTTCGAGATTTAGCTATGTGTTTATATTAAAATATCTTACTGCTTTTTTCCATATCCACACAATTCGGATTATTGTGGCGAGAGTAAACGAAAAAAGGCAGGAATTAAGGTTCCTGCCTTTTTTCAAGTGAATTGATTCCGACTAAAGCTTACCCCGGGGACCTACTTTTTCTCCGGTACTTCGCGTTCTTCTTTAACGGCATAGTTGATCAGGTAATCGTAAAGTCTGATCAAGCGTGCATTCTGATTGTTCTGATCAATCCAGTGACCAATCATACCGATCGTGCGTGCCAGAACGAAGAAACCGTTCAGTGAGTATTCAGGGAAATCAAGATCTACAAGAATACAACCGATCGTTCCATCAACGTTAAGGATAAGATTGTCCTTTTTCGATGTGGTAATCTTTTCAACCTCAAGCGCATAATCAAGACACGGCGTGTGAAGTGTTGTCTGATTTTTTACATATTCCACCAGATACTTCACCCGTTTATCAGGATTTTTCAAACTCTTCACCCTGTGTCCAATACCTGGAACTGGGCCGTGGTTCTGCTTCATCCATGAAAGAAATCCGGGAATATCGTTAGGGTACTCCTTCACTCCGTACTTGAAAAATTTACCGGCGTTGGTAACTGCACCGCCGAATCTCGGGCCGATCATGGTCATACCGGCAGATACAGCCTGTGGAAGATCAATACCGGCACAGGCGGCAATAATGGCGCCGAATGCACCCGAAACTGCAGGGCCGTGATCCGCCGAAATCATGATAATGCGCTTGATGATTTCAGACTCTTCTCTGGAAGGAAGCTTCTTGTTCCACAAAAGGGCAACAACATCCTCGATTCCGTATCCTTTCTCGCAAAGTTCAGATGCGGCATAGCCAACGTAGCGAGGCTCTTCTCCCCGATCGTCGGAAATGGTCGTGCGAATCAGGGGTTCTACAATAACCTCACCCTGTTTCATGATTTCCTGCACACTCGGAGGAAGATCCGGAAGCAGTTTATCGTCAATTTCAGGCTCTGGCTTGATAACGCCTGATGCCTGCAACTCCAGATATACCTGCTTGATTGCCTTGCTCAGCCCACCAAAAGTGTCAGGCACGTATGCGCCGGCTTCACGAAGAGCGTTAATTTTAGACCGCGCGGAACCAAGGCCTTTTTTACCTTCCTTGGCACCGGCATGGCCGAATTTCATTCCCTGCGGCAATACGTCCTGGCAGGTTCCGCCAATAGCTGCGATAACCTTGATCCGTCGTTGTTCGGCGCCAAGCCATTCAGCGGCTTCTTCCTCAAGCGTACCGCCGACTTCACCGACAATAACGACAGCCTTTGTTTCAGGATCATTTTCGAACATCTGGAGATAGGTGACAAAGTCCGTACCCGGATACGAATCTCCGCCGATGGCTACTGCAGAGGTAATTCCATTGCCGTTCTGAGCGCAAAGCCACATGGCTTCATTGGACAGACCGCCTGATTTGGTAATAACGCCGAATGAACCAGGGCGATAGAGATTACAAAGTTTCAGGTTTTTATACTCACCACCGATAACGCCGAGACGACACTCCCCTGCCGACATAATGCCGATAGACGATGGTCCGTTAAAAATCTTGCCTTTTTCGAGTGCAAACTTGCGTAACCGCTTGGCATCCTTTTCCGGAACACCTTCGGTAATCATGGTGACCAGCTTGATGCCTCTTGATTCAAGTGCCTCTATGGCTGATTGATATGCCCTTGAAGCGCCGATGTAGATAAGCGCCGTATTGATTTGAGGGTTTTCATCGAGTGCTTTCTGGAGCGATGCATAAACGGTAACGTTGTTCAGCTCACCGCCCCGGTAAATCTCTTTCTGCTGACCTTCTTCCGGCGGATAAACAAATGCCTCTACAGTCAGGGGTCTGTTGATCAGAAAGTCGAACTGGGCCATCCGCCTTGCCGCATTTACTCCGGCAACACCGCCAATGATGACCGCTCGTGTATCCCTATTTGCTAAAATACTCACGATTCTTTCCGGTTTAAGTTAGATAGTTTCTCTTGAGGTTCATGTGTGATACCCTGTCGCCCTTATGAATTCAAG
>CAIVSG010000112.1 GCA_903908555.1 uncultured Chlorobiaceae bacterium | reverse complement strand
GTTGGAAGAGTTGATATGACTCAATAATAAAATCAAAGCTGTGGAAGGTCGTATCTTTAATCTGCCGAATTCGCTTAGTTTTCTGAGAATAATACTGATACCCTGGTTTCTCTATTATTTTCATACCGGCCATATCAAAACAGCCATAGTTATTATGGTTGTGGCTCTTTTGACCGACTGGTTTGACGGTCAGGCTGCCCGATGGACCAATGACGTTTCCGAAATGGGAAAAATTCTTGATCCACTTGCCGACAAACTCTGCCTTGCAAGTGTCGCTATTTACTTTTTCTGGATTGGTCAGCTCCCGTTATGGTTTGTGCTTTTTGCAGTCATGAGGGATGCTCTTATTTTTATCGGTGCCGCTTATGTCAGAATCCACCATTCAGTAGTTACTACCTCTCTCTGGCCGGGAAAATGGGCGGTTGGCTTTGTCTCCATGATGTTTATTGCCATGGTCTGGCCTCATCCCGTTTTTCAGCGCTATCCTGTCAAGGAGTTCTTTTTATACCTCTCCTTCATTATGCTTTTCTACTCCTTTTCGCTCTATTGTGTGAGGTTTTACAAAATTCATAAGGGCCTCAACTACAGTCTATGAGCGTTACTCTGCCTCTTTTACGGTATCAACATTTAGGCATACAGGGTATTGATAACTTTTTTATGAAAAACATATATACGAGCTTTCTCGTGAGTTAACTTGCTAATAAATCGTAGCTTACAGGTTTTAACATCCTTTACTTCTGTCGCGAAAAAAATGTTGACAACTTGTTGGTAGAATGTGGGAAGGTGTGTAGAAGCGCCCTGGCTCTTATGTCTGGAGGCCAGGACGTTCTAGGGGCGTAAGAGGACTTCTATTTGTTTTTTGCCACAACGGTAGCCATAAGGGAAGCCTCGCATACAAGCTCGCCTCGTACATAAGCTTTTGCATCAAACTGGCAGACGCTTCTGCGCATGTTGGTCATGGTTGCTTCTATCACAAGGGTATCGCCGGGAAGTACCGGTTTGCGGAAGCGAGCCTTGTCGATACCCATGAAGTAGACAACACTCTCCTTGATTTTATCATTACCGTTCAGCATCATGATACCACCAGTCTGAGCCATGGCTTCAAGGATCAGCACGCCGGGCATGATGGGATTCCCTGGAAAGTGGCCTTGGAAGAACGGTTCGTTCATGGTAACGTTTTTAATCGATACAATTTTTTCGTCGAGCTTGAACTCAACAATCTTGTCGATTAAAAGGAAAGGATAGCGGTGAGGGAGAATGTTCAGAATAGCATTGATGTCAAAAATAACGCCGGCTTTTTTATCGTGCTGGTACTGTCTGGCAAGTTTGTTGCGATCAGCATATTTTTTGAGCTGCTTGACAAATTCCACATTCGAAGCATGACCGGGGCGTGCAGCAAGCACCTGTGCCTTTATCGGCATGCCAAGGAGGGCGATGTCACCAAGCAGGTCAAGCAGTTTATGGCGGGCAGGCTCATTCTTGAAGCGTAGTTCCCGGTTGTTGAGAATACCGTTTTCGCCGAGCACAAGATGCTCGCTTTCTATACCGAGTTTTTTTCCGAGAGAGTCAAGCTCCCCTTTTTCCATGGCTTTGTCGATAATGACAATAGCATTGTCGATATCACCACCTTTGATGATTCCCTGGTTTGCAAGTGCTTCCACTTCACTCAGAAAGCAGAAGGTTCTGCAAGGAGAAAAATCTTTGACAAATTCAGTTTCCAGATTAAAAAGACCGGAGTGCTGAGAGCCGAGTGCCGGGTTTTTATAGTCCACCATTACCGTCATTCTGAAATCATCCAGTGGCAGAGCTACAATATCGACGCTGTTTTCAGCATCGTGGTATTCAATGGTTTCATCAATGACAAGGTAATTTTTAGGCTCCTCCTGTTTCTGAATTCCAGCTTCAAGCAGTGCCTCTGCAAATGGATGCGAACTCCCATCCATAACCGGAGGCTCGGGGCCGCTCAGCTCAATCCGGCAGTTATCGATCTGCAGGCCATAAAGAGCGCCAAGAACATGCTCAGTGGTGTGGACTTTAACGTCATTGAGCCCGATAGTGGTACCCCTCAGGACATCAATGACGTTCTCAATCAGTGCCGGTATTTCAGGACTGTTTTCAATATCTGTCCGGACAAAACGGTAGCCGTAGTTGACCGGGGCAGGTTTAAAGGTAATCATGCACTCTTTGCCGGTGTGCAGTCCTGTTCCTGATAAGGAAACTTCTTTTAGAAGTGTGCGCTGATGAATGAGCATAGTGTAATCGTTGCTCCTGCCTTTACGTACGGTGCAGGAAATGAACTTGAATTGTAATGATGAAAAACTCTAAACTTTTAAGATAATAAAGATCAATATCCTGTTCAAATCAGGCTTTCCAGAAGTGCCTGAGCAAACGTTTTATGACTCGGTCTGAGTGGAAAAGTGTTTCAGCACTTTTTCAAGAAGAAGCGGATGGGAGGTGCCGTTTCCGGCTACAATGCTGTTTCTTTTAAAAACATCATGCTCTCCTGTAAAGTCAGTGACAGTTCCTCCTGCTTCACGCACAAGTAGCACCCCGGCAGAATAATCCCATGGGTGTAGCTTGTATTCCCAGAACCCGTCAAAGCGTCCACAGGCCGTATAAGCAAGATCAATGGCAGCAGAACCGGCACGCCTGATCCCTGCACAGTCGTGAATAATCTCTTTCAGCACTCCGAAATACGAATCTATATAGTGGTACTCTGTGAACGGAATACCGGTTGCAATGAGAAAACTCTCTTTTTCCGAGCGGTTCGACACGGAAATTTTTTTGCCGTTCAGGTAGGCGCCGCAGCCTCGTTCAGCAGTAAATAGCTCCTGAAGCACTGGCTGAAAGACAACCCCAGTGCAGAGTTCATTATTGCTATCCTTCAATGCGATACTTATGGAAAAAACGGGAAAAGAGTGAATAAAGTTAAGAGTGCCGTCAAGGGGATCCACAATCCAGGTTCTTCCTGAAGAGCCTTTAACGACGGTGCCTTCTTCACACAGCATGCTGTCATCAGGGAAGCTTTCGCTAATAATCAAGCTTATTGCCGCTTCGCAGGCTTTGTCAACATCAGTTACAAAATCTTTAAAATCTTTTGCCTTGATGTCACTCTGAGAGAGTTCTCCGAATTTTTCAAGGGTGATAGCTCCTGCAGCCTCGGCAGCTTTTATGGCTGTCTGCAGTTCGTTGCTTCGTGTTTCCATGTGTGTTTGTGAGTCAGAACGAATGGGTTGCATAATCGCGATCAATATAACATTTCAGCCCATTCTTTTTTTTCGTGCGCCTTTTCCGGCAGAGTACAACCTCAATTTTTCTAAGTAAAGCAGTAGGGCAGGGAATTATCCTTGCAATCTCTTTGTTGCTTATTTGTAATGATATAAAGAATTTATAAACGTAAAGAAACCGATAATGAAACTCAATATTACAAAACTGGCTCTCTGTATCGGTCTGTGTTTTGTGTTTGCCTTTGCAGGCAGCACATTTACGCCTATGCCCGGCTCCGAGTGGTACTATTCAATACTCAAAAAGCCTTCATGGAACCCGCCTGACTGGCTCTTTCCTCCTGCATGGACTATTTTGTTCCTGCTTATGGGTACTGCTCTCTACCTTGTGGTTCAGGAGTGGTCTGCTAAAGCAAATGTCAAGGGAGCTGTTGCAATATTCGGTGTTCAGCTTCTCTTGAATCTCAGCTGGTCAGCAACATTTTTCGGTCTTCATTCCCCATCGAAGGCTCTTGGGGTTATCGTTCTGCTCTGGCTGGCGATTGTGCTGACAATCGTAAAGTTCAAAGCTATTTCCCCTACCGCGGCATATTTACTGATACCCTACATCTTGTGGGTTAGCTTTGCCTCGTTTCTCAATTTTACGATCTGGCAGCTTAATGGAGGGCTTCTCTGAAAAGGAGAAGCGTCTTCAATTCATAGTATGATGGTAGACCACCTGATACTTTAAATGTGTGGGGTACTAGCAAGTATTTCAATTGCCATTATCCCACATATCCTTGTATGTTAAGACATATTCACTTGTCGCAACCGAATCGATGTTATAATAATAGCGGCAGAGCTTTTTGAATAACTGCAGCATTTTCTCGTCAAAACAAAAATCAAGAATACCATCCAGGCAGTGTTCAATCCGCCTGGAATCACTTTCCTGATCTTGTATTATTGCATCAACCTCTTGGGCATACAGGATTGCCGCCTGCCGTCCGAGTTGTTGGGTGTGTTTTACGAGCGGTACAATATTTTCAACCAGCCAGTTAATCTCTGGAGTGTTGGAATGCTTCCTGTTCATCGTTTTTCCTTCATGCCGTGCAAGCTATCGTCTTTAAAAAAGCCCATCATCCATTGATTGAGCACCAGCTCCTCATGGAAACTGCGTTTTTTTTCTTTATTCATTGTCACTCCCATCCGCTTGATACGCTTCTGACTGCTCCAATAACATTGTGCGTTCCCGCTCCAGCTCTTTTCGCAGCTCTTCTTCGGATGGCAATACCCATTTATAGCGGCTGGCGAATAATTGTTCACTTCCATTCAAGACCGAATAGCGAACCACTGACTCATCCTTTTGGGAACACAAAATAATGCCGACAGTAGGGTTATCGCTCTCGCCCCGTTTCAGATCGTCATACATGCGCACATACATGTCCATCTGCCCGATGTCCTGATGCACAAGCTTTCCGCTCTTCAAATCAATCAGCACAAAGCACTTGAGCAGGTAGTTGTAAAAAACAAGATCGATATAAAAGTCC
>CAIVSG010000111.1 GCA_903908555.1 uncultured Chlorobiaceae bacterium | reverse complement strand
GCTGATTAATTAACTTTTGCTAATCAGGCAGCCATTGCATACGAATAATCGTCTGCATGTATAGTTGCATAGACTTCTTTAACGAGTCCATCCATGCTGAAACTCGGAGTGCAACTCCATCTCACACCTGCCCTGTCGAAAGCCTGTCATCCCCATATCATCAAAGAACAGTATTGCCGTAGCAACGTTGTTTATATATACTTTTTAAATCTATAGAACAAGAAGAATTGTCTTCAGACAGTTCCAAAGACAATCCCGTCAGTTCAAACCCGGAAGTTCGGGGGCGTTGGCGACAAGCTGGTATTCACCGCCCTTTGAGCGCACTGAGCGACTCCACATCCTTTCATAGGCATCACTGAATATCATGGCTTTAGTTGCCTCGGCAGTATACCATGCACCCTCTTCAAACTCGGATTCAAGCTGGCCGGCAGTCCACCCTGCATAACCAAGGAAAAAGCGGATTTCACCTGGCATCATGACGCCTGTATTGAGGAGAAAACTGAGCTGATTTTTGTCGCCACCCCAGAAAAGGCCGGGTAGAATTTCAAGTGAGTCTTCTATAAGGTCGCCTCTCAGATGCAGGAAATGGACCGTATCCACCTGAACGGGGCCTCCCATGTGAAGAGGTTCTTCTATGTCCTCAAAACCGGCTATGGCTTCACAAACCTTGAATTCCATCGGACGGTTGAGAATAAAACCCAACGAGCCTTTTTCATTATGCTCACACATAACCAGAACCGTGCGTTTGAAATTCGATTCCAGCATATTGGCTGAGGCAATGAGGAGTTTGCCAGCTTTAAGCTTGTCAAATTCGTTTACCATGTTCTTTTTATGATGTTTTTTGCTGCAGATAGTTGAGCAACTCTTCTGCGTGTCCGACCGGATTTACTTTAGGCCAAACTTTTTCAATTACTCCCTGCTCATTAATCAAATATGTAACCCTGCTGGTACCCATATATTCACGTCCCATAAACTTTTTCTGTCCCCATACTCCGTAGGCTTCGACAATGTGCTTGTCAGGATCGGCAACAAGACGGAAGGGTAAGGTGAATTTTTCGGCAAACTTTTTGTGTTTGCTTTCATTATCAACACTTACGCCAAGAATATCCACCCCCAGTTTGTTAAAGTTAGGGAAATTATCCCTAAAAGCACAAGCTTCCTTTGTACATCCTGGAGTATCATCTTTCGGATAAAAATAGAGGATAACTTTACGGCCACTATACTCTTCGAGGGAAACCGGTTTTCCATCCTGGTCTTGAGCGACTATTCGGGGAGCAGTGATGCCTTCTTTAAGTATTGATATTGACATGAATGAAACTTATTCTAGTTATATGAACTTACTTCAATTGTAAATCAATCGCTACGGCAAAAAGTTTCTTGAGGAAGCCATGAAATCTTATTCATTTTGTCCGATTTGCACTGAAAGGCTTGACAAGGCTATGATTGACGGACGTGAACGGATGTTTTGCCCCTCATGCAGATGGGTGCATTACGTCAACCCTCTTCCTGTTGCAGTTGCCTATACAGTAAATGCGAAAGATGAGCTCCTTGTGATCCGGAGGGCTCATGAACCGGCATTCAATGAGTGGGCTCTACCAGGAGGGTTCCTTGAAACAGGTGAAGAGCCTCACGAAGGGTGTTTACGAGAGCTGATGGAGGAGACTTCATTAGAGGGTAAGGTTGACAGCCTTATAGGGGTTTATCATCGTGATGTTGAACTCTATGGATCGCTGCTGGTGGTTGCTTACCGGGTCAGGGTTGATAATGACGCCATAACAATAAACCATGAGTTGTTTGATGCCGGCTTTTATCCCCGACATCTTACACCGGAGATACTAATACCTCTACACCGGCAGATTATAGTGGATGCCAACACAACTCAGAGACCGACCTTCCAGCAGGCTGCTTCATGGCCGGCCTCATAGGTAACCAGATCAGGCTGAACATGTCGGCAGTGAAGGTCGGCAAGCGGGCATCTTCCTGCAAAGCGGCACCCTTCGGGCAGGTTGATAACACTCGGGACGTTGCCTTCGATAACATGAAGCCTCTTTTTTTCGGTGCCTAAATGAGGAATTGATTTTAACAGGCCCTGTGTATAGGGATGGAGAGGGTTCTGGAAAAGCTGCCGCACCGAACCTTGTTCGACCACTCTTGAGGCATACATTACAAGAACCTCTTCGCAAAGCTCAGCTACCACACCAAAATCATGGGTAATCAGCATGACACTCATGCCGGTATCGGACTGAAGTTTGCTGATAAGATCGAGGATCTGCGCCTGAACAGTGACATCGAGGGCTGTGGTCGGTTCGTCGGCAATGAGAAGAGCCGGATTGCAGGAAAGCGCCATGGCAATCATGACCCGCTGCCGCATACCTCCTGAAAGTTCATGGGGATAAGAGGAGTATCGCGCGGCCGGGTTTGGTATTCCAACCAAGTTCAAGAGTTCAATTGAACGTTTTTTTGCTTCCGCATGCTTTACATCACGATGAATGAGAATCTGTTCCGAGATCTGGCTGCCACAGGTAAATACCGGGTTGAGCGAACTCATTGGCTCCTGGAAAATCATGGCAATGTCGTCACCCCGCAAATGGCGCATTTTTTCTTCAGAAAACTTTAAGAGGTCTTCGCCTTTCCATAGTATCTCACCGCCAGCAAAATAACCGGGCGGGGTTGGCACCAGGCGCATAATAGAGAGCGCCGTCACCGATTTTCCGCACCCGGACTCCCCTACAACTCCCAGTGTACGGTTGCGGCCGAGAGAAAAGCTTACGCTGTCAACTGCTTTGGCAATACCATTGTCGGTTGAGTAGTAAGTTTTGAGATTTTTCAGTTCAAGAATTTTTTCCATATATAACAGTCTTCCAAGACCGTAAAATGTTCGGAGAGTTGCCATGCATTGAGGGAATCAAGCATGAAAATATAGTTTGTAAGCTTCATATGAAAACGTTATCAGATTCTGATCTGCAAAGCACGACCGTCAGTAAAAAGAATACCAGCTTTCTCATTGAGACCGTAAAGCAATCAACTCCCTACAGTAGGCTCACACAATCTTTAGTTGACGGATCTCAAAAAAACAACAAAGCTTTTCCACCAATCGATATCTCCGGATTGCAGGGCTCTCTCTCTTCGGTTCTTGCTGCAGCTCTTTTTGCAGATATGGACACTTCGCTCATGATTGTGACGGGGCAAAACAACTTCGAATTGTATGACAATGATCTGGATGCACTGCTTCCTAAAGAGATAATCTGCAATACATCAGATGAACTTTCGCTCTCAATCGGGGCTATCTCGAAGGGGAAAAAATCACTCATACTCTCTTTTTTCGATGACCTCGACGTTGCCCTTTGCAAACCAGTCGATGCCGAAAACCGGATTTTCAGACTGAAAACCGACCAGACGGCGGGGTATGAACCCCTGAAAAAATTTCTTGTTGCTAACGGCTTTGAGCAGAGAGAGTTTGTTGAGAACGAGGGCGAGTTCTCCGTCAGGGGCTCGATTATTGATGCATACCCTTTTGGAGCGAGGGAACCCTATAGAGTGGAATTTTTTGGCGATACCGTTACTTCACTGCGCATTTTCGATATCAACAGTCAGCTGTCAGGAAAAACGGTGACAACCGCCGATATTTCAGCCAGTTTTTTAGATGCAACAACAAACAGTGCCGGCAGTGAAACAACAATTCTTGACTATCTGGACCAGCAAACTGTTGTTATCATTGATGATACCATTGAATTTGCAACAAGAGACAACTATGACGCTTTAGCTGATGCTCTGTCAAGGTTTCGATGTATTAGAATCACTCACTCTTCGCCGTCAGCAATTGACTTCAAGTCAACTGCGCAAAAAAAACTGAACGCAAATTTCCGAATTCTTGCCACCGTGCTGCAAAAGGAAATCGCCACAAATAAAAAACCGCTCTTTGCAACCAGCTCACGACGTGAAATAGAGGGGTTAACCGATTTTCTGGCAGAGGAAATGATGAATTCGGGGAGTGAGGGTAGTGTGGAGGCTAGCTGGGTTCCGATTAACCTGCATACGGGATTTATTTTCGGCAATCTTGATCTCTATACTGAATCGGACATCTTTGGGAAACTGCACTCTCATAAAGCTCACCGCAAACGGAAAATACGGGGGATTTCGCTCAAGGATCTCCAGAAGCTTAAAGTCGGTGATTATGTGGTTCATGAGGATTACGGTATCGGAATATTTAAATCCCTTGAAACCATAACGGTGGGAAATTCCGAGCAGGAATCTGTCCTTATTGAGTACTGCGGCGGGGATCAGCTTTTTGTCAATGTACAGAGTATCAACCTGATCTCGAGATATACAGCTTCGGAAAGCTCCCTGCCAACGCTATCAAAACTTGGCAGTTCGAAATGGGCGGCAAAAAAAGAGAAGGTTCGCTCGAAGCTGCGTGATATTGCCATAAACCTGATAAAGGTTTATGCACAGCGTAAAATGCAACCCGGCTTTCCCTTTGAGCCGGACTCGATATTCATGCGCGAATTTGAGTCGTCGTTTATTTTCGATGAAACTCCTGATCAGTTTAAAGCAATTGAGGCTGTTAAAAAAGATATGCAGGAGCCGCATCCGATGGACCGCCTTATCTGCGGTGATGCCGGTTTTGGAAAAACTGAGATTGCCATGCGCTCGGCTTTCAAGGCTGTTGAATCCAAAAAGCAGGTTGCGGTGCTGACGCCGACAACCATTCTGGCCCATCAGCATGCTGAATCGTTTACCAGAAGGTTTGAGAATTTTCCAATTTCAATTGCTGTACTCAGCCGCTTTGTGCCTCGAAAGGAACAACTGGAAATACTCAAAAAAATAGAACTGGGACTGGTTGATATTGTTATCGGAACTCATCGGCTGGTGTCGAAGGACGTTCACTTTAAAGATCTTGGTCTGCTTGTTATTGATGAAGAGCAGCACTTCGGGGTTGAGGTTAAAGAGAAACTGCGCGAACAGTTCCCCGGTGTTGATACCTTGACCATGTCGGCAACACCAATTCCGAGAACCTTGCAGTTTTCAATGCTTGGAGCAAGAGATCTTTCGATTGTGTCTACTCCGCCTAAAAACCGGCAGCCGGTAGAGACTATCATTACCGATTATGACGCATCGCTTTTTCAATCGGCTATACTCAGGGAGATCAAACGGGAGGGTCAGGTTTTCTTTCTGCATAACAGGATTGCGTCTCTTGAGGATATCCTGAATACACTCAGGGAGCTTGTTCCTTCTGCAAGGATTGTTTACGCTCATGGCCAGTTGCCAGCCAAGGAGCTTGAAAAAATCATGATGGATTTCATGCAGAAAGAGGTTGACGTGCTTATTTCAACCACAATTATCGGCTCAGGTCTTGACATTTCTAATGCGAATACCATCATCATCAACCGGGCTGATATGTTCGGTCTTTCTGATCTTTACCAGTTACGCGGAAGAGTGGGAAGAAGCGATCGAAAAGCTTACTGCTACCTGGTAACCCCACCTCTACACACCCTGAAAAGGGATGCTGTGCAGCGTCTTGCGGTGATTGAAAGCTTTACTGAACTCGGGTCAGGCTTTAACATCGCTCTTCGTGATCTCGATATCCGCGGTGCTGGAAATCTGCTTGGTGCTGAGCAGTCGGGGTATATCCATGAACTCGGGTTTGATCTCTATCAGAAAATGCTTGCAGAAACTGTTGCTGAACTGAAATCAAATGAATTCATTCATATGTTTTCAGGTGATGACAAACCGGCAGCCAGGCAATCAAAAGCGTGTGATCTTCTCTTTTTCTTTGATGCTCTCATTCCTGATTATTATGTCAATGCGACGCATGAGCGTTTTGCGTTTTATGACAAAATCTCAAAAGCGCCCTCCTCTGAGAGCGTCGATGCCTTGGCTGTCGAGCTCAAGGACCGGTTTGGAGCGCTGCCTGAAGAGGTTTTGAACCTTCTTCTTCTGACAAAACTGAAAATAGTCGGGTCGTCTCTGGGACTTGAAAAAATTGATATTCAAAAGTTTACTTTGACCCTTTATCTCCCTCTTCAGCACGATGAACATCTTGGAAACAGGGATTTTCTCCAGTACCTGTTTGTTTCGGTTCAGGAACCCTGGATGCAGAAGTACAAACCAGGATTCAAGATGGATAAAAAAATAATACTGGTACTGACCCATGCTACCGGTACAGATACTTCACCGACGGCTTTGATTGACGAGTATTCGGAATTGCTTAAAAAACTTGATGCAGTGGGGAAAGAGAGTGCTGAGGGATGAGGGAAGAAAGTGAAAACAGTGGGCAGTGGGCAGTGGGCAGTGGGCAGTGGGCAGTGGGCAGTGGGCAGTGGGCAGTGGGCAGTGGGCAGTATGGAGAAAGATGGGGCTGAGTTGCTTGGGATGGTGGAGTTATTTTTGGGGTGTGAAATAATTGCGGTTGGCATCGCAACTTTTGTGACAGTTCTTTTGTTCGTAATAAGCGGACAAAATTAGTCCTATAATCTAAACTGTTACAATCATGAAGATCTCTATCAATAATCACACATACGAGGCAAAGAAGGGCGAAAGGCTGCTTGACATTGCTCGTGGCAACCATGAACACATCGGCTATTTTTGCGGTGGGAACAGCATCTGTCAAACCTGCTATGTAAAGGTTCTTGAGGGCAGCGAAAGTCTGTCGGCTCTCAGTGTTGAGGAAAAGGCACTTCTTTCAGAACGGTTGCTCAATGAAGGGACAAGAATGGCCTGCCTGACCACTGTTGAAAAAGAGGGTGTCATAAGAGTTGTTTCGTTAGTTGAAGAGGTAAAAAGGAGCTTTGAAACCAATCCATTGCAATTGACTGAATATGCTGCCAAAATGGGGTGGGAGTCGTTGGTAAAGTTTCCTGATACCATGCGCCTGCAGGCTGAAAGAGATTTTAATCTGTGGGAGCTCATTGCAGATGTCATCAGCGGAATAGGAGGTGTTTTGCAGTTAGTGGCCAATGCTTTTATGCCTGCGTTTTCAGGGGATGGACATACGAATGCAGAGGCATGTAAACCTTTTCAACTTTCAGCCTTCTGCAAAGGCGATAAAGAAAATAATATCCATTCGGAGAGCGAAGGTATTGCTGCATAGGTTGAGATGGCTTAACGGTTAAACCTTGTTCTTCCCTAATCGAAGAACAAGGTTTGGTAGAGTGCAGGGTGATAAATTTTTTATATCTTGGAAAAGAGAGGTTAGGAAACCTTGCCGAGGTCGTGTTGGTGAGGTGCTTCTGACAGGTTGCGGGACTAATAAAACTCCGGTTACTGGAATCGGTCAAGATATCTATAAAGTAGTTTTTCCCTTTTGGTGCATCGGGTAAAAACGGCAATCATGAACTCCTGATGGGGTATTCTTCAGATATTGAAAATATTGAGTTTGAGCTAGGCGCGAAAACCCTTGAACGGTGGTTGATCAAGCCTGAGAAAACTATGAATGTTGTTCTCGGAATACCGCGAGAACGTGCTCAGGATGAGAGACGGGTGGCTATTTCGCCTCCAGGAGTTCAAATACTTGTTGAGCATGGCATCAAAGTCAATATCGAGAGGGCTGCCGGAAATTTCTGCAACTTTACGGATAGCGATTATGCGGAAGCGGGAGCTTCACTTGCTGAAACGCCCGAAGAGTTGTATGAGCAGTCCAACGTGATCGTCAAGGTTTCACCCCCTCAACCTGATGAAATTCCACTCTTTCAGCCCGGGCAACTGCTTATTTCAGCCCTGCACCTCGGTACCATTACCCATCAACTGATCCAGGCCCTGCTGGAAAAGAACATCACTGCGCTGGGATTTGAATTTATTGAGACAAGGGATGGGGAACTGCCGATAGTAAGAACACTGAGTGAAATAGCGGGGTCTCTTGCCATTCAGACTGCGGCTAAATACCTTGAGACCGGGTATGGCGGCAGCGGAATACTGCTTGGTGGAATTGCCGGTGTTCCGCCGGCCCATGTCACCATTATCGGTGCCGGAACGGTTGGGCTTTTTGCTGCGCAGGATGCGCTCGGACTTGGTGCTCAGGTCACGGTCATCGACAAGGAGATTAACCGTCTGAGAAGATTTGAAGCGTTCTTCAACCGTCACCTTGTCACAGCGATAGCCAATGACCATTACATTGCTGAACTTGCAAAGACGTCGGATGTCTTGATCGGCGCTTTAAGCCCGAGACAGAAAATCATAAAACCGCTGGTGAGCGAACAGGTTGTTAAATCGATGAAACCCGGTTCGGTTATTATTGATGTCTCAATTGATCAGGGGGCCTGTTTTGCCACCAGCAGGCACACATCCCACACTAATCCTATTTATGTCAAATACGGGGTTACCCATTACTGCGTTCCTAACATACCTTCGGCAGTGGCTAAAACAGCCTCGTTTGCTCTTACCAATACGCTGCTCCCCTTTTTGCTGAAACTCACCTCACATGAGACCATTTCGGATATACTCTGGAAAAACCACAGTCTGAGAAAAGGAACCTATATTTTCAAGAGTTACGTCACAAAGAAGATTCTTGCTGAACTTACTGATCTTCCATTCAGGGAGATTGATATGCTGCTTGCTGCCAGCTAGCAGTGCGAAAGAGTTGGCAGTTGGCAGTCGGCAGTGAAGAGGGAAGAAAGAAAGAGAGTTGGCAGTGGGCAGTGGGGAGAGGTGGGAAAGAATAAATAGAGGTGCACTTATATCAATTCGTCAAGCGGTTTACCGAATTGCCTGGCAATATAGGAGGCGCATGAGACTCCTGAATAGGTAACCGCGATAACTCCCTGACCTGGAAAAGTGCTGTCACCGGTCGCATACAAGTTTTTAATCCGGGTTGTATTCTGAGGCTTTTGGAGAATGTTCTGCCCTGGCTTCAACAGCGGCCCATAGGATCCTTTGAAGCGGTTAAGGTAGCGCTGATGGGTCAATGGCGTTGCAAGAACCTTGAACTCGATGGCATTTGACAGTCCGGGAAGAATTCGTTCTGTCCGGGATATCACACTTTCTGCAAAGGCTTCTTTGGCGTTGCGGTATGCACCATTTTCCCGGTCGTAGTGCTGCCATTCGTCAGCCTCAGCGGTTACAAAAGCATGAACTATATGTTTGCCGGGAGGGGCCAGGGAGGGGTCAAGAATTGTTGGTGCTGAAAAATAAATGGTCCCGCCGGGCTGATTATAGTTCTCCCACGTATCGACAAGAACATGGTGAACATAAAACTCTTTTGGAATGATTGAGGCATCTACACCCAGATAGAGCTGGAACCAGCTCGGGGCTCTTAAAAATGCGCTTTCATCAACCTTGTAGCGCGAATCGGGGATCAGGCGATTGAAGGTATCCCAGACAGTGGCATTGGTAATTACTGCTTTTGCATAATATTCAGATCCATCAGCAAGCCTGACGCCTCGAGCTTCGCCATTTTCAACAATTATAGAGGTTACCTCGGATTGGTAGCAGATTCGACCTCCGGACTTTTCAATACCTTGACATAATGCTTCGGGAATAGCACCAGAACCTCCAACAGGATAGTTGATGCCGCCGGAATGGCGATCAGCAAGACAGATACCGGCATTAACCAATGGGGTTGCAACCGCATCCTGCACCGCCCAGGAATAGGCCTCTATATCAATAAATTTAAGAAGCTCCTCATCGCGGATATACCGCCTGGCTGTTTTACCCATTGAACGAAAGCTCTTTACGGCAAGAGCAAAGGCTTTGGCCGGAAAAGCAACGCCTATTGACGCCAGATGGAAGGGATCCTCAAGTGAACCGGCCGGAAATGAACTGAGAATATCAAGAACAGCCTCGAGTTCGTTATAAAACTTTTCAATTCCATCACGTTCATGTGGGAAACGTGCACCGAGAGCCTGGAGAAATGCATTGCGGTCATAAAAAGCAGGGATTGAAAAACCGTCGGGCAGATGATAGTGAATCTGTACAGGGTCGTGAATCGTCGGCACCTGAAGCCCAAGTTTTCTGAATATCCTTGTATGAAGGTTGAGAGTGCCGCCTTTGCTGTTTTCACCAAAACCATAAAAGACTGATGCTCCAGCATCAAAAGTGTAACCCCCACGCTGAAAAGAAGAACAACTTCCTCCAGGATAACGGTTTTTCTCAAAAACGAGCGTTGATATACCTCGATCCTGAAGAAGCGCTGCGGCAGTCAGGCCACCAATTCCTGAGCCGATTACAATAATGTCGGCAGCTTCATTCATAGAGATTGTCCATCTTGATTTTGGGGTAACGTCCTGAACCTGAATTATTCTTCAAACAAAAAAGAGGGTCGGAGAATATAGTCACAACAGAGAATTCACAGCAAACATTATTTTTTAAGGGAAGTTAGAAGAAAGAGATAAGTCTGATGGGACAGATATGACTCATAGGACTTATAGAAGAGGGGCTTTAGCAACGTATGACCAAGACTAGATTAAAAAAGCTCCGGCTTTAAATTTTTTTATTGCTTATTTTTGGCGTGGGTAACGTGCTTTTATCAAATGAGTAATAAGTTTAAGAATAATGAAAAATCAGATCTGGTTGACCGCTGGAATTGCAGGTATGCTTCTCGGTAGCCCTTTCACCAGTGCTCAGGCAAAAAATGATGCGCATTTCAGCTCAGGAAGCAAACCATCGTTTGTTATTGATTCTCCGCCACGATTGATTTACCTGAGAGATCAGGGCTTTTCAGTATCTGTAGGGAGTCGATATGATATGGTATTCTATGGTAACAGGTATTATCTCTTCAATGACGGCCTCTGGTACAGCTCTCTTCGTTACCGAGGACCCTGGATTGTTATAAAGAGTAACCGTTTACCATTAAAGTTGAGAAGGTATAGCTGGAATGAGATAAGCCGGTATCGCGATATGGAGTATCGCAGGTCGGAGAGCCGTGATAACAACTATCAGCGTAATGACGACAATAAGAGGCGATATAATGATGAGAGGAACGATGAAGGCCGCAGACGGTATGAAGAGCAGTCAAATACCCGTACTGAATTCATACCAAATCGTCAGGAGCCATCAAACCGGAATTCTGATACAAGGCCTCACCAAGGTCGTCAAAACGACGTTCCCGACAACAGGCAGAATAATGGTCAGCAAAGCAAAGGCCAGGATAACAAGCCAAGTCATGGCCAATTTAACAACGCTTCTGATAACAGGCCGAATCAGGGTCAGCAAGGCAACAAGCCCTCTGATAACAGCCCGAAACATGGACAGCCAAGTCAGCCTCAGCCAAACAAACCCGCTGACAGCAAGCCAAGTCAGCCGCAGCCAAACAAACCCGCTGACAGCAGGCCAAGTCAGCCGCAGCCAAACAAACCCGCTGACAGCAAGCCAAGTCAGCCTCAGCCAAACAAACCCGCTGACAGCAGGCCAAGTCAGCCGCAGCCAAACAAACCCGCTGACAGCAGGCCGAACCAAGGACAGCCCGGCAAGGTTTCTGACGGCAAGTCACAGGGACAAAGCAGGGGTTCTGACGGCAAGTCACAGGGACAAAGCAGGGGTTCTGACGGCAAAAAACAAGATGGTGCTCAACACAAGGAGGAGAACGGTAAGGAGAAGTGAAGTGCTGAGTGCTGAGTGAAAAAAAATAGTTGGCAGTTGGCAGTTGGCAGTTGAAAAGTGATGGCACTGAGTACTGAGTACTCAGTGCTTGTTGGGGATTAAAGACGTTGGCGGTGTTGGGATGGAAGAAAAAATGGATCCCTCATTGCATTCGGATGACACCAGTGAGAGGAAAAACTTATATTTATGAGATTTGGAGTGTTTTTTGCTTTACTTATTTTATGATTTAAGACTCCTGCAAGCAAAACAATGTTATTTGAACCCGGTATACTTTAGCTCATGGATAAACCCGATCCAACCCGTAACGTTACAGCCAGGACAAAAAAAGAATCTTTGTCCAAGGAGGAGCGTCAAAAACAACTTGAGTTTCAAAAGGAAGCGGTTGTTCATCTGAATTCGCTTTATAATTACGCGCTTCATTTAACCATGAATCCGAGTGATGCCGAAGATCTGGTACAGGAAACCTATCTCAAAGCTTATAGATTTTTTAATTCTTTTGAGAGGGGAACAAACTGTAAAGCATGGCTGTTTAAAATTCTGAAAAACAATTATATCAACCGGTTTCGCAAAAATTCTAAAGAACCGGGAAAGGTAGATTATGATCTTATTAAGGATTTTTATCATTCTATAAAAGATGTTCAGAATGATACCAGTGAAGCAGATACCGATTATTTCCATTCATTGCTGCATGAAGAGGTCCATCAGGCACTTCACTCTTTGCCTGAAGAGTTCAGGGAAGTGATACAGTTGTGTGATATTGACGGGTTTACTTATGAAGAAATTGCAAATATGGTTGAAAGCCCTATCGGTACTGTAAGATCAAGGTTATACAGAGGTAGAAAACTGCTTCGTGAACAACTGGAGGGGTATGCTAAAAAATACGGCTTCAATACCGATAAAGATCATTAAAATCGTTACGCACAAAATTTGTAAACTATGAACTGCAAAAAAGCCCAGGTACTTATGAGCGCTGCTGTGGATTGTGAGCTGACAGTAAAGGAAGAAGAGGGCTTTCTATTGCACCTTTCGGAGTGCAGAGAGTGCAAAGATGAGTTTGAAGATGCCAAAAAGACCAAAATGATCATCAAGGAAAAGATTGTTCAGTTTAAAGCTCCTCAAAGCCTGTTTCATTCTATTATGGAACTCACCAGCGTAAACAGTTTAGAGCACTGAGATACCCTTCTTTCCCAATGTCAACAGAAAGCTATCCAACTGACCGGAAGCCTCTTGTTACTGCGCCGCAAACGGGGCAATAGAACCTGCAGAAATTGCCCTGCTTAAGCTTTACTCGTTCCTATCGAATTTCTTCATAGCCCCCAGTGATACCCTGTCAATATTGACACTGTGCGACATTATGTCATCATAATAAAAGGTAGTGTGACATTTTTAGTGTCACTTCTCCTTGTATTTCTCTAAAAGAGAGCAAAAGCTACCGTTTTATGCTTTGGCACGCTTCTTGCTAATTATTGATAGTAAGTCGTTCATCGTTTACAATCAATAAAATAATAATGCAAGCTTAAAATGGAGGATGACATGCTCGTAAAATTATCCAAAGATCCAATGAGGTTGTTTGATGATATCCGTTCAAGCGCCAAAACATCTTCAATGCCGGCTTTCAATGTTGATATATCGGAGGATGAGAGCGGGTTTCATATTGATGCTGAGTTGCCTGGTTTAGGGAAAGATGAGATCGCCCTCAATATTGAGGATGATGTGCTGACCATCAAAGCAGAGAGAAAGCAGTCGAGCGAAGAGAATAAAAAAGGTTACCTGCGTATTGAGAGGACATACGGCTGCCTGCAGAGAAAATTTAATCTTGGTGAGTGCATTGATCAGGAAAGAATTAATGCGGGGCTTGACAATGGGATACTTCATGTAACCCTGCCAAAAGCTCAGATAACAAAAAAAGCAAAGGAAATTTTGATCAATTAACATGATACAATCCGGACTCTGCACCTCTGTGATGCGAGTCAGGTTCTTTACAATATCACTATAAAAAAAAGGAATTACTCTCATGGGAAAAATTATCGGCATCGATCTTGGCACAACGAACTCCTGTGTTTCCGTCATGCAGGGATCGCAGCCAACGGTTATTGAAAATTCGGAAGGTAACCGTACAACACCGTCAATCATCGCTTTAACCAAAACAGGCGACCGCCTGGTAGGACAGGCAGCAAAAAGGCAGGCTATCACAAACCCCAAGAACACAATTTTCTCAATTAAACGCTTCATGGGGCGTAAATATGATGAAGTCCCTAATGAAAAGAAGCTTGCGCCATACGAAATCATCAATGAAAATGGCGAGGCTCGTGTAAAAATAAATGATAAAATCTACTCACCACAGGAAGTTTCAGCAATGATCCTTCAGAAAATGAAGCAGACTGCGGAAGATTTTCTTGGTGAAAAAGTTACCGAAGCGGTTATCACTGTGCCGGCATATTTCAATGACGCGCAAAGACAGGCTACAAAAGATGCTGGCAGGATTGCCGGTCTTGATGTAAAACGAATCATCAATGAACCTACGGCAGCTGCTCTGGCCTATGGACTTGACAGAAAGCAGGAGAGTGAGAAAGTGGCGGTTTTTGACCTTGGCGGCGGAACGTTTGATATTTCAATTCTTGAGCTTGGTGATGGTGTTTTTGAGGTTAAATCCACTGATGGCGACACCCACCTTGGCGGAGATGACTTTGACCAGAAAATCATCGATTATATTGCAGATGAGTTCAAAAAACAGGAAGGCATCGATCTTCGTAAGGATGCAATTACGTTACAGCGCCTGAAAGAAGCTGCTGAAAAAGCAAAAATTGAACTATCGTCAAGGACTGACACCGAAATTAACCTTCCATTTATCACCGCAACACAGGAAGGGCCGAAGCATCTGGTTATCAATCTGACCCGTGCAAAATTTGAGGCATTGTGTTCAGACCTGTTCGATAAAATTCTTGATCCTTGCCGACGTGCTGTCAAGAATTCCAAGCTTGAAATGAAGGAGATCGATGAAGTTGTGCTTGTTGGCGGCTCAACCCGTATTCCGAAAGTACAGGCGCTGGTCAAGGATTTCTTTGGTAAGGAACCGAATAAAAGCGTCAATCCGGATGAAGTTGTTGCTATCGGCGCGGCTATCCAGGGTGGTGTTCTGAAGGGAGATGTCACCGATGTTCTGCTTCTTGATGTAACTCCCCTTTCACTTGGAATCGAAACTCTTGGTGGCGTTATGACGAAGCTGATTGATGCGAACACCACGATTCCAACAAAAAAGCAGGAGATATTTTCAACTGCGGGTGACAACCAGACCTCGGTTGAGGTTCACGTCCTTCAGGGAGAACGCCCGATGGCCGCAGATAATAAAACACTTGGACGTTTTCATTTAGGTGATATTCCTCCTTCTCCAAGAGGCCTGCCGCAGATCGAAGTAACCTTCGATATCGATTCAAACGGCATTCTGAATGTTTCGGCCAAGGATAAGGCAATAGGAAAGGAGCAGAGCATAAGAATCGAGTCCAGCAGTAAACTCAGTGATGCTGAGATCAATAAGATGAAAGACGATGCTAAAAATCATGCTTCGGAAGATCAGAAGCGCAAGGAAGAGGTCGATACGAAAAACATTGCGGATGGGCTTATTTTCAGTACTGAAAAGCAACTGAAAGAGCTTGGCGACAAAATACCTGCCGATAAGCGCTCCACTCTGGAAGGCACTCTGGACAAGCTTAAAGAGGCCTATAAAAACGGTACCATTGAGTCAATCAAGTCTGCAATGGAGGAGCTCAACAAGGAGTGGACAGAAATTGCATCCAAACTCTATGAGTCGCAAAGCGCTGAATCAGCACAGGGTGAACCGGAAGCTCACACTGGCGGCAAGGAAAAGAGCGCAAAAGCGAGTGGTAACGGTGAAGTTGAAAATGCTGAGTTCGAAGTAATCGATGACAGCAAGAAGTAATCGGATACAGCTGTTATATGCTCTTTAACAAAGGGATTCGTAATGAATCCCTTTGTTATTTAACCTTGTTTTGCTAATTTATCATCAAAGAAAGGTAGAACACCAGAGTGTGATATTTTTGCAAAATTTAACCGTGCAAACAATGCAACCTCAGCTCAGTCGGCAATACACGGGCACAAATCAGGTCAGAGTCAGTACATCAGGGCCATGGTCAGGCAATGCGGTTCATAAAGCAGCAAAATACTTTATAACCTCTGCGAAAAGAGATAACAAAAACAACCTTGAAATTGAGATCGGCCCAGCTTCCGGACGTAGAAAGCTATCGCCTACAAAGGAGATCATCAACAAGATCATAAGCGGTGAAATTGAGCTTTTTGTGCTTACTACGCAGCCGGATATCGGTATTGACCTGAAGAAAAAAGTTCTTGACAATGAAAACCGTTACGTCATCGACTTTGACAACCGGGGTGTAAAGTGGACAATGAGGGATATTCCTGTCTTTTACGATTCTCTGCAGCAAAAACTTTGTATCGAAATTGATCGCCGTACCTATACCCTTAATGAGTTTTTCAAGTAAGCGCAATCAGTTTTCTCTTTTTACTTATTCAGCCTCTTTCATCAGGAAATGCAAAAAGCCCCGGAATATCCAGGGCTTTTTGCATTATAAGGGCACATCAATTTATCTGCTGAAATAAACGATGGATGGAGAACTTTTGTTTTGTTGGGGTTCAGGAATCACCCCAACCTACACAGGGGTCCACTTCACCGATCACCGGAACATACATGGGGTTGGGGTAACGTTCATAGCATTTGACTATTGGATTTTCTTACGCGCCAATGCAGCTTCGGGTGCTTTTGGATACATGTTGACAAGCGTCTTAAACCTTGCTTTCGCATTAGCGGCATCACCTATCTTTTCAAAAGCAATCGCCTGTTTGAACAGCGCTACCGGACGCTTGCCGCTTTTGGTATATTTAGCTATCACAACCTGATATTCGAGAATAGCCTTTTCATACCATTTTTCGCTGAAGTAGCTGTCGGCGAGATGAAACTGTGCCTGATCGGCGAGAGCAGATGCCGGGTAGGTCTTTAAAAGCGTAGTAAAACTCTCCCTCGCAGGAGCAAAACTATTTTTACCAAGCCTATCCAGCCCTTCTTTGAGCAATGCAGCATCATCAGTAACACCAGAGGGCTTCGCACTCTCTGCTGATTCTTTCGGCTTAGCAGCGGTCAATGAGGATTGCTCCTTTTTGTCAATGCCGAGATACTGCTCTATTTTCTGCAGTCTGGATTCAAGATCGTCAACCTTGTGGACCAGAAGAGAGTCTTCCATTCCAAGACGCGCAAAAGTTTGCGCATTCTTATGGGCCGCCTCGTCAATACGTCCCTCAAGGCGGAAAATGTCATCATGAACCTTCTGAACATCTGAATAGGAACCCGCAGACTGCGTTTTAATGGTTTCAGATTCTGTTTTCAGTTTTCGCAGATCATCTGCCACGACCACAAGATCCTGTTTTGTTGCACAGGAAGATAGAACAAGAACCGGCAAGAAAAGAAAGGGTATAATTTTTTTATTCATTGAGCATAATGAAAGTATGTATTCTTAAGCCGCTAAAGTCTTTATACCATTTCTTCAATCGCCGGATATCCAAAAAAGCAATTGTTATTTGACAACAAAGTGTGCCCGACGGTTTTTTGCCCAGGCTTCTTCATTTTTGCCAGTATCAAACGGCCGCTCTGAACCCAAACTCACTGATTCGAGACGGGATGACGCAACACCAAGCTTGACGATATACTCTTTTGCACTTGCAGCTCTGCGCTCTCCAAGGGCAAGGTTGTACTCGGATGTCCCTCGTGCGTCACAGTGGCCTTCAATAAGAACATTCCTGGAAGAGTTGGCAGTCAACCATGCCGTATTCTGCTTCAATTGTTCCTGTGCATCAGTGCTGAGAACAGAACTGTCAAAATCAAAAAACAGATCTCCAAGCGGACCTGTCTGCCATTTGTCGAATCCATAGCCAGTACGGCCCGATGGCAGCGATGATGACTGAGAATCAACAGCTGACGAAGAAGAGGCATTCTGGGTGCCTTCAGTTGATTTTACTGCACTTTTAGATGAGCATCCCGCAGTCAACATCATAGCAATGACAAGCATGCCCTTAATTTGTTTTTTCATCAATTCAGCTCCTTTTATCATTTAATAAAACAGGGAATTACGGTATTGCGAACTGCCCTTTATGAGGGCTTGAGTCATATCTGCAGTAAATATATTGTTTTCACCTCTATTTTCCCATGTAGAAGATGCAAATTAATTGCCAATAGAAGACCATGATAAGAGAGGTTACTGCACTCCGAAACGTCAACCCATGGTCACTTCTCGATACCTTCAGGGGTAAATACAAATCCGATCCACACATCTCCTGTGCCTTCCTGTTTTGGAAGAGCTGGAAGAGGAGATGATTTTTCAAGGGCTTTTTTTACCGAATTGTTGAGGTACTCGCTTGGAGCTTTTTTATCAAAAACAATCTTGTTAATTGTTCCGTTAGCAAGAATATTAATACGAACATAGACCTCCATTCCATAACTGGTTTTAAGCAGTATTTTGGAAAATTCCCAGTTCCGCATAATAATTGACGCAATTTCCGCCTGATACGGGGCAGCTGACCCTCCTCCTCCATAGCCTTTCCCTGCACCACTCCGGCCGCCAGATGAAGTACCTTTTCCGCTTCCGGTGCCTGTTGATGTCGGGGTGCCTTCCGATTTTACTTTCTGCTGAAGTCGCGCAAGTGCATTGTTCAAACTGCCGGCAGAGGTCGGTGGCGTTGAGACTGTTTTTTGGTCGACATTCTGCTTGAGACGCTCAAGAGCTTTAGTAATATCAGCGGGCTTGTCAACAGCTTTAGGCTTTGCTTTTGCCGGTAAGGGTTCGACTGGAACTTTTTTTGGCGGAACGGGTGCCGGTACTGTAAGCTTTTCCTTAACCTTAGCCTTAACTGGTTTCAGTTCTTTCTTTGGAGTAACGGGTGCTTCTTCGGGGAGTACGTCCTTCACTCTAACACTCTTTTTACTCCCGGCAGCAGGATGTGGGGCCTCGGGGGAGGCAGTGGAAGCAGCCTCTCCGCCCCCCTTTGGAGAAAGTTCAGGGGATCCACCTGAACCGGGAAGCGACACAATACTGACACTTACAATTTTCGGCTTAACAAGCCGGTTTGCATCCAAAATCTGGAGATATATTGCAAGGACAATCACAAGGGCATGAATGAGTGCTGCCCCAACAAGCCAAAGTGAAAATTTTTTTTCAGCATGAATAAGCTTCTGACCTTTTTCCATACGCCCCACTTATTTCCTACCTGCTTTCGTTGCCGGGAGCGGTTCAGTCACCATACCAATATGCTCAATCCCGGCATCCTTGATCTGGGCCATAACATCCATGACCAGCCCGTAAGGAAGAGATTTATCGGCTTTAAGATAGACATCACCGGTACGCTTCACATCCAGTATTGTCGGTAATTTCTGGCGGACCTCAGAGGCATTCAGTTGATATTGATTAATAAAGACGCGGTGAGAAGCGTCTATGCTGATGACAAGGGCTTTTTCATCGATGTCCATCTGCTGATGGGTAGTCTGGGGTGTATCAACCTTCACGCCATTTGTCATCATGGGAGCGGTTACCATAAAAATAATCAGCAGCACAAGCATGACATCAACGAAGGGTGTTACATTGATGTCACTCATCAACCTGCCT
>CAIVSG010000110.1 GCA_903908555.1 uncultured Chlorobiaceae bacterium | reverse complement strand
CTCACGTTTGACGCCGGAGACAAGGCCATTATCATGGTTGGACTTGAAATTGCATCCTTCACCTACGGCGGCCTGCTGGGACTCTTTCTTTTATCAAAAAGCAAGAGAGCATTTCACCCGACAAGTCTCGGTATCGGGCTTGTAGCCAGTATGGGTATCGTCTTTCTCCTTAAATTCCTCGGGCTGGCGTGGACATGGTATATTACCGTTTCAGTTATGGTGAATCTGCTGGTAACTACTGGTATTGATCTGACCTTCTTCAAAAAAAAGAGAGAATAAAGCACAATAATTTTTTTACAAAAAACTCTTATTTTTCACGCAACAGAAAGCATGCCGTAAGATCAGAAATACCGCTTCGGCAGAGATTCTTAATGCTTTCCCCTCTTTTTAACTGAAGGATTGCAAGAAAGATGCCCAAATTCACCCGGCAACATCCGGAAGAAGATACCATAACAAGATGGCCCTGATGATTCAGGGGCGTCTGAACCGGTAACACATCATGCAAAAAGAGAGAGCCGATTTACACATCGAAAAGGAAAGACTGCAAACTGAAAATGCTGCTCTCAGAAAAAAGCTTTACGACCTTGAAAAGCGTTCCATTGCTCTTGAAGCATCAAACCAGACGCTCCGCATGGTTGTGGAAGGAACACAGGCTGGATACTGGGACTGGAATATCCAGACGGGAGAGCTGACCATCAATGCCGAGTGGGCATCTATAGTCGGCTACAGCCTTGAGGAGCTTCAACCGATCACCATCAGCACCTGGACATCTCTCTGTCATCCGGATGATATGCCTCTCTCCAACCAACTGCTTGAAGAGCATTTTGCCGGTAAGACAACGGTTTATGAACTCGAACTCCGTATGCGTCACAAACTTGGCCACTGGATATGGGTACTTGACCGGGGAAAGATCTTCGAGCGCGACACGAACGGCAGGCCACTCCGCATGGTCGGTTCCCATCAGGATGTATCCGCACGAAAAAACTCGGAACAGGCGCAGGCTCACAGCAAAGCATTCGAACGTCTCATAACTGCTCTCTCAAATCAGTTCATCACTCTGCCCTTTGAGCATATTGATGCCATGATCGATAATACACTGCAGCTCATCGGTGAATTTGTCGAGGCCAACCGGAGCTACATTTTCCAGTTCAGTGATGATCTTGCCCTGATGGATAACACCCATGAATGGTGTGCAGAAGGCATCAAGCCGGAGATTGATTCACTTAAAAAACTTGAAACCAGCAACTACCCCTGGTGGATGGAGCAGATCAGAAACGACAGGGTTATTCATATTCCCCGGATCGCCGATATGGGGACGGATGCGTCAGCCGAAAGAGTTATCCTTGAATCACAGAATATCAAATCGCTTATTGTCATTCCACTTATCGCAGGGTTACCCCCTTTCGGTTATATCGGTTTTGATGCTGTAAGACAAGAAAAAGAGTGGCAACCAGAAACTATCTCCATACTGAAGCTTGCAGGAGGCATCATTGCCAATGCACTGCAACGCAAGCAAGTTGAACACTTTATACAGACAGAACTGGATCTAGCCCTTAAACTCAACCGATCATCGTCCGTCCATGAAACTCTGCAAATTTGCCTTCATGCAGCAATTTGTGCTTCCGGACTGGATTGCGGAGGCATTTACCTTGTCAACAAACACGATGAAACAATCACCCTTACCATTCATGAAGGGTTGCCTCAGCTCTTCATCAATCACTCTGCATCATACAGCTTCGACTCCCAAAATGCCAGGTTGATCCTGAAAGGAAAACCCGTATACCATAAGTTCAATGAACTGGGCATTACCAAAAAAAGTATACTCCGGTCCGAACAACTGAAAGCCATTGCCATACTCCCGATAACCTATAGAGGAGAGGTCATCGCCTGTCTCAATATCGCATCGCACACGCTGATAGAAGTGCCGGAATTTTCCCGGAAAGGGCTCGAAACCATTACCTCACACATCGGATCGGCCATCATGCATGCGCGTCAGGAAGAGGCAATTGCTGAAGCAAAAAGCAACCTTGAATCGCTGTTCGACACCATTGATGACTTCCTCTTCAT
>CAIVSG010000109.1 GCA_903908555.1 uncultured Chlorobiaceae bacterium | reverse complement strand
CTATACTCTTTTTATTAGCTTTACATCCTACACCAACACCTTCAGGAATTTTGTTCGCAGAAAACGGTATGAAAACTGTCAGAGGATTCGCTTCAGCAACCGTCGGTAATGTTGCCTGCGGCTTTGATGTATTGGGATTTGCCATAACAGAGCCTGGTGATGAAGTCATTCTGACGCTTTCCGATGAAATACAATCAGGGTCTCCTGTTTCCATTACAAGCATAACTGGTGACGGCGGAGCACTTCCCCTTGACCCTAAAAAAAACACATCCAGCTTTGTTGTACTGAAATTCCTTGAATATATCCGTACTCATAAACAGATCGACTTTAACGGCCATATCTCACTGGAGCTTAAAAAACATCTGCCTCTAAGCAGCGGTATGGGATCTAGCGCGGCAAGCGCAGCAGCAGCTCTGGTGGCGGCAAATGAATTGTTGGGTCAGCCATGTTCGAAAATGGAACTTGTGCACTTTGCCATTGAGGGAGAGAGGGTGGCCTGCGGATCGGCTCATGCCGACAACGCTGCACCGGCAATTCTTGGTAATTTCGTTCTGATTCGGAGTTATACACCACTTGATCTCATTACAATACCCTCCCCCGAACTCCTCTACTGTTCCCTGGTACATCCACATATCGAGCTGCGCACCTCTTTTGCCCGTTCGGTACTGCCAGCAAGCATTCCGCTCAAAACAGCTACCCAGCAATGGGGCAATGTCGGAGCTCTTATTACAGGCCTCCTCACTTCCGACTATGACCTTATAGGACGATCTCTGGTTGACGTTATCGCCGAACCAAAACGTGCCCCACTGATTCCCGGCTTTTTTGAAGTCAAGCAGGCCGCCCTTGATAGCGGCGCCCTTGGATGCAGCATTGCCGGTTCAGGCCCATCTCTTTTTGCGTTTTCTTCATCTGAAAAAACAGCTCTTGAAGTAGGCCGTGCAATGAAAGAAGCATTCCTTCACTCCAAAGCCCGCCTAGAGGCCGATATGTGGGTATCTCCTATCTGTAAAGAAGGTGCAAGAATACTGTAAAAACATTCAATCGAGAGTCTTACATATCATGATCTATTTCAGCACCAATAAATCATCCATACCTGTTTCTATAAAGAAAGCTACGCTGGAAGGTCTTGCTCCCGATGGAGGCCTTTACATCCCTTCGGAAATTCCACAATTCTCACCACAGGAGATAGCTCTCCTTGAAGGCGCAACGTTCAACAACATCGCCTTTGCCATTGCAAAAAAATTTATAGGTGGTGAGATTCCTCTGGACCAGCTCAGCGATATGATAGAAAGCTGCTACCCCTTTGAAACCCCGATTGTCAAGCTTGATTCACAAACATTTATCGAAGAACTGTTCTGCGGACCAACACTAGCCTTCAAAGATTATGGCGCGCGATTTCTTGCCCGACTAACCGGATATTTTGCAGCTGAAGAAGAGAAACTGATTACTGTACTTGTTGCAACATCTGGAGATACAGGAAGCGCGGTTGCATACGGTTTTCAGGGTATTCCCAACACCAGAGTAGTATTGCTCTATCCTTCAGGAAAAGTAAGTCGCCTGCAGGAACAACAACTGACTACTGCCGGAGGCAACGTTCACGCCCTTGAAGTGCAAGGTGATTTTGATGACTGCCAGCGCATGGTAAAACAGGCATTTATTGACCCGGGCATGAAAGAACGACTGACACTTACCTCGGCCAACTCGATCAATATATCAAGACTGATCCCTCAGTCATTCTATTATGCCTGGGCCGCTCTGCAACTCAAGGAGCTTTATGGATACAATGAACCTCTCTTTTCTGTCCCCAGCGGCAATTACGGAAACCTTACTGCAGGTGTTCTTGCAAAACGAATGGGTTTTCCGATAGGTCACTTTATTGCTGCCTCAAATGCCAACGACAGCGTAACCCGCTATCTTGATGATGGACGCTATGACCCGCGTCCGACAATCACTACCCGCTCAACAGCAATGGACGTCGGCAACCCGAGCAATTTTGCACGGCTCAACTATTTCTATGGTAACAGTCATGCCTCTATGGGCAAAGATATCACCGGAATAGCTGTTTCGGATGAAGAAACTCTTGCTGCAATCAGATTGGTATACGATCGATTCGGTTATATCATGGATCCGCATACTGCAGTCGCTTTCCGTGCTCTCGAACGCTACAGAGCCTCAATCAGCCCGGCAAAAAAAGCAGGCATTGTCCTCTCAACGGCTCATCCCGCAAAATTTCTTGAGGTTCTTCAGCATGCACTCGATAAAGAAATAGAGATACCCTCTCGCCTTCTGGATGTACTTGAAAAAAAGAAAAGAGCCACCACTATCAGTTCAGAGTACAGCGAGCTCGCCTCATTTCTCAACGAGCTCAAAGAGTCGCAATGAACAATCGCGGGATAAACTTCAGAACACTTTTATTTTTTTTTGTCCTGATACCAGTGATGTTTTTCGGGTTACTCTATTCTGTGCTACTCAACATTATTGATCCTACCGGAGACAGTTTCAATAAAGTCACTGCCTGGTGGGGGCGTTTCAGTGCAAAACTTTTCGGTATTTCAATTGAAGTAATCGGTCAAGAAAATTACAGCCCTGAAAAAAACTATCTGGTGATCAGTAACCATGCCGGTATGGCGGATATCCCGCTGTTACTCGGGACCCTGCGCCTGAACCTGAGGTTTGTGGCAAAAGAAGAACTTGGTAAAATACCTCTCTTTGGCAATGTTATCAAACATGCCGGCTTTGTGATGATCAAGCGGGGGCAGAACCGGGAGGCACTTAAAAGCCTTCTGGCAGCAAGTGAAGTGTTAAAAAGCGGACGTTCAGTCCATATTTTTCCGGAAGGCACCCGCTCGCCAGATGGAAAACTGCTTCCATTCAAGCGTGGAGCTTTTCTTGTTGCCCAGAAAGGAGGCGCTCCTGTATTGCCAGTCACCATTATTGGCAGCCATCTGATCACCCCGAAAAAAAGCCTTAAAATCAACAAGGGTAAAATCAGGATAATCATCGCCCCACCACTTAACCCCTCCATCTTCAACAGTGTTGAAGAGCTCCGGGATGCATCATCCATGATCATTGAAAACAATCTCAGGCGTTACAGCAACAACTAAATCTGCCGGTAAAGATTCACCATCTCTATGGCAGTCATGGCGGCATCAAAGCCTTTGTTCCCAGCCTTCGTTCCTGCTCGCTCAATAGCCTGCTCAAGGTTTTCGGTGGTGAGAACACCAAATGAAATAGGAATCATTGTATCAAGAGCAACTTGAGCAATACCCTTGGTTGCCTCGGCTGCAATAACATCAAAGTGAGGCGTGGAGCCTCTGATAATAACCCCAAGCGTAACCACTGCGTCATAATTACCGGTAAGGGCAACCTTTTTAGCGACTAACGGAAGTTCAAAAGCACCGGGACAACGCAGAATGGTAATATTCTCCTCCGATCCTCCATGACGGCGAATACAATCCACAGCGCCCTCAACGAGCTTTTGCCCTATAAAATCGTTAAAACGCGAAACGACCAGAGCGAACCTGATATCCTTTGCGTTCAATGCTCCTTCAATCTGTTTAATCTGCATAGCGGTTGTGATTTGTTTTATTATTTCTTCTAACGGCAATACCCGAGGATCCGCTCAACAAGATCTATAATAACATGACCGATCGTAATATGGCACTCCTGTACACGGTCTGCGGAACCCGAATGGGGCACAATTATTTCAAGATCTCCAGCTCCTTTCAATACCCCTCCATCTCCACCAAGCAGGGCAAGAGTTTTCATCCCGTGAAGCCTTGCGTAATTCAATGCGTTGATAACACTTTTACTGTTTCCGCTGGTAGAAAGACCAAGCAGAATATCCCCTTCACGGCCATAAGCTTCAACTAACCTGGCAAATACCGCATCGTAACCAAGATCGTTCGCTCCGGCCGTAAGGGCCGATGTGTCAGTTGACAAAGCAATGGCTGGAAGAGCAGGACGCTGAACACTGCTGCGATACCTGATTGTCAGCTCAGTTGCGAGATGCTGGGCATCAGCAGCACTCCCACCATTACCACAAATAAGAACTTTTCCTCCAGCCGTAAACGTTTCGGCAATCATTCGAGCCATGGCAACGACAACAGCACTGTTCTGCCGAGCCACCGTCTCCTTGAGCCTCGCACTGTAAAGCATGGTATCGAGTACAACCTCTTCTAAACGAGTCCGATCAGTTAAACCGTCTGAACATTTGCAATGCTTGGTCATAAAAACAAGAGAAAAATTTGTGAATCCACAACGGCGTTAAATATAACGAAAAAATTAAACCCCATCGAAACCACCCATTCCGCAAATGAACAAAAAAACTCCGCCTCATGTATAACATCAGGCGGAGTTCAAGAACGATAAAAGAAAAGTACTCTTAGTGGTACTGAGCACTCTCTTCTTTAACAAATTCAACAAGCAGCTTCAGATGTTCAGGCTTCATATCAGGAAGAATACCGTGACCAAGATTGAAAACATGCCCGGAGTGTTCGGTATGATGACCAAACGACTTGAGAATTTTGGCTGCTTCAGCCTTGATTCTGGCCGGTGTACCGTAAAGTACTGTCGGATCGAGGTTACCCTGAAGAGCAACACGGTCATTAAGCTCAGTACGAGCTTTGCCAATATCAATACCCCAACCAAGCCCCATGGCATCACAACCGGTATCGGCAATATCAGAAAGAATGGTGTTGCAATCCTTTGAAAAAACAATAACCGGAGTATCAGGATGTTTGATTTTAATCGCCTGAACGGTTTCCTTGATATAAGGAAGAGCATATTCGCGATAGTCATCCTCAGAGAGAGCACTTGCCCATGAATCAAAAATCTGGATAGCATCGGCCCCTGCCTCGATCTGCTTCAGCACATAGGCGGTTATGACACCTGAAATCTTGCCGAGAAGCGCATGGGCCATTGCTGGCTCACGGTACATCATCTGCTTGGCATAGGCGTAGTTTTTCGATCCTCCGCCTTCAACCGCATACGTAAAGAGAGTCCATGCTGCTCCGGTAAACCCAATAAGAGGAACGCGGTTATCGAGTTCTTTTTTGGTCATACGGATTGCATCCATCACATAGCCCAGCTTATCATCGATTTCAGGAACAATCAGTTTATCGATATCAGCCTGAGAACGGATCGGAGGAGTAAGTTTGATTCCTTTGGATTCGATAATCTCGACATTCATGCCCATTGCCTCATTAACGACAAGAATATCGGAAAAAATAATAGCTGCGTCAACTCCCATCAACTCAACGGGCTGAATGGTCACCTCTGTTGCCAGCTCCGGGGTTTTACAAAGAGTTAGAAAATCTGTTTTTTCTCTCACAGCACGGTACT
>CAIVSG010000108.1 GCA_903908555.1 uncultured Chlorobiaceae bacterium | reverse complement strand
GGACGTGCCCCCGTTTATAAGACCACTTCTTCTTGGTATAAATTCTTTTGCTGAGCCAGAAATTCTTCCGGTGTCAGCCTTCCTAAAGAACTGTGCGGTCGGATCGAATTGTAATCCTCCTGCCATTGCCCGATGACCTCTTTGGCATGATCAAGACTCAAAAACCAGTTCACGTTCAGGCATTCGTCCCTGAGCCTGCCGTTAAAGCTTTCGATGTAAGTGTTGTCGACCGGCTTGCCAGGGCGATTGAATACCAGTTTGACTCCATGACGATGCGCCCATGCATCAAGTGCTTTGCCGATGAATTCAGGGCCGTTATCGACCGTAATCATTTCCGGCATACCTTTGAACCAGACAATCCTTTCCAAAACACCGCATACCCTATTGCCATTGATTGAGGTATCGACTTCGAAGCCAAGATAATCTCTGCTGTAACTGTCCAGAACGTTGAGCACCCTGAACCGACGGCCATTATAGAGATTGTCGCTCATGAAATCCATTGCCCAGCATTGATTCCTGTGTTCCGGCTTTGGTGGCGCAACCCGAGTATCGGCAGCTGTTTTTCTGCGACGTTTTACCCGCAGCATCAGATTCTCTTCACGATAAAGCTGTTCAGTTCGCTTATGGTTGATTTGAAATCCCTCTCGCCTCAACAGGTAATGCAGTCGACGGTAACCCCAACGTTTTCGCTCATCAGCCAACTCCCGTAACCGTTGCCGAATCGGCTCATTGGTATCAGGTTTTGGCTGGTAATGCCAAGTTGTTCGGCTCAGGCCAACCAGAATACAGAGCTTTCTGAGACTCCGCCCGAAGTGTTCATGCAAGTGCTTTACAGCGTTGCGCTTGACCTCGGGCGTTACCATTTTTTTGAGTTGATCTCCTTGAGCATCTGGATGTCAAGGGCATAGTCAGCGACCAGCTTTTTCAGGCGACGGTTCTCATCTTCAAGTTCCTTGAGGCGTTGTGCTTCACTGACCGACATGCTGCCGTATTTCGATTTCCAGTTGTAAATCGTCGCATCGCTGACACCGTGTTTGCGGCAAAGATCCTTGACGGGCATACCCGAATCGGCTTCTTTCAGGATGCTGATGATCTGTTCTGTACTGTAACGCTTGGTTTTCATGCGTGTAACCTCCTTGGTTGATTTTAATCATTTTTTCCACAACCAAGTGGTCCCATTTTACGGGCTCACGTCCCTTGACACGTTAAATTGCATTGACAGTTTTATGATTGCGAATAGAGTTGGAGTGCAACTCTTGCTCGAGCACCTGATTTAGCGTTTAAATAAGTAACTCTGTGAGCCGATCACCGTTCTTTGATGAGTGATGGGCGAATGGCATAGAGGAACATCGGGCGCGTCTTTACATCGAATCCCTGCATCTTGAGAGTTTCAACCAATAGCCCTTGAGAGCGACCTGTAGCTTCCTCATGTGTTTCCATCACGATACGATCGATTTTTGCCCAGACTTCCGGCGGGGTTGATTCGAAAATCGGAAACTCCGCACCTTCAATATCCATCTTCATGAGGTCACAATGCTCCATCTTTCCCGCCGCCAGGATCTCCGCCAGTGTCATCCCTTGGACGTTCTCTGTCAATGTTCGGGCATCCGCAGGGGGTGGACTCATCAGTACTTTTTGCTCTCCTGATGCCGTGAACCACGATGTTATCGCTACGCTTTCCGTAGGAATTCCAACAGCTGCCGCATTTAATGCAATCCCCTGTTCGATATGGTTGCGTACAAGGTTTTCTTTCAATTTTTCGTAGTATCCCCCTACTGGTTCAACGGCGATCAGGTGTACGTTGTTTGCCGCAGTGCCGACCTTGCAGGAATAGAAACCCATGTTGGCGCCTATATCCAGTATTCTCCACTTTGGCTGGACTACGAAATCAGGTGTCGGCTCGTAGCAGTTTTCTACAAATATCTCCGGAAAAAGCAGGTAGAATCCCCCGTATCCGCCACGTACCATCGATATCTCAAGGCCATTTCGAAACTTCAGCTCAGGAGCTTCAGGGATTGGTTTGCCACGGAATTCTCTGATTGTTCCAAGGATAAGCTCAACCCAATTTTTCAGAAGGGGTCTTGCCTGAAGGCCAAGCTTTATAGCAAGCTTTAGTAAGAATGAAATGCGTTGCAACATAGTGATGCCTCAATGTTGGATATTGATTTACCTCTTTGACCTTATAATCGTATTTTTCAGGCTTCGAAACACCGAACTTAAAGGTTTCAGTAATGTTAACTCATCCAATATGAAGTTCGGGTGTAAATCCGAGCGTGAACTTCGTTGATAACCGAGACTGGGAACAACAACAAAAGTATTTATATCACGATTTTGCATTAGGAACGTTGATAATGCGCCATCATAGTACATTGGGCCTCCATCTGGATGTCCTGGTGGTCGTTCCAGTACTAGTTCTAAAAACTCAAGAAATCTGTCGAAAATCGTACTGTTAATAGCATAAAAATATTTGCCGGGAACGGGCTCTGTTATTCTTTCGAGTCGTTTTTCAGGAGAATCATATGATTTATGCTCATGGCCGAGGTATAAAAAACCCCAATTTACCTGATCAAGTTCGTGAAATGCCTCTGAAGCAATGCTATTGATGTCAGTCACAAAGGCAATATCGTCTTCCATGATAAGGATATTAGCAAGGCTATCGTACCTTGCTTTTTTAATTGCGTTCATATGGCTTAAAAAACAGCCTCTCACACCTGCACTTGGAAAACCATTAGCCAATTCAGGCCGGGTAGCACTGAAAAAATCAGCTTTATTGTTTTCAATCGGCCATCCAGCCCTGTTAAATTCATCTCTGGTCTCAGCCCTTCTATCCGCTCGTTCCGGAAGATTAATAATAGAAGTTCTGTCAAAGTACTCAATGATGGTCATGATTTTATTGCTCTTAAGCTCTGGCTCAAAAAAATAATTTAGTAAGGCTTTTGGATGGCGTATAAATTTAAACTCTCGATCTTTTTAAAGCATTTTTTATCTTGCGAACTCCTGTGGCCAAAGGGCTTAGAAGTGACCATTTGTCCCATATGGAGAGCTGATGTAAATCTGTTCGGGAACTTCTCTGATAGCCGAGACTCGGAATAACCACAAATGTATTGATATCACGATTTCGCATGCGAAATGTTGAAAGCGCACCATCATAGTGCATAGGTCCGCCGTCTGGATGTCCAGGTGTTCTCTCAAGTACCTGGTTTAAAAATTCAAGATACCGGTCAAAAATGGTAGCATTGACAGCATAAAAATGTGCAAGCATTAATGGTTCAGTTATTTTTTCAAGCCTTTTGCCTGAAGAAAAGTCTGACATATGTTCATGACCGAAATACAAAAAACCCCAGTCTGTCTGATTGAGTTCTTGTAATGCCTCATCAGCTATTTTGTCAATACCAGAGATGAATGCAATATCGTCTTCCATGATCAGAATATTGGCAAGATTATCATGTCTTGCTTTTTGGATGACATTCATATGACTTAAAAAACAACCTTTCACACCTGCGCTGGGAAATCCGGCGGGCTTTTCAGGTCGGATAGCAGGAAAAAAATCTGCTTTTTCATTTTCTATCGGCCATCCGATTCGCTTGAACTCCTCTCTGGTTTCATTTCTTCTGTCTGCCCGTTCCGGTAGATTTATAATCGAAGTTCTGTCGAAGTAATCAATAATGGTCATGATCAGTCTATTAAATCACATTGCGATAGCCACCAGATTAATAATACAACAAAACAACTGAAGAACTATTGAGGGCGATTATTATGGTAAAAGATAGAGCTTTTTATCAAGTGAAAACTGCCATAATTCATCCATTGCTTGAGCTGCATTTGGTTTTATGACTCGTTTTATTGCTGACCTGATGACTCTCTTGTTGTTCTTACCCAATCGGTACTTTTTTTTCGTACAATCATAGCCGCATACAGCGGAATTTTCCAGAGAATATAGAGTGGTGCAGCTGCAAGGTAGAGCCATGTTGATAGCGGTGCCCGGCGTTGAATTTGTCCTGATATGACGTAAAATACAAGAATCAGCCAGAATGATGTTGCCAGATAAAGCCATGCTCCCTTCAGTACCATAAAGGCGCCAGCTGTGGCAAGGCTGATAAGCATCACCAGCAGCGAGAGCGGGGGAGTAGCCAATTCAGCCAGCGCATAGAGATAGCGGGTATTACCTGTATTAGCAAATAATGTAATGAGTGGCAGTGTCATCTTTTTTACGAGCATAAAACGACCACCTTCCCAGCGGTTTCTCTGACTGGTGGCGCTTTTGCCTGAGGTTACCATTTCGCTGCGGATAACCGCATCGGGATTATAGTTCACAGTGATGCCGTCCTCAAGGAGGCGAAGAGTGAACTCCATATCCTCTACCACTGAGTGGCAGGGCCATCCATAGTGTTTGAGCACATCCGTTTTGAAAGCCATGCCGTTGCCTTTCAGCACTGCAGTTCCTGACAGCTTTATCGAACCGGCCATGCGCAAATGGCAGAATATGTTAAAGGCTGCATCACTGAGGGCTGGTCGCCAGCCTGCATCAGGGTTACTGACACTGTTGAATGCCTGAACGGCCCGAATATTCGGATTGCTTAGGGATGCACTGATTTCTCGAAGAAAGTTTTGGTCGGGCGAGACATCAGCATCGATAATGGTTATCACTTCAGTATGACGATATATTTCTAGATGATTTTTCAGAAACCAGTCGAGTGCCTGTCCTTTGCCTCTGTTGACGTTGTCAAAACGTTCAAAAACGAGAGCTCCAGCCTCGCGCGCTTTTTCTGCGGTTCTGTCTGAACAATTATCAGCGATAACGTAAACTTCAGAACGATTAGCAGGATAATCACAGGCAAGAATGCCCTCAATCGTGTGGACAATACCCTTTTCTTCATTATGTGCAGGTATCAGCACCCCTATTTTTAGAAACTGGTTTTCCTTAGAAGCTTCCTTTCGGAAAAGATATGCAGCAATGGTACACAGCAGCAGATATCCTGAAGGAAAGACCAGAATGATAAGGAGACTTAGTACAATGAGTTGAAAAATGATCATAGCGGCAGGCTCTCCTCATGAAAAAGATTGACCATCTCCTGATTGTTGATGTGCTGGTTGTAGAGAGAAATGACTTTATTTCGTCCTTTCTCTCCAAGTTCATGACGCAGTTCCGGGTTGTCGAGCAGTTTTCGTATCTGGCAGGCAAGATCCTCTGCATCTCCCGGAGTTGCAAGCAGTCCGTCATGTTCGTGTTCTATCAATTCCGGGATTCCTGTTATCCGTGTTGATATAACGGGGATTTCCTTGGCCATGGCTTCCATGAGTACAACTGGAACCCCTTCGGCAAAACTGGCAAGAACAAAAATATCAGCTTTATCATAATACTCACGGACCGTATTCTGCCCGAGAACCCCAGTGAATGTTACAATATCATTCAGGCCGAAATTTTCTGTAAACTTTTCAAGCGACTTACTGTCAGGGCCTTCGCCAATGATGGTAACCTTAAATCTGAGACCCTGTTGTTTAAGCAATTTACAGGCTTCGAGCAGAATATGCTGTCCTTTAGCCGGAACCAGCCTTCCGACGCAAAGGATATTTGGTAAGGGATTGCAAGGCTCCTTTCTTATAGAGTAAAGGTCTGGATTTACACCGCAACGGACGATGTGCAGTTTATGCCAGGCCTCGGGATCGCTGATACGCATGATCTGGCTTCGGCAGTAGTGGCTTATGCAGCGAACAAAGGCAGCTTCCTGAATTTTTTCCTCAAGCATAGCGGAGTCTACTCGATAAAAGATATCAGGCCCATGAACCGAGAGACTGTAACTTATTCCGCCATAGGTTTTCATGAGCATGGCCACAATGGCTGTTGGATTTGCAAAGTGCTCATGGATATGCGTAATGCCAAGCCTGTGCAGCCATTGCAAAAGAATCCCTGCTTCTGCAAAGTAGGCAAGTGCTTTTACCGGGCTTTTAGGTCCTTTTGTAAACAGTTTAAGTGCTCCCGACGCCATTCGAAAGTACCCGATAGGGTTTTTAAACATACTGTGCAGATGAGCGCCGAAAATCGATCCAAGGCTTTGGGAAAGTACCATCAGGGTATTTCCAGCTTCCTTCTGTTCGGCATCAGTCATAACCGTAAGGTTAGATGGCTTGTGAATAGAAGCGGTATGTACTGTCATACCGGCTTTACGGAGGGACTCAATTTCCCTGAAGATAAAAGTATGAGAAATTGCAGGGTATTCGCTGCAGAGATAGGCTATCGATCTAGTAGTCATGAGATAGGGATTGAAATACCTGTTTTAAGAGTGTTGTGCTTGTTTTTCAGGGGTTTATTCAATATCCGGCCGCTATAAAAGCGTAAAATCCCGAAAAGTTGAGGGATAACAACTAAGGAACAGTGCCATGCATATTTTTTTGCTTCACTTCTAGTGAGTTTGTTTTCAAGCATAAACTTTTCAACCTTAAAAAGCCGGGGTGAAAGAAGCAGCGCGCTTGCTGTCACGAAGCTCAGTATTGAGCAGGTAAACCCGGGATAGTTCGGCTGAAATACGAGGATACTGATTCCGGCAATTGAAAAGAATATAAATCCTCCGCCCTTAACGATGATCCTCCGTTGATCAGCTTTCCAGAAACTGCTTCCACTCCTTGAAACACGATCTCGAACGGCAGCAAAACCGTAACCCGAACGGAAAGAACGTCTTAGATACTGGCTTGTTTTGAGCATAGCCAAATCATGACTGGTCATAAGTGCATCAATCATAAGAATTTTCAAGCCATTGCTGCATATGCGCCAGCTTAGTTCAGGATCCTCCCCGCCAACAAGTACTTCATCATAACCACCGGATGCTTCTAGCGCAGTTCGGCGTATAAGTACGTCACCCCCGAAGCTGTCACATTCCCCTGGAGCTGTGTTCCATTCCATATCACCGATCCAGTTAAAAAAGGAACGTTCCGGATGCATTTCACGTCTGTAGCCTCTCACAGCTCCGACAGCAGAATTTTTCATCCACGCTACTGCGGAACTCAGCCACTCATCGTCAAGAATTGTATCAGAATCAAGAAACTGTACAAAAGGTGAGCGGCCTGCTTTCCAACCTGCATTTCTTCCCAGACCGGGAGTAGGATATTCAGGGTTCAGTTCGATAACATTAACCTGACTGAAGCGATGAGCAATGGCAACACTCCGGTCTGATGAGCCTCCATCAGAATAGAAAATATGGATATGTTCTTCAGGATATGTTCCTGAAAGGATTGATCTGATGCAGCGCTCAAGCGTTTTCTCACAGTTGACGCCGATAACAATACAATCAATCTCCGGGTATATTTCATTCAAGCTCATATATAAGGGGCGGTAAAATTTCTGATCGATTGTTATTCATTGCTTTCATCTGGCGAGTAATGGCGTTTGAGTCGCACAATGAATCCGGTTGCAATTCCGGCTAGTACTCCCGCATTGTTGGCAAGAACATTGATAGCGCTGAAAGTTTCCCCCGTTGCCATGACATGCAGTGTTTCAAAAAAGTATCCGATGGGCGTCATAGCTATCGAAAGCAGAAATGCGTTTTTTCTGCTCTTTAACAGAATCATCGGAATAAAAGAGAGTATGCAGTATAGGATCAGATGCAGTAACGTATCGATCACAAAAAAATTGTGAATAATTTCGGTTATGGGAATAAAACACCCGATGAAAAGGAGAAAAATCGCAAGAATCCAATAGCTCAGGAGAGCCCGATGAGTATTCCATTCTGATTTCAGAAATTTTTTTTGGGAAACCATTTTTTTCATGCAGTTAGCCGATAAATTTTAACCAATAAATCGTGACGGGTGTATACTTGGTGATGGAATAAAACGTGTTCCTGATATTATACGCTTCTGTTCGTCCTCAGACTGACGCAACTTGTCAGCAGTTAGAGCACGTATTTTTGACGGGTCACGAAGCATGCTGATCAGGGAGCCGCTGAACAGCATATAAAGAGGATTGATCATGGAATTAAGCAGATTATCAATCATATAAATACCGAGAAAGAGTGCCATAACGGCAGAAGCTCCCCATGTTTTTGTTTTCCATAGTTCAGGTTTGACAAGCAGAATAAAAAGAAATAAAGGCCACTGAATGGCGATCACCATCATTGAAAGACCGTATATTCCATTTTGCCCGAAGGTGATGATCCACAACCCATCCGTAATGCTGATATCTTCTCCTTTCTCGTTGTAAACTCTTGCCCGGCCGAACCCTCCCCACCCGAAAAAGGTTCCCTGCAGAGCTTTTTCAATCAAAATTTTTTCATTATCAAAACGGAACTGGAGTGATTGTGAACGGCTCGCACTGATTTTTTTTTCAATAAAATTGGAGAGGTTTTTTCCATTCCAGGCTCCGGTTGTTCTTGTAAAAATATAGATCAGGGGTGCTATCAGCATGACAATAACGAGAATAACTGTTTTCATTCTCGTTGAAAGATAGAGAATAATCAGGCCGATCATCAGAAGGGTTATTGCACCAAACGACTTCATCATCAAAGTGGTGATAACGAGCATGACGATTAGAAATCGTGAAGGCAAGGAGATAATCGTTTCTGGCAGTTCTCCGGTAAAAAAAAGCCAGATTCCAAGAAATACCCCGAGAGCCATCCACATGGAGGTCATGAGTCCATGATCCATATAAACCATCGGCCTGAATCCACCGCCTTCCCTGAGTGTCTGAATAAAATCACTTTGATGATACCCGTAGGTGAGACGGTGCAATTGGGGGCTCATGATCATTTCGAACCAGCAGAATGGAATGTAGACGACACATCCGATGAAAATGGAAAGTGCAAGGATTTTAATCGAAGAAGCATCTTTGAAATATATTCTTGCGATAAAGTAGGGTATTCCCCAGGAGATGCTTTGGTACATTGCCTGCGAAAGTCCATCATGGACACCGAGATCGTTAACAAATGAAGAGAAAAAGGGAGAAGTACACCAAAGAATCATCGGAATATCTGCAGCACTGAAATGAAACTGGGAGAAACGTTCTTTATCATAAATATAAGCTCCGGCAAGAATAACGACACATGTTGCTGTTATTTTATTGTACGAGGGAAGTCCGGAAATATGGTAAGAAGCAACAGGCAGAAACATCCATCCACCAACAAAAGCCGAGGCTACTGCTAAACGAGCATCAAGCTTATTAAAAAGCATCATCACTATCGGTATCCATCCAAACATGGCAATATGGACAAAGATATTTCCGTCAGGGATTCCCATGGCTGATTTTTATACTATAAATCGTGATTTTTTCATGTTCAATGATGGAATAAAACGCGTTCCTGACATTGTCCGGTTCAGCTTAACCTCTGGCTTAAGAGTGATTGTCTCAGCACTGATATCAAGCAAGCTTGATGATTTGAGAAGCATGCCGATCAACGATCCGTTGCAAAGCATATAAACCGGGTTGATCATGGCGTTAAGCAGATTGTCGATCATGAAAATGCCAAGAAAAACTGCCATAACAGCGGAGCTGCTCCATGTTTTTGTTTTCCAAAACTCAGGTTTAACTCGCATAAAAAAAAGCAAAAGCGGCCATTGAATTGCGAAAACCATTACGAGAAGCCCATATATTCCGTTTGTGCCAAAGGTGATGATCCAAAGCCCATCAGTAGTGCTGACATCTTTGCCTTCGGTATCGTAAACTCTTGAACGACCGTAGCCGCCCCATCCGAAAAAACTTCCTTGCAGTGCTTTTTGGATGAGAATGGTTTCATTGTCAAACCGGAACTGCAAAGATTGAGAGCGATTGGCGCTGAAATTGCCGGATACAGAGTCAGATAGATTTCTTCCATCCCAGTAACCGGTCGTTCTTGTAACAATATAAAGGTAGGGAACCAGCATAAGGATTATCAAAAGAAAGGCTGTTTTTATCTTATTTGAGACATACAGAACGAGAAGGCCGATTATCAGCCATGAAACAGCGGCTACAGAACGTAACATGATAGTGGTGAAGGTGAGAAGCATAAGCAGATAGAGTGATGGTATGTGCATGATCTTTTTTGGCAGTACATCAGTGATAAACATCCATATTCCCAGGAATACGCCAAGAACCATCCACATTGCAGTCATGAGTCCGTGCTCCATATAAACCATTGGTCTGAATCCGCCTCCATCTCTGAGCGTCTGTATGAAGTCACTTTGATGATAACCGTAGGTAAGGCGGTGCAACTGCGGGCTCATGATCAATTCAAACCAGCAGAACGGAATGTAAACTACACTTCCAATGAAAATGGCCAGAGCAAGAATTTTTGTACTATCGACATCGTTAAAATAAATTCGGCCAATACAATAGGGTATTCCCCATCTTACACTTTGGTACATTGCTTGTGAAAGTCCGTCATAAGGGCCATCGCCGTTTGCTATTGAAGAAAAAAAAGAAGCTGTGCACCATAGAAGCATTGGTATGTCAGCGGCATTAAACTGGAATTTCGACAAGCGTTCTTTGTCGAAAAGATATGCACTTGCTAAAACACTGAGGCAGATTGCGGCGGTTTTCGTGTTACGAAGTAAAAAAATATCATAGTTGGCTACCGGCAGAAACATCCATCCAGCAATAAAAGCTGTAGCAATAGCCTGATGAGTGCCAATTTTTTTAAAAAGGGTCATGACCAGCGGAGGGAAAGCTAAGAGAGCAATCGGAACCAAGATATTTCCGGGAACACTACCCATGATTTTTGTTCAGTAATGAATTTTCAAGTGTTATTTGCAATGATCAGGATAAATCGTAAAAGTGGTTCTGAATTTGATGATTTCGCTCGTATTTTTCGGTAGTAGATTTCGTTAGGCATATCCGCACTTTCGTCAAATGCATTTCAAATATCGATGCTTCTTACTCAACCGAATTATCTCACTAATGCTGGAATCCCTACTGCGGTAGCGTTGCTGGGTATATCATTTATGACGACAGCATTTGCTCCTATTCGGGCATGGGCTCCGATATGAACGCCCCCAAGTATTTTTGCTCCGGCACCGATATCGACATGACCCTCGATAACCGGAAGTCCGGATCTTGTGCCGGCACCGATGGTGACCTGTTGAAAAATAAGGCAGTTTGGACCGATTTGAGCATCAGGATGGATGACAATCCCGTTCGGATGGGGAATAAGAAGCCCGCCTCCGATTTTAGAGTTCAGCGGGATATCAGCTCCGCTGATCGCACTCCAGAACCTGTACTGTAATACTATTAGGGGCCTTATCATTACCGCAAAAAAACCGCCGTTTGTTGTCATACGTTGATAACGCCGTATAGCAGCAAGCAGTTTTTTCCCTGGTTCATAGCCTCCTCGAACCGGTTTTTCTCGTTCCCAGTCTGATTCCGTTGCTGATATCATGATTGTGATGTTATGTCCCAGAGGGATGGATAGCGCTTTTCCAGCAGAGCAGCCCGTTGTGCGGCAACGCGTTTCCAGGTGAAATGCTGTGCCCTTGCTTTCGCACATCGTCCAAGTTCAAGACGTTTGTCGGGGTTTTCAGCCATCAAGGTCATAGCTTGTGACCAGGCATCTATATCCATCTCAGCAAGCACAATACCGTTAAGCCCGTTTTGAACAATGGCACCGCCACCCATTGCGGTTACCATCGGAGGAATTCCGTGTGCCATTGCTTCATAAGTTACCATTGGTCCACCCTCTTCAAGACTCGGAAAAACAAACACATCTGCACTTCGGTAAAGCTGTCCGATATCTCTGGTGTAAGGAACATGGGTAATGTTTTTTCCTTGCAACAGAAGCGGGCAGTGATCTCGTATTTCTGGAGCTATGCTTCCGCAAAGCACCAGTTCTGCATTGAGATTTGCTCGATGCCATGCTTCAAGCAAAAGAGGTACTCCTTTACGCAGGCAAATTGTACCAGCAAAGAGAAAGACAGGTCTTGGCTTTACCGTCAAAGGCAAATCTGAATCGGGAAAGCGTTCAGGCGACCAGCCATAGCTGGTTGGAAGAAGTTTGCTTTCAGTCACCCCGTTTTCGATCATTGAAAGCTCTACCATCGGACTTGGGCAGAACACAGAGTCAGCCAGAACTAGTTTACGCTCTTCCTCAGCAATAGAAAGCTCGGTTATGCTCGTTTCGACTGGGATGTTCCATGCTTCAGAGGCCCGCTTGAGAATGTCTCGGGAAGTACGGCGGTGGCAGTTGATTCGCTCCATAATAATTTTGGAACCAAGCCTGTGAAATTCTTCGAATATCTCACTGGAAAGAGCCGCCCAGAGATAGACATAAGGAGAGTTGCGTTCGTTTTTCAAAAACATCTCTTCAGTCAGTCTTCGAGGATGATCATCCCCACCAAATCTGTATACTAGACTTTTCTTCAGACCGGTCATAACAGGGTTCAGCCATGGGTACGCTATTGAGCTCTCAGTGCTTGGAACGGTAAGCCTTACAGCCCTTCCGCTATCATGCCAGAACCTGCAAAGTGAAAGCGGAACATGGCTGTTTCCAAGGTTAGACGCATGATAACCGAACAGTACCGGAAGGCCACTCATTTCCGTTTCTCCCCTTTCGATGATCTTTTCCCTTTTTTCAAAGTATTGAAGACAAAAGTTTTGATGTTGCTTATCAGTTCCTTTGTTGGCGGAAGTTTCTGAATGAATTCTTCAATTTTTTTGGTATTGATTTTGTCAAGGATTTCAGGTTGCTTTTCAAGCAGTTTATCAATACTAATACTGCGTATCACGCCGCCCCAATTGAGGAGAGGAGCAATGGCTGGCACTTTAAGGTGTACGAGCAGTTCAGCAGCCTTTCTCAGATCAGGGAAAAGTGTGCTGTCGCCCAGAGCTATCAGGACAACGATATCGGAATAAAGTGCAACATGCTCAGTCAAATCACTTTGCAGTACCGGGGCGCAGTCGATACAGATAAAGTCGTATTCATCTTTTGCTGACTCAAGCAGCTCCTTTATACGAAATTGAGATATGTTCCCGACCATGTTGTTTCCGGCATGCATGATGCCTATAGCATACTCCTGGCTCTTGACGATATATTTTTCCCATGGATCGGAAGAGTTCAAAAAGTCAGAGAGTCCTTCTTGCTCAAGCGACAAGCCGGAAAGACCGCTGAAAACCGGGGCGGACTCTATCAAAAGCACCTTTGGCGAAAGGGCAGCAAGAGCCTGCGCTGTGTTTAAGGCAATTGAGCTACAACCTGCACCGGTATCTACACCGGTGAAAAGAAAAACTGACGCATTGGTTTCCGTCTTTTCATGGAGCAGGCTTACTGCAAGGCTTCGAATGGCTTTTGTTACTTCATGTTCAGGTGCAAGCGAAACCAGCTGATGAAAGGGAATACTGCTTGTTGACTTTGGAATAATACATGCTGGGGGATAACCGATAGCCTGAAGGATATCTTTGGGACGACGTATCCGGTTATCTAAATAGTCATAAGCAAAAAAGACGCCTGCGACAGCCCCGAAAGAAATGCCGAAAAAAATAAGGAAAAGCTTTTTAACGTTTGATCCTTCTGCCTGATCGGGCCTGCGGGCAGCAGATTCTATAGAAAGGCGAAGCGGGGCTTTACCTTCAACCTCAAGCTCTTGAATTCTTGTATCTACACGGTCCAGCAGTTCACGCTTATGTTTCAGAGCTGCTTCAAGTGATTCACCCTGATGGATCCCGACTGAAGTTTTTATAGCCTCAGTATTGTTTTTTTTAAGTTCTTCAGTGACTTGTTCCTGAGCAGTTTTAGTTCTTTCAAGGTCTGTTTTAGCTATTATCAGCTCTTTGTTCAGATCAAAGTCACGTTTGCCATAGAGAATTTTATGTGCACTTTTATTGAGTTCGTTCTTCTGTTTTTTTTCGTATTGCTGCATTGCTTTCATCCTCTCCTCAATGTATATACGGTCTGGATTACTTTTAGTCAATCCATCGGTAGAACTTCTCATCTGCTGTTGCTGCTGATAGGTCCAGGAACTTGTAAGATTAAGAGATGCGTCTTTCATCACCATCTCGTCAACCATAGGTTCCAGCGAAAGGCTTTTAATCTGGGTATTTAATTTGGCTTTTTCATCAAATTGAGTTTTAGCAGCTATTTGTTCGCCAAGTGATTTGATGTAAAGTATCTGCAGTTCTTCAGTTTTTTTCCCGGCAAGATTGTAAGCTTCTGAAAAAGTTGCTGTGTTAATATCTTTGGTGAGAAGTATCAGTTGATTCTCGATTGAACTGACCTCAGTTACCAACGCCTGCTTTTTACTTTTTAAAAATGAAAGTCGCTCATTGTCCTGCATCTCGGAGTTTTTTCGGACTTTTTCAAGAAACACCCGCATAAAATTATTGACAAGCGGGGCAAGACCTTCTTTCTTGGGACTTGAAGCAGTTATTTCAATGAGGTGTGTCCCAATCAAAGGGTTTGTTTTAATGATAAAAGAAAGAATGTTTGCACATTGATCTGGGGCCATCCCTCTTGGAAAAAGTGAAGCCCTTTCATCCGGTGATAATTTTTCAACGGTTTTTTTAAGAACATCAAAAGACATCATTCTTAGTGACTGAGTTCGTGCATAGTCCTGATAGTAATTAATGATCGATGGATCTTCACTTGTAGTAATCAACGAGGGAATAATCGGATCTACCCGCATGAGCGCTTTAACCTCATAATTAGGTTTCCTGATCAATAGAACAATGGGAACAGAAATCGTAAATAAAAACGAGCCGATGACAAGAATAAACAAGCCATACCTCTTGGCAAAGCCAATAAAATCAAGCGATTTCGATTTTTTTCCGTAAGGAAGAGGCTCCCTTATCACATTCTCATTTATCATGAATCTATTGCTTATGCCAGATCACACAAAAAAATACAGATATATTTGCTGGCGGTTAAGTTTTGATAAAATTTTTAAAGATATTTTTTATTGATTTTGGTACAAGACTTCTCAACAGATTTTCTGGCTGTAATTCAGTTGGTATGGAAAATCTATAAGGAGTCATCCACAAATATTTCCAATATAAATTTTTATATGGGTGGATATTTTTTAAATGCCAGGGCTTTGATCCCCCGGTGTAATGAATAATTATCGGATTTAATTTTGCTTCTCTCAATTCTTCTCTGCTGAAACATGGAAATTCATTTTCATAATTATTATCGAGAATCATTGTTAAATTATACTTTAAGGGCAATCTTTTCCAGTTCCCACAAATGAGTGCATTTAAAGCATCTTGATCAGGGAAATGTACGAGTTTATAATTTTTTTCAACAAAAGCTATAACTTTTTTGTGAAGGTCAGTATCTCTCCATTTTTTAACATTTATAAGCATAACACCGGAATTGAAATATCTGAATTCTTTCTTTATGTCCAACTCTGAATATCGGTCAAAAAATGGATCTTCAATTGCGCAGACATAATAATCATTAATATTTTGGTTATAAAGTTCTTTTATAGAACCATTAATTATAATATCAGCATCCAGATAAAGTACTTTTTCTTCATTGATAAGTTCTGGAATCAATAGGCGATAATAAATTTCTTTTGAGTAATGATGAGTTAAAACTAACTCTTTAAAAAAATCATCTGATATAACTATACTTTCAAGTTGACAGTTATAAGGTTTGACAACAGTAAGTATATTGGCGTATATTTTTTTTGATAT
>CAIVSG010000107.1 GCA_903908555.1 uncultured Chlorobiaceae bacterium | reverse complement strand
GTCAGTTTTCTGTAAACATCGAGAACGCACGACGGCTTTTCCATGAATTTGTTTGCGATAATCAGGATGAAGGGGTCTGAATGTGGTGCGATTACTGGTGCATACATGGTTATTGGCATGAAGCACGGCAAAACTGCCGAAAGTGATTCTCGTGCAGATAATGAAACTTTCAAGCGGCTTGCAGAGTTTAACAAGCAATTCAAAGCCCGCCACAAGTACCTAACCTGTTCTGAGCTGCTGGAAACGGACATGGGAACACCGGAAGGTGTTAAGTCAGCAGCCGGTAAAGGGTACTTTACATCCAGATGCCCTGGATACGTAAAAACGGCTGCGGAGATTCTTGAAAAGGTTTTGGCATAGTAACTTGATAGGCAATAACCCAATTTACACTGAGTGGGCAGTAACATTCATATTCAAGGGAGGAAAAAACTTTGGAAACGTATTATGACCCGGCTGACCTTGCAAAATTCCCTGACATTGGCAAAGACGCACCTGACCTGGCTAAAAAGTTCTTTGATTACTATGGTGCTGTTTTCGCAGAAGGAGCTTTAACTGAGAGGGAAAAGTCCTTAATCGCCCTGGCGGTTGCACATGCTGTTCAGTGCCCCTACTGCATTGACGCCTATACAAACGCATGCCTTGAAAAAGGGTCAAATCTGGAAGAAATGACCGAAGCTGTCCATGTTACCAATGCCATTAGAGGCGGTGCTTCATTGGCACATGGCATCCAGATGAGAAAGATTGCAGAAAAAGTTTCAATGTAATTTTTTGGAGAATTGAATGACTTTTCAGGAAACTTTGCACTCACACGGTCTTGAACTGACCAAAAACGACACAACCTGGCTTCAGGTAAATGTGGGGCTAACCTGTGACATCGCCTGCAAGCACTGCCATCTTGAAGCAAGTCCTACACGAACAGAGTCAATGGGAATGCAAACTGTAGAAGATGTGATTGCCTGTGCTGGTCGATTCAATTTTGATACGATAGATATTACCGGTGGCGCTCCTGAGCTATTCCCACATTTGCCTCGGCTTGTCAGTGGGCTGGTACCATTGACTCCAAAGTTGATTGTCCGCACCAATCTGGTTGCACTCGCCCGTCCGGAATCGACCGAACTTCTCGAACTTTATCGCAATCATCGGGTTACCATCGTTGCATCACTGCCTTCGGTAACCAGCTCACAGACCAATACAATGCGGGGTTCAGGAGTTGGGGAGCAAAGTATTGAGATGTTGCAGCACCTTAATTCGATTGGATATGGCATTGAAGAAAGCGGCTTGGTACTTGATATAGCTGTCAATCCAACTGGAGCTTTTTTGCCGGTACCTCAAGGTCAGGCAGAGGAGAGATTCAGAAAAGAATTGCTCCGGAAATTTGGCATAGCGTTTAACAATCTTTTTACCTTTGCCAACGTGCCACTGGGGCGTTTTCGCAACTGGTTGGAGAGTTCAGGTAACCTGGATGACTATCTGCAAAAACTGGAAGAAAGATTCAACCCTTGTACGATTTCTGGGCTGATGTGCTCTTCCCTTATTTCCGTAAATTGGGACGGCTATATGTTTGATTGTGATTTCAACATTGCCGCTCAGTTACCTCACAAAGGTAGCAGAAGGCATATTTCTACTCTCGTGGAACTTCCGCAAAAAGGGACACCGATTTCGATAGGAGACCATTGTTTTGCTTGTACCGCTGGTGCTGGGTTCACCTGCGGGGGAAGTATTGCTGTTTAGACGGTCGAGCATATACTGTTTATAAATTG
>CAIVSG010000106.1 GCA_903908555.1 uncultured Chlorobiaceae bacterium | reverse complement strand
TCAAGAGAACAGATCCGCTGCTTTGTTCCCACACCATCGATATCGCCAACCATCACTTTCGGTTTGGTTTTACTAAGGTGTTCCACAGTTTTTGAAACACCGCCAAGATACTCATAATAATGATCAATATCAGAAATACCGATTTCATAGCTGTCGATATTTTGGAATGTCAGGGTAACATTTTTGAGCGCAGAGCGAAGGGCATCAGGGCACTCATCCCAGTGACCTGCAGATGATACTGCGAAGCTTTTCCGGGTGACAAAGGCTTCTGCAAGCTGATTGTCCTCTTCCCAGGTGCTGCTTTCAACCAGATGGTTTACATTTGCCCCATAGCTTCCGGGTGCATTTGAATAAACCCTGTTCGAGGCCTCCTCAAAGGAACAGTTTCTCTCAAGCATCTCCTTCTGCACATGCTTTCTTATAAAGTTCATTTCATCGGGTTCATCAGCTCCGGCAGCCAGACGGGCGGCCTTGTCAAGCAGTCTGACCTGCACGGATAGAAGATCCCTGAAAATGCCGCTGATGGTCATGACCACGTCTATACGGGGCCGTCCGAGTTCAATGAGAGGGATAAGCTCAACATCGCCGATTTTTCCAAGTTCATCTGTTTTAGCTTTTGCACCCATAAGCGCCAGAGCCTGTGCAACTCCTTCGCCGTCACTTTTCAGGTTATCTGTTCCCCAAAGGATCAGAGCAATGGATTCGGGGAGGTCGCCGCTCTCCTTTTGGTATTGCAGAAGCAGCTCTTCGGCAGATCGTTTTCCTGCCTGTTGAGCGAAGGAAGAAGGAATGGTATAAGGATCAAGGCTGTGAATATTTCTGCCTGTCGGCACGATGTCAGGGTTGCGAACAAGGTCATTGCCAGGGGAGGGCGGAATGAACTTGCCTTCAAGCGCATGCAGCACAGCCTTAAGTTCGTGATTTTCAGCAAGATTTATGAGAACGATGTTCATGAAATGCCAGAGGCGCTTCAGTTCTCCCGGTTTTATGCCTGCTGTTTTATGCAGATAGTCGTCTGCTGTCGATATTCTGACAGCTAGGCTTCCTTCAAGTAATCTTGACAGAGGAAGGTTAAAATTTTTTTCCACATCAAAATGTCCGGTAAAACGTTTGACAGCTTCACGGGAAATTGCCGATACCTGTCGCCATCTCTCTTGAGCTTCCCGGTTAGTTCCCAATTGATCCAGTGTCTGCTGGTAATTGTAGTCCAGATGATTGCAGATCAGTTCCGGTAGAGACTTACCCTCAAGTTCAGGGCGCGTGTGTTCGGCAAGGAGAGCCAGATTATCGCTGACACTTTCAGGTGAAGGGGCTTCGCCCATGATATGCAGTCCAAGCGGAATCATTCGCTCCTCAATCAGGTAAAGCTCACTGTTCAGTGTTGTGAGGAACTCCTCGGCCTGCGCATTATTCTGGTCGCTGTCAATCTCCAGAGCTATTGCGAGCTCCTTGATCTCATCAAGCAACTCATCTGAGGGATTGTTCCTGTACCCGGCAACCAGATCTTTGAGTTTCCGCAAACCTTTGTAGAGGCCGGCATGTTCCAGAGGGGGTGAAAGATAGCTTACCAGTGTGGCGAATCCACGACGTTTGGCAATAGCGCCTTCGCTCGGATTATTGACGCAATAGCAGTAAAAGTTGGGAAGAGCGCCGATAAGTTTCTTTGGCCAGCACAAGCTTGAAAGTCCAACCTGTTTGCCTGGCATAAACTCAAGTGCGCCATGTGTTCCGAAATGAAGTACGGCATCGGCGTTGAAGCAATGTTCAATCCATGTATAGAATGCTGCAAATGCATGGTTCGGCGCGGCATCTTTTGCCATGAGAAGTCGCATCGGATCGCGTTCATATCCAAAACTGGGTTGCTGGCCGATAAAAATATTTCCCAGTGAGCAACCGAGAATATGAAAGCGGGTACGGTCATTGAGAATTTCACCGGGAGCGTCTCCCCAGAATGGTTCTATTCCCTCATAGGCAGGAAAGAGTCTGCGGTACTCATCAACAGGCAAATGAGCGTCAACATTGCCATCGGTTCCGTATACAAGGCGGTTGCCTTCAAGTAATCGATCTTTCAATGCTTCAGTCGTGTCAGGAACATCCACCATGTACCCTGCAGTTTTCATCTCAAGCAGCAACCGGTGCAGGCTCTCAAAAACGTTGAGATAAGCTGCCGTACCGGCATTGCCGAGATTTGGCGGGAAATTGAAAAGTATAATGGCAATTTTCTTGTCATGGGCCGCTCTATCCTGAAGCCTGAGAAACCGTTGTACTCTTTCAGAAATAATGTTGACTTCAGCTTCAAGGGGGATTGTCCGTTCACTCCCGGTTTCAGTTCCGGCATAGATCTGGGGTTCAATGGAACCGTCCAGTTCAGTTACTGCTACACTCAAAGCAGTTTGCAGTGGTGTCAGGCCAAGATTGCTTTCGCGCCACTGCTCAATAGGCTGGAATGACAGAGGAATAAGATTCAGGCAGGGAATATCGAGTTTTTTCAGTACTGCTACCGCTTCAGGGGCCTTGTTTTCAGCAGGGCCGCCGACAAGCGAAAATCCTGTGGCATTGATCAAGAGTGCAGGCTTCAGAGCACCTGGAGTTTCGGAGTTGAAAAACCGGTCGAGAACCGGACGAAAATCAAGACCGCCGCTATAGGCGATGCAGCATTTGATTTCCTTTGATTCAAATGAGTGTATCAGATAGTTAAGGTGCGCCATGTTTTTGCTCAATACTGTTGAGCGCATTGCAAGAATTACTACCAGTCCTGACTCAAGGTTTGGTTTGTTCTTCTTCAGCCAGTCAAGAAAGAGCGTAGAAGAGAAAAAAGGTTCAGTCGCTTCGGGATGGCATATTGCCGCATCAGGGTAGAAGAGAGGATCTTCCTGAGGGAGCCTGCCTTTCCAACCGGGGACGTAACGGTCAACCAGCAGGGAAAGGAATCGTTCCATATTTTCCTGTGAACCGTTCAGCCAGAACTGGTGGGCGGCAATAAAGGTATGGATATCGCGAGCTTTGCCAGGCAGGTACTTCATTATTTTACTGACATTACGGACGAGCGTCAGTTGCCGTTGGCTTTCCCCGTGGCTCTGCTTTGGCATCAGTTTCGAAGCCCATTGCTTGAAAATATTCGATTCCTTTGGTTCCTCTTTGTTACTTTTGCCAAGAGAAAATTTGCCAAGCCTTGTCTGGGTGATCAGCGCTGGATTGCTTGTAATCATGCAGACAGGGCAGGTAAGACTTCCAAGCAGTTTTTCCAGCGGACGTACAATTTCCTCGCTGAAGAGCATCGAGCCGAATACGACATCTGCATTCGGAAGAGTATGTTCAAGCGTTTCCCAGAGCTTTTTACTGTTATGAAGGCCAAGACTGAAGACAGAAACCTCCAGACCGATATGAAACTTCCTGTTCAGCTCATCAGCAGCAGCTTTTAGTGAGCTGTTGTTTGTGGCTTCCATGGTAAGGAACACAAAATGCATAGGTGTAACTTGGTCAATACAATGTTAATACCCCCAATCTCTCCACAAGGGTGGAGTTTCCGGTTTAGTGATCCATCAATGGCTCAAGAGTGGTACGTCGCAAAAGGTAACCGAATAGGGAGGAATCAAATCAGTAAGACGGGATTTTGCTGAAAGAGGTTGTCCGGTTTGTGCAAAGGGGATGCAATGGAAAGATCATGATTGTTTCCATTCCATCCCCTTTGCATTACAGGGAGATGCTGGTGATGCGGAACATCAGGGAATGGGGGAGTCCCTGAATGTATTGTAAATGATGAAGAGCTTATTTTGTGCAGTGATCTGCCAAAGGCGTGTATACGTTCAAGAGGGTAGTGTAAAGCAAGAGAGGATTCAGAGGCAGAAAGTTCACGAGGGGCGAGCATCCCGCCATATTGTGACTTTGTCTTTGATTTTGAGTTGAGAGATGTTGATTTGACGAGAACGTTGAAGCCGACAATAGAGATCACAAAAAAAAGCAGAACCTCAAGGGATCGGCAGATGCTGCGTATAATATTTCCCTTTCCTATGTCCATAAGTACATATTTTATAAAATATACCAAACGGATCAGCAAAAAAGAAACTTGTTATGACTCTCATTCTTCTGTGTGATTGTCTCATGCTTCATTCGAAATGACAAGTATAAGAAACAGAAAAGCACGGGGCGAGCCGTGCTTTTCTGCTGTAATCGGGTTGTTCTGAGGTTTACGAAATCTCGATGCCTTCAAGGCGATCTTCGAGATCAGAATAAATTTCCTGCAGTTTTTCGATCATCTCAGGGTCCGCGCTCCACATACCGCGCCCACTGGCTTCAAGCATACGGCCTACAATGTTTTTGAAGGCTTTTGGATTGACCTTCATAAGGCGCTCGCGCATCTTCGGATCCATAGCGTAAGTTTCCGCCGCTTCCTTGTATACCCAGTCGTCAACTCCTTTTGTGACAGCATCCCAGCCAAGCATATAAGTAAAGCGGTTGCTGATTTCGGCTGCGCCGCTATGACCCTGATCAAGCATGGTCTCAAACCATTTCGGGTTGAGCAGTTTTGAACGGAACTCGACCTTTAAGGCTTTATCAGCATCATCAATTTTCACGTCAGCCGTAAAGGTCTCAACGTAGTTAAGTTTAACATTATCTCCTTTAGGATTGCGGCGTCGGGCAGAAAGCTGCAGCGCTCCTGAAGAAGAGAAGTAGCGGTCGATATCAGTAATGCCGAATTCGGCCGAGTCTACCTGCTGCACAACACGATCAACAGTGCTGAGCAGGCCTTTCAGTATATCAGACTGCTGGTCACCGTAGCGGTTTCCGCCATAAGCGAAACCGGTACGTTTGATGAACATGTTGTCGAGGTCCTCTTCAGATTCCCAGGCAGAATCTTCTACAAGTTCCTCAACCTGAGAACCATAAGCTCCCGGTGCCTGGGTAAAGAGGCGCGAAGTGGCGCTCTCAAAATCTTTACCCTCTTTCAATGCAGCATCTACATGTTTTTTGATATGGTTCATCTCAGGTGGCTCGATTGCTTTTGCTGCATCTTTGACCAGTTTATCAAGATGATCGACAAGCACTCCAAATGTATCGCGGAAGATCGAGCTGATCTGGATCAATACATCAATTCTCGGGCGGCCAAGCTTTTCGAGCGGAACAAGGCGGTAGTGGCTTATTTTACCCTGCGCGTCGTATGCCGGTTCACCACCCATGAGGTGAATGATTACCGCAACTGCCTCTCCCTTGCTCTTGATGGTATCAAGACCCCAGAGTACCTGCGCAATTGTTTCAGGGTACTCACCGTTGTTTTCTTCTGTGTGGCGCTTCAGAATGGTTTCGCCAATCTGTTTGCCACGCTTGAATGCAAGTTCTGAAGGAATGCGCCACGGGTCTATGGCATGGATGTTGCGACCGGTCGGCAGAATGCCTGCACCGTCACGCACAAGGTCTCCGCCGGAACCTGACGGGATGTACTCACCGCAAAGAGCTCTCAAAAAGCCCTTCATCTCATTACGG
>CAIVSG010000105.1 GCA_903908555.1 uncultured Chlorobiaceae bacterium | reverse complement strand
GGATAGTGAATCGGACTTTACAGGTGTAGCAACGATTCGCGAAACACTAAACACCTGAGATGAGTGTGGTAGCTTTATCAAGCAATGTTTTGGACGCGGGTTCGACTCCCGCCATCTCCACAAAAAAAAGCCCGTTCCACCGAACGGGCTTTTTTTACGTACTCAATCCATATTCTATAGGCCCTATAAGCCCCATTCCCCAAATCTCTTCACTGCCCACTGCCCACTGCCCACTGCCCACTGCCCACTGCCCACTGCCCACTGCCCACTTGCCCACTGATTTCCTTCTTCCCCTCTCAACCCTCAGCAGTACTTTCTTTCCCGACTGTCCACTGCATCCTCTCAGCTCGGTTTCGCATACAACCGATCAAAGCATCTCGAAGAGCGGACAAGGATGATGCAGGCATGGTCAGACTATCTGGATAAGATCAAGGGCGCATAAGGCTCTATGGTCAGTGATCGTAAAGTTTGAACTTGCAATCGATCCATAAGATATAGAACACGTTGCTTTTCCTGAACCCGACAACACGCCCATCTTCTTTTGAAAAATCGAATTACTTCATACTTGTCTACATCTTCAGTCATAAAGGCTGGCTTGGTGGCTTTTATCCTGCCGACAGGAAGGGGCTCAACACCGAGTTTCTTATGATTGTTGTGATAAAGGTCATTCCAGGTGAAGTTTTTTCTTCGGTAGAGCGCGTCTGCGAAATCTCCTTTTTGCTTGTGATCTAATATGGAGCAGCAGAATTTACCACTCTGGACGTGTTGCAATGAGAATATGACTGGTAGATCAACGGTTTCGCTGGTAGGGCGTGCCACATGATCCCCTTTATTGAGGTCATCGCTTGGTTCAAGGATAGGGTTCGATTTGTTCGCCTTGTATTTCCGGTATACGTCTGGGCACACTGGGCCGTGCATCCATGCGCAAATCTCTTCATGGAAAAGAGGCGCGTCATACAGCGCTAAATGATACCCTTGAGCATTATATCAAGCAAGACAGCGAAAAAACAGCAAGACAGACTGTCTTGAAGATTGTGGAAAAAACAAAGAAACAGTTCGTGCCGTATCCCAATAGTGCGAAGTCAGGTAAGATAACGGATACCCGTGAGTTGTACTTTTCTGATGTCCCATACTGCGTTATCTATACTTCGGACAACAAAACGGTTTCTATCCTGTCAATTTTCCATACTGCACAGAACCGCTGAACAAGCGAGATGCTATTATACCAAGCCCCATGCCACAAACTGGGGCTTTTGCTTTATAACCCCAGCTCACTATGAGAACCAAGTCGAACCAACTCAAGCACTCCGTCATCGGTTTTCCGGTAGATCAGAATCAGATCAGGCTTGATGTGGCAATCACGACAACCAACTAACTGTCCAATAAGTGCATGATCTACTGCATTAGGGGGCAAGGCCTTGTCGGCTGCAAGAAGGTTTACGATTACAGCGACAAGCGTATCAAGTTTTTTCCCGTGTATGCCTGATTTCTCCCTGCGATAGTCACGTTTAAAACTGCTCGAGGCTTTAATCTTCCTCATTCAATTCCTGTATTAAATCCGCGATAGAATCGTACTGTTTCAGCCCTCCCCGGCGGCACTCTTCAATCGCTTCAATCGTTTCAGCATTGGGGATGAGTGGCTCGAAAGGCAATGCCTTTTCAGCAGCAACCCTTTTCAGCATAAGTCTTACTGCATCGGATACAGTGAGCCCGATGGAAGCCAGTACAGCGGAAGCCTCGGCTTTGGTTTTCTCGTCAATTCTTGCCCTCACAACAGAGTTAGCAATCATGTCTGTTCCTCTATTTTATTGTATCAATCAGCAATGTAGCTACAATGTAGCGCAACAATTATATTATTCAAGAATATTTTTTTGTTACATTATTGATGTTCCCGCTCTGTTTAGGTATCGGGCAAAAGTCCACTCCGGTGGCCTCCATGCAAAGGAGATTGCAATCCCGCATAGGGCCATCCCAACAATCGTTCCAAGCGTCAGCCAGGAATCTCTCCCTATCCTGGCCCATAACTCCTATTCCCCAAAACCGCCAACAGCCAAACATCTTTCTTTCTCAGCACTCAGCACTCAGCACTCAGCACTCAGCACTCAGCACTTCGAAAAAGCACTCAGCACTTTTTTCTCATAACTGCCCACTGCCAACTTCTTCCTTTTTTCACAAATAACTCTCCGGCGTAAGTCTCCCTGTAAACCGGTTCATCATATAGTTCGCAAGCCAGATCCAGTTCAGCGGCTTTCCCTTCATACGCTGCATAATCGCCCGGCCCTTATAGACCTCTTGCTGAAGCTT
>CAIVSG010000104.1 GCA_903908555.1 uncultured Chlorobiaceae bacterium | reverse complement strand
GAACACATACTCCGGGATATGGGTAGGCATTATAGTATCATCAATGCCCTGCAGCATGAAATACCTGCTATCCCATCCTACAAATCCACCGAGAATACCATGACCGAAACTCAGCGCATAGCCAACCAGCGGCCAGAGAACACCGATAATAACCATAGCAGAAAAACTATGCATCATGGTGCCAAGAACGTTTTTCGTTCTGACAAGTCCACCATAAAACATGGCGAGCCCTGGAACCATAAGAAGAACAAGTGCTGTAGAGGTCAACATCCATGCTGTAGTCCCAGAATCGGTAACCACTGCAGAGGCGGCATATGCTGTTCCTTGCTGAAACAACGATGCCGCCGACAGGACAAGCATCGTTGTCAAAAATCTTTTACGCATGAATAGATTCAATGAAATTTAAGTAGCCTTAATTATTAACGAGAACTACGTATATGTAGTTATATAATTAACTAAAACCAAAATTCCATCTGCTTTTATTACGCAAATGTAGAGATTTCAGTAGTATTAACGAAGGCGGTCCAGGGGGCATTCTCTCATCATAACCAAAGATACTGTAAAAAATGGTGCCGGAGAAACGAAACAAATAACGCAGCATTTTCTTGCCGATTCAAGCGGAAAAACTGCTTTTTACATAAAAAACGAGTATCGGTCAAGGCTCAAGCAAGGCGTATAATTTTATCATTTGAGAGTATTATATTTTTGAAAACAACTATTAATTACGATAAATTACCCACAGAAATCAGCCAATGGTTGTCTGATCGCTAAGCAGGTAATTTGTGCTTTGGTTACTTGTCGGCGCTTCTTTCTATCAATGCACTTGCTTACTGAGACTAACAATGAATATTTACATTGGTAATTTGCCTTACACTGTTACTGAAGATGATCTTCGTGATGCCTTCTCTCAATTCGGTCAGGTCGAGAACGCGAACATCATAAACGACAAATTTTCAGGACGTTCCAAAGGGTTCGGATTTGTCGACATGCCAAATGAAAGTGAAGCTCGTGAAGCCATCGAATCAATGAATGACAAAGATTTGAAAGGCCGCACTATAAAGGTAAACGAAGCGAGACCTCGCGAAGAAAGGCCGGAAAGAAGAGAGCGCTACTAAGCTTTTGAATTATTCTATACAAAGCCAGACAGAAAACAAGCTCTTTCTGGCTTTGTAAGTATTACGAGGGAACGTAAACAGCTGTTACGGCTTAACGAGAAAAACACCAAGATCTTCCACAAGAGCCTGCAGATCTTCTTCATGTTCGACTTCGTCCTGAAGAATCTGTACGGCAAGGTTGTAGGTAACCGGATCCTTAAGCCCGATCTCACCGATAATGCTGTTGTATACATTAATAGCACACTGCTCGCCTGCAATATTCTGCTCAAGAATCTTTTTCACAAATGGATCATCTGGCGCTGCGTAGCCACAGTTTGACCAGGTAAACCACTCTCGGGGACTGGTAATTGGAGTCCCGCCAAGCTGAATGATCCTTGTTGTTATCATCCCGGCATGACGGAGTTCATCGGCCGCATGCTGAAGAAGTTCGACAATCACCGCATCTTTCATTGGCCCCTGCACTACCTTTGATCCAATCCAGTACTGATAATAGGCGAGCCATTCGTCGGCATATGCCTTGTTAAGCAGTTCAAGTACACGAGGGAGATTCTCTCCGACAATTTCACGTCCTCTTGTGCCCATGACACTCTCCTTTATTAATGTTTGATCTTCACGTGTTTCATTTCTTGTTTTTCACAAGATCTGAAAGTGCTTCCGCCAGACGGGAATACTTGAAAGAAAAGTTGTGAGCCTGAAGAAAACCAGGCTTTACGTTCTGACCCTGCACGGCATATTGACCGCCTTCACCCATAAGAAGCTGAACTGCGAATTTCGGTACCGGCAACAGGGATGGCCGGCCAAGAGCCTCACCCAGTTGAGCGGCAAAATCTTTCATAGAAACGGGTTCAGGACTGACAGCATTGATCGGGCCTTTGTAAGAAGGATTATTGAGTGCTTCAAGTATGCAGGCAATCTCATCGTCAATATGAATCCAGGAGATACACTGCAAACCGGAACCAATAGGTCCACCAAGAAAAAAGTTAAAGGGCGCGAGCATTTTCTGCAGCATTCCCCCTTTTGTTGAGAGCACAATACCAGTTCTCAAAAGGACAAGACGCACACCCATCGCGTCAGCTTCAAGCGCCTCCTTTTCCCAATCGATACAGATTTTCGCAAGGAAATCCTTGCCCTTAGGGCCGGACTCAACAATAGCAGGAGTATCACTACAGCGATCAAAAGAGCCATAGTAGCCAATAGCAGATGCAGAAATAAAAACCTCCGGCTTTATTGCCGCACCGGCAATCGCTGACACCATATGCCGCGTACCGAGAATCCTGGAATTATAACACTCTTCCTTGTGCGCTTCATTCCAGCGGCTTTCAAGCAGGGGCTTCCCAGCGAGATGAATGACGGCCTTTGCTCCATTAATATAACCCGCCCACTCACCGCTTTCCATATACGGATCCCACTTTACATAGCCGGCAGCTCCAGGTATTTTCTTTGCGGCGCTCTCTGGAGAACGGGAGAGAAGAACAACTTTTTCGCCCCTCTCAATCAGCTTCAGGACAAGTTCAGCACCTATGACGCCGGTAGCCCCTGTAATAACAATATGACCTTGCATACACTATCTCAATTGTAGTGGAAAAATAGGTACCTAACTTTCTACTGAACTTGCTATTAGGAGTAATAGTTGCATGAAAAAAATCGACAAAATATTTACGAGGTAAAGCATCGCTTGTTGAATTCGGTATAGTTGTCCAGATAACTGTTGAGCTGCGTGGTGCAGACCAGAGAATCGTCTGCGGGGTAGAACACAAGCAACCCGTTTGCCATGGTAGCCCGAAAGCGAGACCTTGTTGCCTTCTAAATCGGGGAGTGTGAAATCCAGAGCCTTGGAGTTTCAGCGGGCATGAAAGCCGTTTGTTTTTTTGGGGTTCGATTGGTTAACATGTCATAATTGTATTGATTAATTGACAATATGACCATTATGACCATTGACCTTTTCCGACCGGCGACCCTTGCGGGGATGATATTGCAGAATCGCCTCATACGTTCCGCCACGCATGAAAGTCTGGCCGACGGGAGCGGAGCGCCCGGTGCAGCTCATAAAAAACTCTACACGGCGCTTGCAGAAGGGGGGGCTGGCGCCATCATTACCGGCTATGCGGGTGTGCAGCAGGACGGGAAGAGCAGCCTCGCCAACATGCTGATGATAAACGATGACTCGCTGATTCCGGCATACCGGAAGCTCACGGATGCGGTTCACGGTCACGGTACACCGATCATCCTGCAGATTGCCCACTGCGGACGCCAGACACGTTCGGCAGTAACCGGCAGGCCTACGTTCGCCCCTTCGCCGCTGAAGGACTTCATCTTCAACGAGGAACGACCGCAGGAACTCAGTGAAAGGGAGATTGAAACAATCATCGGCAGCTTTGTTGCGGCTGCCGGGCGGGCAAGAAAAGCGGGGTTTGACGGTGTCCAGCTCCATCTGGCGCACGGTTACCTCCTTGCAGAGTTCCTTTCAAGCTATACGAACCGGCGCCGCGACCGGTGGGGAGGTTCGATTGCGAACAAGTTCCGCATCGTCTCGGAAATACTCCGCCGCATCAAAGCAGAGGAGGGCGACTATCCCGTGCTGGCCAAAATCAACGGATACGATCACCGGCGGGGAGGGATGCGGCCTCTTGAAGCTGTAGAAATCGCATGTCTGCTCGAAGCTTCTGGATGTTCGGCCATAGAGGTTTCTTCGGGCACGGTGGAGGAGGGGCTTTCGATCATGCGGGGCCCTATCTTTCCTGCAGAAGCGCTGCGTGCCAGCAACTTCAGGTTCAAGTCGCTGCCTACAGCGGTAAAGAAGGCCCTTGCGCCTCTGCTTCGCCTGGCCATGCCATCGCCCAAGCCATGGCGAGGGTACAATCTCGATGCCGCAAAAGCGATCAGGCAAGCAGTCTCGATTCCCGTCATTGCCGTCGGCGGCATCCATACGCTTGAGAATATCACCGGTGTGCTCGATAGCGGCACGGCTGATTTTATTTCCATGTCGCGTCCGTTCGTTATCGAGCCGAACATTGTGCGGAAACTACAGGAGGGAAGGCAGACGGCATCGCGTTGCATCGAGTGCAACTACTGCGCAATCATGATTGAGGAGGGCCCGCTCAGATGCTGGTACGGCAAGCTCCCCGCGAGGCAGCCTGCATAGGATGAATTTTGGAACCAGACATATAATTCCAACTGAAAACAATAAAACAAGGAAAGCTGTTACGCCATTCCCTGTTTTATTACAAATGAAGATGTGCAGCCTGAACGATTCTGCCGTTATTCGACTGTGACCGATTTTGCAAGATTTCTCGGCCTGTCAACATTACAGCCACGGAGGGTGGCAATATGGTAAGCAAGGAGTTGCAGAGGGATGACCGTTAAGAGAGGTGTAATCGGCCCTGAAGATTGCGGAATATAGATGACATGTTCGGCAAGACGACTCACTTCCTGGTCTCCTTCATTGGCTATAGCAATAACCCTGCCTTTACGGCTGCGCACTTCCTCAATATTACTGAGGATTTTGGCGTAGGTGCTGTCGCGGGTAGCGATAAACACAACCGGCATATCCTTGTCAATCAAGGCAATGGGACCGTGCTTCATTTCGGCTGCAGGATAACCCTCGGCATGGATGTACGATATCTCCTTGAGTTTCAACGCCCCTTCAAGAGCAACCGGGAAGTTGAAGCCGCGCCCGAGATAGAGCGCGTTTTTCGCGTCCTTGAAGCGTTCAGCGATATCCTTGATCTGACTGTCGAGTTCAAGAATACGTGCAGCTTTTTCAGGAAGACGTGAAAGCTCTTTGAGATTCAGGGTAATCTCGTCCTGCGAAAGGGTTCTTCCTCTACTGAGTGCAAGAGCAAGCATGTAGAGCATGATTACCTGTGCTGTAAATGCTTTGGTCGAGGCCACTCCTACCTCTGGCCCGGCATGGGTATACATACCACACAGGGTTTCACGGGCAATCGTAGAGCCTACAACGTTGCATATCCCCATCACCAGAGCCCCTTTTTCCTTGGCTGTGCGGAGGGCGGCAAGTGTATCGGCAGTTTCACCCGACTGGGAAATAAGAATTACCACATCATCAACACCGACAATGGGATTGCGATACCTGAACTCTGAGGCATAATCAACCTCTACCGGAATGCGGGCAAACTCCTCAATAAGATATTCACCAATCAAAGCGGCATGCCAGCTTGTTCCACAGGCACAAATAACTATACGCTTCGCCTGCTTCAGGCGGTCGAGATAATCCTCGATACCGCCAAGACAAATCCGACCTTCATCGAGTCGAACCCGTCCCCTCATGACATCGTGCATAACGGCTGGCTGTTCAAAAATCTCTTTGAGCATGAAATGCTCAAAGCCGCCTTTCTCTATTTTTTCCAGGGAAAAATCAAGTTCGGTTATAATTTTTTGCTGCTCAACATTCTCAATCGTCTTGACAACGTAGCCATCCTTTTTCACGACAGCCAGCTCACCATCAGAGAGATAAACCACTTTATTGGTATGCTCGACAATCGGAGCAGCGTCAGATGCAATGAAATATTCACCGGTACCGATACCGATCACCAGAGGGCTACCCTTACGGGCAACAATGATCTTGTCAGGCTCTCGAGAAGAGATGACACAAATACCGTATGCGCCATCGACATGACGAAGCGCGTTACGGGTAGCCGACTCAAGGTCAAGCGAGGAATCACTTTTCCATATCCTGTCGATCAGGTGCACCAGCACCTCAGAATCGGTATCGCTTGAAAATATATAACCCTGAGAGATCAGCTCCTGTTTCAGTGCCGAATAGTTTTCAATAATCCCGTTATGAATAACAGCGATGTCACCGACGGTGTTCTGGTGCGGATGAGCATTGATATCACTTGGTTCACCATGAGTAGCCCACCGGGTATGACCTATGCCTACTGTTGCAGCCTTCATTTCCTTACTCAGACCCTCAGTTGCAACCTCAAGGCCGCTCACGCTGCCTTTCTGCTTCATAACCAGCAGACTTTCATTCAACAAAGCTACCCCGGCAGAATCATACCCTCTATATTCAAGGCGTTTGAGCCCTGCCAGAAGCAGTGGGGCTGCTTCGCGATTTCCTATATATCCAACAATTCCACACATAACCTTATTAGTTTTAGCGTCATTAAGAACCTCAACGGGAAGCCTGTAAAGCTAAGAGATTATTGATTGCGGGACCAAATGCAGCTATAAAACACGCTTCATTTCAGCATGAATTATTGCAGCCTCTCTGGCAACCGCCCGTTCATAATCGTCTATACTGGAAAAAGACCCGGAGGGATAAATTAAACTTCTACTGACATTGATAACAGCACTTTGGCGGTTTCCATCAACTCCAAAATTTACTGCATTTTCAAGCGATCCACCCTGTGCACCGACCCCTGGAATCAGGAGAAAAAGTCCGGGAACTGCGCAACGAATCTCTTGAAGCAAGGTGCTTTTAGTTGCACCAACCACAACGCCGCCGTTTCCGTTCCTGCTCCATGATGCGACCTTTTCGAGGACGCTGCGATAGAGTGGTTGGCCATTCTGCATCAGCTGTTCCTCGAAATCTTCAGATCCTTTATTGGAGGTAAGACCAAGGACAAATACCAGCTTGTCAGAATAAGCAAAAAAGGGTTCGAGGGAGTCAAACCCCATGTATGGAGCGACGGTTACGGCATCGAATGACCAGTGCTCAAAAAAAGCCTGAGCATACATTCTGCTTGTGTTGCCGATATCAGCCCTCTTGGCATCGGCAATGGTCATGACGGTGTCGGGAATTTGAAGCAGTGTTTTTTCCATATCCTGTAATCCGGCAATACCTCTGGCTTCGTAAAAAGCGGTATTCAGCTTATAGGCTACGGCCACATCACTTGTTGCTCTGATAACTGAGCTGTTAAACTCAAGAACAGGATTTTCATATTCAAAAAAAAGCTTCGGGATTTTTTCAGGATCGCTGTCAAGGCCGACACACAGGAGAGATTTCAATGCCGATATTCTGCCGTTTGTCTTCTCCCGAACTACGCTCATTTGCTTCCCCTGCCTCTCTCTTGTTTTATAAAAAAGCTTCATACCGCAATCAAAACATGCGATATAAAGCCAGAAAAATCAGTCAGACAAAAACCCGCAACTCTAAATGAAACTTATAACTGCAGGAATACAGTTTAGATGTTGGTAATATATAATATGTTTTCTTATCAGATGCTTCTTTAAATGGAAGAATCCCGTAAATTGAATGTCGTGAATCCGCGAACGGTGAACACTGACCTGAGTCGCTTTATTATAACCATGATTGATGATTGATGGCAAAAAAACTGAGTAAACCCTCAAATCCCTATAAAAATCTACCGGAAAACAACGTACCGCGCCCGAAATTCTCGATAATGTATTATGTGGTCGTCATTGTTCTTCTCATAGGAGTTCAGCTTGCCTTTTTCTGGTCGGGCTCAACACAGGAAATCCCCTACAGCACATTCCGCAAACTCATTGCGGAAGACAAGATCGAATCAGTAAAAATAGCTCAGGAGAGGATCTATTTGAAGCTGAAACCAGGCATGAATACTGGTGTAGCAATAAAGGAACCTCAGAAAGACGGCCCGGGCATGTTTCTTCCTCAGTCCACATCAAAGCAGGAAGAAATTTATGTCAATGCTGTACGGGATGAAACGCTTATAGAGCTTCTTGAAAAAAAGGGTATTAAGTACCAGGGAGTTCCGAGCAGCACCTGGATTAGTGAACTGCTGCAATGGATACTGCCTTTTGGTCTTCTGATAGGCATATACTTTTTTGTTTTCCGCCGTATGGGCGGGCCGGGATCACAGTTCATGAATATCAGCAAAAACAAGGCCGCACTTTATGAAAACCTTGACGAACACACCCGGATCACCTTCAAAGATGTAGCGGGACTTGACGAGGCAAAAGCTGAGGTCATGGAGGTGGTCGACTTCCTCAAGGATCCGAAAAAATATACGACACTCGGCGGAAAACTGCCAAAAGGAGTCCTTCTCGTAGGACCTCCAGGCACTGGAAAAACCCTTCTGGCAAAAGCTGTCGCCGGTGAGGCTGATGTGCCGTTTTTCAGCATCAGCGGATCTGACTTTGTGGAGATGTTTGTCGGTGTCGGTGCTGCAAGAGTACGCGACCTTTTCAAGCAGGCCAAGGAAAAAGCCCCCTGCATAATCTTTATCGATGAAATCGACGCTGTGGGCCGCAGCCGAGGAAAAGGAGCCATGATGGGAGCCAATGACGAGCGGGAAAATACCCTGAACCAGCTGCTTGTTGAAATGGACGGATTTGCAACTGACAAGGGGGTCATTTTGATAGCCGCTACAAACCGCCCCGATGTTCTTGACTCGGCACTTCTGAGACCGGGCCGTTTTGATCGTCAGATCATGGTTGACAAACCTGATCTCAAAGGACGTATTGATATATTCAAAGTTCACACCAAGGAGCTCTCGCTTTCCAAGGACGTTAACCTTAAAGCCCTTGCATCGCAGACACCCGGATTTGCAGGTGCGGAAATTGCCAATGCCGCCAACGAAGCTGCGTTGCTGGCATCGCGACGCAACAAGCTGAGCATTGAGATGAAAGACTTTGAGGATGCCATTGAGCGTGTGGTTGCCGGACTTGAAAAAAAGAACAAGGTTATCAATCCGCGAGAAAAGCAGATTGTCGCCTATCATGAAGCTGGTCATGCGATTATCAGCTGGATGATGGCAGAGAATGATCCTGTCCAGAAAATATCCATTGTTCCAAGAGGAATGAGTGCTCTCGGCTATACCATGAACATCCCCCTTGAGGATCGCTATCTCATGACGAAAAGCGAACTTCTTGCTCGTATTTGCGGCCTTCTCGGCGGACGCATTGCCGAAGAGATTATTTTTAACGAAATCTCGACCGGAGCACAGAATGATCTTGAAAAGGTAACAAGTATCGCTTATAACATGGTCATGGTTTACGGGATGAGCGAAAAACTTGGCAACCTTTCGTTCTTTGAAAGCAATAACCCCTATTACGGAAGTCCGGGTATTGACAAAAAGTACGGTGAGGAAACTGCTCGTCTTATCGATAGGGAGGTAATGGCTATCGTAGAGGCATCGCGCCTTAACGTTATCAATTTACTGACGCTGCACCGTGGCAAGCTTGAACAGCTTGCGAATGAACTGCTGCTGAAGGAGATGCTTCAATACGCTCAGATCGAGGAAATTCTAGGAAAACGTCCTGCAAGCCTTTTTCCTGTCCATATTGAAGAAGAAAACTCTGACGATAGTGACGCAATGAGTTCCGTAAGTACCGGCACGCTCAGTGAGCATGAACAGGCTGAGCTTGAAGACGCTGTTGCAAGACTGAGAGTGGAAAGAAATATCCCGGGAAACTGACGGGATAAATGAAATAAAACTTTTCACGGGGCAGAAAACATAAAAGGCAGGGGTTACCTGCCTTTTAGTCGTCAATGGGAAATTTATGTGTGGGTCCCGAGGGATTCGAACCCCCGACCTACTGGGTGTAAACCAGTCGCTCTAACCAGCTGAGCTAGGAACCCATTACGAGGCCACAATTATAATATAATTTCGGTGGATTACAAAAAGAAAAAAACCTCTTCAGAAAGAGAGTCATGAGCAGTTATTTGTAAGCCTTCACTAAAAAGCATAAATTCAGGCCGATAATTCACCTGGCCCGATAATTTTTTTACTCATTATGAGATCACTAACCATCCTCGGCTCTACCGGCTCAATCGGGCTAAGTACCCTTGATGTCGTCAGGCAGCATCCGGAAAAATTCAGTATCTCGTGCCTTGCCGCAGGACAGGATGTTAAGGCGCTGGCAGAACAGATCAAGGAGTTTATGCCTGATGCTGTTTCAGTCAAGGATGCAGAATCAGCAAAAAGGCTTGAGGCACTGCTTGAAGATTACAAACCGGAAATTTTTTACGGTGTAGAAGGAGCCTCTACCATCGCCGCTGCTGATGGATCCGATATGGTGGTATCGGCTATAGTCGGCGCTGCCGGCCTTGTGCCCACAGTAAACGCTATAAAGGCGGGGAAGCATATCGCCCTTGCCAACAAGGAAACCCTTGTTGTGGCAGGTCAACTGGTTTCTGATCTGGTAAAAAAACATAATGTTCGCCTGCTTCCCGTTGACAGCGAGCACTCAGCAATCTTTCAGTCACTCGAGGGTCACCGGACAGAGGATGTTGAACGCATCATTCTTACTGCTTCGGGAGGACCGTTCCGCAAGACAACAGCAGAAGAGCTGAAAAATGTCGGGCTTGAACAGGCTCTGAAACACCCGCAATGGTCAATGGGTGCAAAAATCACCATTGACTCCGCAACAATGATGAACAAGGGACTTGAGGTGATTGAAGCTCACTGGCTTTTTAATATACCTGCTGAAAAAATCGGCGTTGTTGTTCATCCCCAGAGCATCATTCACTCCATGGTTGAATATATTGATGGTTGCGTCATAGCGCAGCTGGGTTCTCCCGATATGCGGGCACCGATCGCCTATGCACTATCTTATCCTGAAAGGTGCGCAAGCGGTATAGAGAAACTCGACCTTATCAAGATTGGAACGTTGACGTTTGAAGAGCCTGATATGTTAAGGTTCCCCGCTCTCGGACTGGCATTTGAGGCCTTGAAAGCAGGCAGAACGTATCCGGCAGTCCTGAACGCTGCAAACGAGATTGCTGTGGCAGCTTTTCTCGACAAGAGGATTGGATTTACCGACATTGCCACAACGGTCGACAAAACCATGCAGGCTCACAAGGCTTATACCCCTGTTGAACTTGAAGAATATCTTCAGGCTGACCAGTGGGCTCGTGAAACGGCTCAACAACTTATTGCATAAACCTGAAAAGTAGGCAGCTCAACGCCATATCGGCATTACTGCTTTTTTTTACTGAAACGAAGGATTGTTATGGATTTTCTTAGCTCGACATTTTTTTTCATTGTTGCCATTTTTATCCTTGTCACTGCGCATGAACTCGGTCATTTTCTGACAGCGAAACTCTTCGGCATGAGGGTTGACAAGTTTTATATCGGTTTCGACTTCTATAATCTGAGATTCTGGAAGAAGCAAATCGGTGAAACCGAATATGGACTTGGCGTTTTTCCTCTTGGCGGTTATGTGAAGATTGCCGGCATGGTTGATGAAAGCCTCGACACCAATTATCAGGCTTCGGAGCCGCAGCCATGGGAGTTCAGGGCAAAACCTGTCTGGCAACGCCTCATTGTTCTTGCCGGAGGGGTAACGATGAACCTGATTCTGGCCGCAGTGATCTTTATCGGCATCACGCTTGTGCTTGGCGAACCTCGGACAAGCGTCAACAATCCGGCCTTTGTTGAAAAAGGATCTGTATTTGCAACAATGGGTATGAAAACCGGAGACCGGCTTTTACTTGCAAATGGCAAATCAGTGAAAAGCTGGGAGGAAGCACTTGACCCGGAACTCTTTACGGCCAAGTCGCTTACCTTCACTATCCTTCGTGATGGCAAAAGCATCGCCCTTGATGCACCGTCGAACATAATGACGAAAATCAACGATAGTCGCAGCCTTGGCATTCGACCTACCGTTCCACCAGTCATAGACGAAGCTCTTGCAAAGCAACCAGCCCGAGAGGCCGGAATTAAATCCGGAGGACTTATTACGGCAATAGACGGAACCCCGGTTTCCGACTGGACGGAAGTCGTGAGTATTATCTCTGCACATGCAGCCAAACCTATCACTGTTACCTGGCAATATCTGGAACCTGCAGTTGGAAATAAAATCACTGCGGCAGACCTTCGTGCCAACGGCAAAACGTTTGTGACCACCGTTGTACCTACCAATGCGGGAAAAATCGGTATTTCGCTCAAACAGACAATTGCTACCGAACGACGAAAACTTGGTTTAGGCGGCGCTATAGTGAGCGGAGTTGGCCAGACCTGGAAAATGAGCGTCATGACAGTACAGGGATTCGCAAAAATTTTTACCGGACAGGAAGATTTCCGCAAATCCGTTGGAGGCCCGATCAAAATTGCCAAAATAGCCAGTCAGAGCGCTGAACAGGGGCCGGTAAGCTTTCTGTATTTTCTGTCCATGCTCTCAATTTCTCTTGCGATCATCAATATCCTTCCGGTACCGGCACTTGACGGAGGACAGTTTCTCTTGAACGCTGTTGAAGGTGTTATCCGCAGGGAGATTCCCTTTGAGATCAAAATGCGTATTCAACAGGTCGGCATGGCCCTGCTCCTGGCACTATTCGCATACATTCTTATCAATGATATTTTCAATCTCTGAGGCTGACGCCCCCATTCAATGCTTGAGAAACTACATTCCATAAAAGAAAAACATCTCGATCTTGAACAGCTGCTTGCCGACCCGAAAGCAGCTCTGGATCAAGCGCGCTTTAGAAAACTCAACAAGGAGTACAGCGACCTTAAGGAGATCGTACAGGCCTATGATTATTACGCTCAGGCCAAAACGGAGCTTGATGAATCTCTCCATCTGCTGAAAACCGAGAAAGATCCGGAGATGAAGGAACTTATACAGGCTGAAATCAGTGAACTGCAGAAAAAGCTGCCTGATCTCGAGCAGAAATTAAAAGTGCTCCTGCTTCCAAAAGACGAGGCGGATTCCCGCAATGTTATTATTGAAATCCGAGCAGGCACCGGGGGAGAGGAGGCTGCACTTTTTGCCGCTGATCTGACAAGAATGTACCAGCGGTATGCCGAGAAACAAGGCTGGCAGTGCGAAGTGCTCCACTTTAATGAAAGTTCCATGCCGGGCGGGTTCCGCGAGATTACCATGGGTGTGAGCGGGCACGATGTTTTCGGCACCATGAAATATGAAAGCGGGGTCCACCGTGTACAGCGGGTTCCGGATACAGAAACGCAGGGTCGTATTCATACTTCTGCGGTCAGCGTGGCAGTTTTGCCGGAAGCCGAAGAGGTTGATGTTGAAATCCGCAGAGAAGATCTGCGATTTGACACCTACCGAAGTGGTGGAAAGGGAGGGCAGAACGTCAATAAGGTTGAAACCGCCGTTAGAATTACCCATATGCCGAGTGGAATTGTTGCCGCCTGTCAAGAAGAGCGCTCCCAGCTTCAGAACAAGGAAAGGGCTATGAAAATGCTCCGCACAAGGCTCTATGACATCCAACTTGCCGAGCAGCAGCAGCAAAGAGCTGACTTACGCCGCTCGATGGTAACGACCGGTGACCGGAGTGCCAAAATCAGAACCTACAACTACCCTCAATCCAGAGTAACTGACCACCGTATCGGCTTTACCAGCCATGCTCTTCCCCAGATTCTTCAGGGAGACATTCAGGATATTATCGAAGCCCTCAAAATGCATGACCAAGCGGAACGACTGCAGGCTGAACTTCTGTAATCACAATGTCTTCGCCAAAGCGAACGCTCTAAAAGAATATATTTTTTAAAGATTCTCCTTATATTTTTCAGGGTAAAAACGCATGGAAAATTTTCCAGCGTTCTCACAAGAAACGAAACCTATGGAACGCTGACTATGGAAATGCATGCTGCGGGAGTAAGCAAGGGAGAGTGGATATTTTTCGCGGAATTTAACAGGACAGCAAACTATCTGTCTGATCTCAAAAAAATATTGGGCTACAACCCTTTCTGTTATAACGTAGAACTCACCGACATTGAGAACGTCTATAAATGGAATTTCCGCGTCACTGATCCGCAGAACAACCCTTTTGATATCTTCTTTTTTGTTGAACAGTCAGAAGAGCTGCAGGTTGAACTTCCTGACCATATCGAATGCGCTGACCCTGATGACCTCACCGATGAAATGGTTAAACGCTATACCGTCTGCAAAAAAGTTCGATGGAAGCACCACCCTGTCGGGCATAAAATTTCAGATCCGAAAAAATATCTTTTTGAGGGAAAAGTCACCGGCGAGATGGATATTTATCGCGAAAGTGAAAAAAAAACCAAGGTTCACTTCGATATGAGAGTTGATGTTCACTTTCGCCTTTATCCTGCGTTCAGGATTGTCCCCAAAAAAATTGTTCGAACGATGGTAAATGGCGGGATGACGTTTATTATGCAGACAGCTACTAACAGTATGTTTCACGCCATGTCAAAAGATTTCTGCAAGATCCATAAGATATGAACGGAGGTGTTGCTATGGACTTTTACGACCTTGTATCGAAACGCTGCAGTATCCGAAGCTTTGAACGGAATAGAGCTATTCCCCAGGAGGTTCTCAATCGAATTCTCAATGCAGGAAGAGTTGCACCTTCTGCCTGTAATCTTCAACCCTGGCATTTTCATGTAGTCAAATCTCCAGAAATTCTTGAAAAAATCTACCCCACCTATTCGCGTGACTGGATACAAAGTGCACCCTGCCTTCTGATTGTTTCGGGTGATCGAAACAATGCCTGGGTTCGCCGTCAGGACAACTACAACTCCATTGAAACCGATCTGACAATCGTCATGGACCACCTTATTCTTGCGGCTGCATGGGAAGGGTTAGGTACCTGCTGGATAGCCGCATTCGATCCTGAAATCATTCGTGAAGCTTTGCAGCTTGAACCGAATGTTGACGTTTTTGCATTCACTCCCCTTGGATATGCTGCTCCGGATTCACTTCCTGCGGTGAAAAAGCGAAAAGCTCTTGAGGAAATAACTTCTTATTATTGAAGAATAGCTCCTATAGGACTTATGCGACTTAGAAAAAGCCATTCTTCTTCGCCATTTTCAGCTGATTTCATTGGCATCGAAAGAAATAATTGCTGATCTTTGGAGGAAAACTTTTTTATTGCATGAACAAACACCTTCTGCTGGGAGCTGAAGCGATTGCTCTTGGTGCCCTTGACGCCGGAATATCAGGCGTTTATGCCTACCCCGGAACCCCTTCGACCGAAATCACCGAGTACATTCAGAAAAACAGTGCTGACCTGGAAAAAGCCGTTCGGTCGTCTTGGTCCACAAACGAAAAAACAGCCTATGAGGCCGCTTTAGGCATGTCTTATGCCGGCAAACGAAGTCTGGTGTGCATGAAGCATGTCGGATTGAATGTGGCTGCTGATGCATTCATAAACTCGGCCATTACAGGCATCAACGGGGGGCTTGTCGTCGCTGTTGCTGATGACCCCTCAATGCATTCGTCGCAAAACGAACAGGATAGCCGCGTCTATGGCAAATTTGCCATGCTGCCTGTACTTGAACCATCTTCTCAGCAGGATCTTTATACGGCCACTCGCGAGGCTTTTGATCTCTCTGAATCAGTCAAACTTCCTGTCCTCTTAAGGCTAACAACCCGGCTTGCCCATTCGCGTGCAGGAGTGGAGCGCACTGCCGCTCGCATGCAGAACCCCCTCCATGCCCTTTATGCCCCTGAACGGTTTGTACTGATCCCGCAGAATGCCCGACGACAATACAATGTGCTCCTGGGAATACAGCAGGAGCTTGAAAAAATTTCAGAGCACTCCTGGCTTAACCGTCTTATCACAGGAAGCGGCTCCAAAGGGGTTATAGCATTCGGCATTGCATTCAACTATACAATGGAGGTGCGGCAGGCCTTTGGACTTGACTTTCCTGTTCTTAAAATCGGACAGTATCCGCTGCCACGGAAACAGGTTGAAAGCTTCTTTACATCCTGTGAGACCATTCTTGTAGCCGAAGAGGGATACCCTGTCTATGAAGAACTTCTGAGAGGTTATTTTGGCGGAGACAACATCATGGGACGCATGGATGGGACTCTGCCTCGAGCAGGAGAGCTCAATGCCGACATTATCGCAAGTGGACTTGGCATTAAGCCAGCAACTGTACTACCGGTGCCCGATATTGTTGTTCATCGACCGCCGGCACTCTGCAAAGGGTGTGGCCATCGCGACCTTTACGACGCGCTCACCACGGTCATGAGCTCATTTCAAGAGCACCATGTTTTTTCAGACATCGGCTGCTACACGCTTGGTGCACTCGAACCATTCAATGCAATTCATACCTGCGTCGATATGGGCGCTTCGATCACTATGGCCAAAGGTGCGGCCGACGCAGGACTCAGGCCGGCAGTGGCGGTGATTGGTGATTCGACGTTCACCCACTCCGGAATGACCGGCTTGCTTGACGCCATTAATGACAAGTCGCCACTCACCGTTATTATCGCCGATAATGATACCACTGCTATGACCGGAGGTCAGCAATCGTCTGCAACCGGCTCAAGGCTTCTGGACATCTGCAGGGGACTTGGTGTTGATGAGGGGCATATCAGAATCATTGTCCCGCTGAAATCTCATCTTGAGGAAAATATGACTGTACTCAGAGAGGAAATCATCTATGAAGGAGTATCTGTGGTGATTGCTCGTCGCGAATGTATTGAAACAGCTTCGCGAAAAAAACGAACCAAGGTATAGAGCGCGTAACAGCCTAACAACTAATATGCATATCAATATTATTCTTGCTGGAGTCGGCGGTCAGGGAATACTCACTATCGCGGCGGTAATAGGCCGGGCAGCGCTGCAAAGCGGACTCACTATCCGTCAGACTGAAGTTCATGGTATGAGCCAGCGTGGAGGTGCGGTGCAGTCTCACTTGAGAATTTCCAACAGAGAGATCTATTCGGATCTTATTGCTGAAGGAACAGCGCATCTGATACTCTCTGTGGAGCCTCATGAAGCACTTCGTTACCTGCCATTTCTCGCTCCAGAAAGCAGAATCGTAACATCTATTGAGCCATTCATCAATATTGAGAACTATCCGGCAATTGACGATATACTTGCTGAACTGAACAGAACGAAGAGGCCCGTGATGGTAAACGCGGCAGAACTTGCCCGTGAGGCTGGCCATGCCAGAACTTCGAATATGGTAATGCTGGGTGCCGCATCGCCATATATAGGGATTGCAACAGAACAGCTTGAATCGGCTATCGGAGAGCTTTTTCATGCAAAAGGCCCTGACATTGTTGATGTCAACATCAGAGCATTCAGAAAGGGACAGGAATTATCTCAAACTCAAGCGACAGAGCCATGATCTGGAATGAGCATTACGAGTGTATGGAGCGGGAAGAGCTTCTGAAACTTCAAGGCCAGCGGGTAAAGGAGATGGTGAAACGGGTCTACGACATGGTTCCGTTTTATCGGAAAAAACTGCAGACAGAGGGGATTGAGCCCGGAGACATCAAAGGAATTGAAGATCTGCAAAAACTGCCCTTCACGACAAAACAAGACCTCCGCGACAACTACCCCTTCGGCCTTTTTGCCGTGCCTCAGCCGGATATCGTTCGATTTCATGCCTCAAGCGGCACCACAGGCAAACCGACAGTGGTTGGATACACGCATAACGATATTCAAATGTGGAGCGAAGTTGTTGCCCGTTCGCTCACCATGGCGGGAGTGACCAAAGCTGACATCATCCAGGTCGCTTATGGTTACGGTCTCTTTACGGGTGGACTTGGCCTCCACTATGGCGCAGAAAAAGTAGGGGCTTCTGTTGTGCCAATTTCTGGCGGCAACACAAAAAAACAGCTCCAGCTTATTGAAGATTTCGGCTCTACCGTTCTCGCCTGCACGCCATCCTATGCTGCCTTTATTGGAGAATCCCTCGTTGAGGAAAAAATTGACCCCAGAAAGATAAAACTCAAATCCGGAGTGTTCGGTGCTGAACCATGGACACAGGAGATGCGTGTGCAAATTGAGCAGGTGCTCGGCATCAAGGCTTATGATATTTACGGCCTCACTGAAATTATCGGTCCGGGCGTCTCGATGGAGTGCCAGTTTCAGCGTGGGATGCACATTTTTGAAGACCATTTTATCCCCGAAATCATCAACCCCGATACCGGTGAGGTTCTACCCTACGGTGAACTTGGAGAGCTGGTATTCACTCCGGCTACAAAAGAGGCAATGCCGCTTATCCGCTACCGGACGCGCGACCTGACCCGTCTTCATGCTGAAAAGTGCGAATGCGGCAGGACGCTTGTGCGCATGGAAAAATGCGTTGGCCGTTCGGACGACATGCTCATTATCAGGGGTGTCAACGTCTTCCCTTCACAGGTGGAGTCTGTGCTGCTTGAAATGAGTGAAACCAAACCTCACTACCTGATTGTAGTCGATCGTGAAAACAACCTTGACACCATGGAAATCCAAGTGGAAATTGAGGAGGAGTTCTTTTCTGATGAGGTGAAAGAGCTCGAAGGACTCCGCCATCGGATCAAGGCCAATATTTCAAGCACCCTTGGGATCAGCGCCACTATCAGGCTGGTTGAACCCGGCACCATCGAGCGCAGCATGGGCAAGGCGAAGCGGGTAATCGACAAGCGTAACTTATAAGGATCAGGAAGACGTGGGAATCGCTTAATCTGTTTGACGTTATTGTAACTTAGAGCTGGTAGATCATTATCAAAATGAGGTTATACCATGATTATTAAACAATTGTCTGTGTTTCTCGAAAACAAGACGGGTCGGCTGACTGAACTGACAGGAATTCTTGCTGACAACGATATCAATATCTCGGCGTTCAGCATTGCCGATACGGCTGATTACGGTATTCTGCGCATGATTGTGGGAAGACCTGAACTTGCTGCGCAGGTGCTTAAAGAAAAGGGGTTTACGGTTAAAGTTACCGATGTTGTGGGCATGATTATTCCTCACAGCCCCGGTGGGCTGCACAAGGCGCTCCAGATCATTTCGGACCACAATGTGGCCATAGAGTACATGTATGCCTTTGCTTCAGGAGAGTGCAAGGCGACAGTCGTCATCAGGGCTGAGTCTCTTCAGAAAATTATCGATGTCCTGCAGGAGCACAAAATGGAGCTTCTCAAGGAAGGGGATGTCATCCAGATTTAACTATTTACGCTCTCATGCCAAGGTTTTCAAAAGCAGTATCATCACTTCGTTCCTCCGAAATCAGGGATCTCATGACCCTGGCTTCAAGACCCGACATTATATCATTCGCCGGCGGAATGCCTGGAAATGACCTTTTTCCTGTTGAGGCAGTCGAGGAGCTTTACGGGGCGCTTGACATCAAAAAAAAACAGGCGGCCTTTCAGTACGGACCGACACCCGGTCTGCCCTCGCTCCTTGAATCACTTGAAGGGTTTCTCGAAAAAAAGGGGCTGCCGGTAAAGGAAAACAGGCTGCTCATTACAACTGGTTCCCAGCAGGCACTGAATATTCTGGGTAAAGCCTTTATTGACCCTGCGGAACCGGTACTTGTCGAAAACCCCTGCTTTATCGGAGCACTCTCAGCTTTCCGGTCTTATGAAGCGGAACTCAGAGGAATACCAGTTGACAGCGACGGCATTTCGATAGAGGGGCTGCGGCAGGAAATTGAGAGAAATGAGAAAGCGAAGTTTCTCTATATCACCCCGTATTTCCACAACCCGGCAGGTATACTCTACACTGCTGAACGCAAAAAGCAGCTTATTGCAACGCTTCAGGGAACCAACATTCCGCTCATTGAGGATGATGCTTACGGGGACCTCTATTTTTTCGAGGAGGATAAGGAGCGACTAAGACCGATCAAGGCGATTAATCCGGAGGGCATCAATGTGTGCTATACCGGTTCGTTCTCCAAGATTCTCGGCCCCGGCCTGAGGCTTGGATGGATGTTGGTACCGGAAAAAATTTATGAGAAATGTGAACTGATCAAACAGTCTGCTGATGCCTGTTCACCGAGTTTCACCCAGGTGCTGGCTGATGCATTCATCCGCTCCGGCCAGATATACAGCTATGTTGCGAGGGTACGGCAGGAGTATAAAAAAAGAGCGGCTGCAATGGTTGCAGCCCTCAGGGAACACCTGCCGGACTACGTGCAGTGGAATGAGCCTCGAGGGGGATTCTACATCTGGCTCACCCTGCCGGATGATGCCGATGCGACACGGATAATGACTCTGGCCGTCGAAGGGGGAGCTGTGTTTGTTGCAGGAAAAACGTTTGATCCTGCCGGGAGACAAAACAATTCGCTGCGACTTTCGTACTGCAACAACACTCCAGAGCAGATCGCTGAGGGAGTGCCGATTGTTGCCAAGGCTATTCGCACAATTTGTGGATAGCCTTCGAAACAATCGGCAGTGCTGAGTTCTGAGTGCTGAGTGCTGAGTGCTGAGTGAAGAAGGAAGACAGTGGGCAGTGGGCAGTTGGCAGGGGGCAGGGGTTGGGTTAGTGGTAGCGTTTTTGGATATGGAGCTTTTCTATTCGGGAGTAGAGTGTTTTGGGGTGCATGGCCAGGCGCTCGGCTGCTCCGTTGGTTCCGCTGACTCGGCCGTTTGAGCGTTCGAGGGCGTCAATAATGAGCTCACGCTCCATCAGGGCAATGTCGAGCTCGAAATCATGCATGGTTTTAACCTCTCCCGCAGTGAGGTGAGCAACGGATGGCTCAGGAGGAGATAAAATAGTTGAAAAATCAAGCGATTGCCCTTCAGAAACTATGACCGCCTGCTCAACAAGATGGGCGAGTTCACGGATATTGCCTTTCCACTGACGGGCTGCCAGACGCTGCATATCACTCTCTTTGAACATACGGAGAGGCTTGCCGAACTCTCTTGAAAATTTTGCGGCAAAGTGAGCTGCAAGCATTGGGATATCATCCCGCCGCTCGCTCAGTGACGGGATGGAAAGAGGAAAAACATTGAGACGGAAATAGAGATCTTCACGGAACCTCCCTTCGGCTACCTCCTTTGCAAGATCACGGTTCGTTGCGGCAATAACACGCACATCGACCTTGATCACCATTTTCCCGCCAAGCCTTTCAAGCTCACGCTCCTGAAGAACACGAAGCAGTTTTGCCTGGAGTTCCAAAGGCAGCTCTCCGATTTCATCAAGAAAAATCGTACCGCCTTCAGCCAGCTCAAATTTGCCGATCCGCCTTTCTATTGCGCCGGTAAAACTTCCTTTTTCATGACCGAAAAGCTCCGATTCAATAAGCGCGGCGGGCAATGTCGCGCAATTAATTTTGATCAATGCGCGCTGCCTGCGGTTAGAGAGATTATGAAGCGCCCTGGCAAAAAGCTCCTTTCCGGAACCTGTTTCTCCCTGGATCAATACGGTGGCATCGGTCGGACCGACCTGACTTACACGATGCAATACCGCCGCCAGGGGGGCACTGTTGCCGATGATTTCTTCAAAATTATGCCCGGCCTTGATTTCCTCAATGAGACAGGTGCGCTCCCCTTCGAGCTTGCGGCGGAGCTCATCGATCTCCTCAAATGCAAGATAGTTCTGCAGCGCAAGAGAGAGTTGGGGGACAATAAGGCTTACGGTGGCCTGGTCGTGCTCATCAAAAGAGCGGGAAGTATCGGAAATAATGAGACCTGCACGACTTCCCGGGGTATCCCATAACGGAAGAGTTATCAGAGAGCAGACACCAAATTTCTCTTGGGCAAGCGCCAGTATGCGGTACGTTCGGCAAAGACGAAGAAAAGCCTCTCCGCCATAACACCCGGGATTTGTAATCAATGAAAAGCTCTCTCTGGCTATCTCTTCAACATCGGAAATATCAAGCTTTTCTGCGGAAGAGACGGGATAAAAGCCACTCCCGTCTTCACGCATAAAATTGTCGTAGATACGAAACCTGCCGTCATCGCCCATCACACGAATCCCAAGAAACGTACAGGGTACCAGTTTATCGATCTGCTCGCAGACGGCAAGGAGCATCCTGTTGCGGTCTTTTATGGTCAGCAGGGCATTGTTGACGGCAAGCTGCATAGCTGTCTGGGCTTCACGGAGGCGGAGCTCCTCGTATGCAAGGGTATTGCTTACTGCGACTGCGATTGGTGATGAAAGTGTGGCCAGAAGTTCTTTATCGCTCTCCGACCAGTTTTTTTCTTCTTTTGTCACAAAATTGAGAAACCCTATAACCTTTCCGCCTGTCCGAAGCGGCGAAAAAACAACCTGGCGCATGCCGGCATCGTAAAGAACATGCGGCAAAGGGTAATCTGCAGGATAACAATCAAGAACTTCTTTAATGTTGAAAACCGAAACCTTCAAATCAGCCATGTGCGGCTCAATCCATGACCCGGCAATCGGCCTTTTTTTGCGTTCTAAACTTTCAGGTACCTGAAATCGAAGCATTTCAAAAATAACATTGCTGTACCGCCGCTCTTTGTCTAAGGTGATAATCACGACAGAATCAAACTCAAATACCAGGCGAAGCTTGTCTGTAACGGTGCGGAAGAGTTCGTCAGGATCGCGAATTGAGCCAACTGCGTCACTGATGTACTGCATCAGAAGATGCGCCTCATGAACAGAAGAAATACTCATAACGATAGAGCAGAGTCAATAAATTCCTAAATATTAGGAATACAATATACAGAATATTCTGACTTTTTCAGAATCCATGAGCGCGTGCGGAGAATTCAACCCCTTATGCAGCAAGCGTTGCCGCTGTTATTGTCCTTTTTTCGGTATCTGGCATGCAAATTGCAATTTATAGGGTAGATGACATGTTCAATCCGAGGTTTCTGGATGTGTCAGCACCATAACGGAACAAATCATCGAGCTCTTATGAATAGAATTTTGACAGGAACGGTTAGAATCGCAGCAACTGCCCTGATGCTTTCCTGGCCTTTACTTGCAACCGGGGCAGAGGAACCGCTTACGATTGAAAAAACCATACGCATGGTCCGTGAAAACAATCCGGCACTGAAGGCTGCGGCCGATGATGTACAGGCGGCCGATGCCCGGATTACCCAGAGCAGAAGCGCATATTTTCCACAGATCTCGGTCAGCGCTGGGTACACCTATCTTGACCCGGTGTCTGAGATGAGTTTTTTTGGAAGCCCCATGCTGAAGTTTATGCCTAACGACAACTATGAAGCCAAAGTAACCGCCAAAGCCACCCTGTTTGATTTCGGTAAAAGAGGCTCTACGGTCGATCTTGCGAAGACAGGGAAAAGAACAGCCGAACATACACTTGAACTATCGCGAAGAGAGCTCTCTTTTCAGGCTGTTCAACTCTTTTACGGCATTCTGTTTATAAGGGAAAGCATAACCGTAGAACAAAAAGAGATTGCGGCACTCAGCAAGGCTCTCGATTTTACAACAAAACGGTACAAGACAGGGGCTGCGACCAGATTTGATGTTCTTTCCACTGAAGTGCGAATTGCAGCAGCCAAGAGTAAAATGCTTGATTTGAACCATGAACTGCTTCGACAGGAACTGACCTTGCGCCGTCTGACAGGGATCGCTGACAACCTGCCGCTCAATATTCAGGGGACGTTTGCTATCACTCCGGCTGCTCATGAAAATAACGGACTTGTCAACCGCGCCTTAGAGCAGCGCATAGAGATGCAACTTGCCAACGACCATGAACATGCTGCCAGACAGCGACGCTCCATCGCGATGAAAGACGGTCTTCCTGTAGTATCCGGCAGCGCATCCTACGGTGTCACCAATGGCCTCATGCCTGACATTAATGAAATCAGGGAAAATTTTGTGGGCAGCCTGCATCTGGAGGTACCTCTCTTCAGCGGCTTCAAAACCAGCGCTGAACGTCAGGAGGCGACAGCCCTCATGCATGCCGCTGCGAACCGAAAGTTTGATACCCAGCAGCAGGTAAAATCAGATGTAGAAGAGACAGCCCATGCCCTCGAAACCGCATCGGAAAAAATTACAACGACTGAAGTACAGGTGCAACAGGCAAAACTTGCAGCCGAACATGCGAGAGCGCGATATGAAAACGGCATGGCTACAGCGCTTGACCTCCTTAATACCGAAGCTTCCCTCTCTCAGGCAGAGCTTGCAAAACTACAGGCGGGCTATGCCTATGTGATAAACAACTATACGCTGAAACGTGCAACCGGGGAGATTTTCTGGTAACATGACAACTTCTCTAAAAAAAATAATCTGCGCCGTAGATTTTTCTGTTGCTGCGGATTCTGTGGTGCGTTATGCAGCCGCTATATACGATGGAGATATAGAGCTCACACTTCTCTATGTGGCGCCGGCAGACAATAATCATGATCTCCTGCTGAGAAAACACTTACATGAATTTTCGCGATACAGCGACATGCTTTCTCAACGTAAAGCTGACACCGTATTTACTGTTGAATACGGCGACCCTGCTGCCGAGATTCTCGTTTATGCAAGAGAACATAACGCAGATATGATTCTCCTGGGTTCGCACGGCAGCACTGCCATAGGAAGGCTTCTGGTTGGAAGCACTGCAGAAACAGTTATGCGGCAGGCGACATGCCCCGTTGTGATTCTTAAAATGCCGAACAACAACCGGAATGCAGTTCAGAACAAGCTTCAGAACGGTACTCTTCACGACAACAACAAGCAATAACATGGAACAAACAGATTCAAAGACAATCCCTGGAAACCCGACCTCCGGCAAAGACCCTGTAAAAGCATCGAATCCGCTGCGCATCATTTTTGCAGGTGTTGTTATTACTGTCGGACTGATCTGGGGTGGCATGAGCCTCTACCACTCTTTCCAGTACGTTGAAACAGACAACGCCCAGATTGAAGGAGATGTCTACCCGGTCATTTCAAGAATTCCCGGAAAAGTGCAGGAGGTGCTGGCAAACGATAACCAGCAGGTCCATGCGGGTGATCCTCTTATCCGGCTTGAAGCTGCGGACTATGAGGTGCGTCGTGACATTGCTGCCGCCGCTCTGGAAAGCGCCAAGGCCGGGGTTAAGGCAACGGCTGACCAGGCAAATGCATCAAGTGCATCAGCAAACGCTGCAGCTGCCACAAGCAGAAAACAGGAGGCTGACCTTCGTAGAGGCGAAAATCTCCGGCATCAGGACGTTATTTCACAGGCAGAGTTTGATGGCGTCAAGGCCGGATCTCAGGCTGCTGCAGCACAATCTTCTGCTGCCGGAAACCAGTATCAGGCAGCCCTTGCCCAGATTCCGCTGCAGAACGCCGAGGTAAAGCGGCGAGAGGCTGAACTTCGCCAGGCGGAGCTTCAGTTATCGTACACGACAATCACTGCTCCGGCAAATGGTCAGGTTTCCAAGAAAAATGTGCAGCCGGGCCAGTACGTGGCACCAGGCCAGCAACTTATCGGAATTGTCGGAAGCCGGGAACTTTGGATTGTTGCGAATTTCAAGGAGACCCAGCTTGAAAAAATACATCCCGGTCTGCCGGTGACCATCAAGGTTGATGCATTCCCTGATAAAGAGTTCAAAGGGAAGGTGGAGTCTGTGTCATCGGGAACCGGCGCAAAATTCACACTGCTTCCGCCCGACAATGCAAGCGGAAACTTCATAAAGGTCACGCAGCGAGTGCCGGTTAAAATCGTCTTTACAGAACAGCCTGACAAGAATCATCAGCTTGCCGCAGGCATGAATGTGGTTGTGGATGTCAAGGTAAAATGAGATAGGAGGATAGGGGGGCGGAATGACACAAGAACAGGAAGGAAGAGTGAGTAACAATGACTGACAATAGATCGGAAGTAACGAATGGCAAGAGTTGAAGAACAGAATGGGGTATCGGTTGCGGCAATGCTGCCGAATCCAGCCCATACCTATGATACTGGATTCAGGAAAATAATCATCACGTTGACGGTGATCGTGTCGGCCATGCTTGAGCTGATCGACACCACCATTGTGAATGTAGCGCTGACACAGATCAGCGGTAACCTTGGCGCCAGCATCGATGATGCTGCATGGGTCATCACCAGTTATGCGATTGCCAATGTTATTGTGATCCCTCTATCCGGCTTTCTCGGAAACCTGCTTGGACGACGAAACTACTACATCGGGTCGATTCTGCTTTTTACCTTTGCTTCTCTGCTTTGCGGCATGGCCCCTAATATCTGGGCCCTGGTGATTTTCCGCTTCCTGCAGGGTCTCGGCGGAGGTGCTCTCTTACCAACATCACAGGCTATCCTTTACGAAACATACCGCCCCGAAGAACGCGGCAAGGCGACCGGCATCTTTTCCATGGGACTTGTGCTCGGCCCTACCATTGGGCCGCTGCTCGGAGGCTTTCTTGTCGACTATTTTGCCTGGGAGTGGTGCTTTTTCGTCAACATCCCGGTCGGACTGCTTGCCGCATGGTCTGCATTCACTTTTCTCAGAGAGCCAAAAGTCCAGCACACGGTCTCTAAAATTGACTGGGCAGGCATTGGGCTTCTTGCTGTCGGCATCGGCTCGCTGCAGTTCATTCTTGAACGGGGAGAGGCGAAAGACTGGTTTGAAACACCCTATATTACCTGGTTTACCCTCATAGCCGCTATTTCACTTCTGGGTTTTGTCTGGTGGGAGCTGCACACTGATGAACCTGCAGTTGACTTGAGAGTGCTGGCCCGAAGCAAAAACCTGGCAATTGGGGCAGTACTTACCTTTATTGTTGGTTATGGCCTCTATGGCTCTCTCTTTATCTTTCCTGTCTTTGTACAACGACTGCTGGGCTTTACCGCCCTATTGACAGGACTGGTGCTTTTTCCAAGCACAATTGTAACGGGAATAATCTCGCTTCCGCTCGGCATAGCGTTGCAACGGGGTGTCTCCCCGAAAAAAGTGATGGCTGTCGGTATGGTCTCCTTTACCGTGTTCTGCTGGGAACTCGGTCAGCAAACTATGCAGTCAGGAGCGGATAACTTTTTCTGGATACTTCTGTTACGCGGTTTCGGGCTTGGGTTTATTTTCATTCCCGTTACCATGCTCGCTGTTGCAGGGCTGCACGGCAAAGATATTGGACAGGCAACCGGGCTCAATAACATGGTACGCCAGCTTGGCGGATCGTTCGGCATTGCGATTACCAATACCTATATCGCAAGGCGGATTGCTGCTCACAGGGTGGAGCTTCTCAGTCACCTTTCGCCCTATGATCCCGCTACAGTCACAAGGCTTGAGAGCGTGCAGCAGCTTGCCACAACGAGAGCAGGCCTGTCACCGCATGAGGCGGAGCTCGCAGGCATAAAAGCACTGGAAGGAACTGTTACTGTTCAGAGCCACCATCTGGCTTATATGGATGCATTTTCGCTTATTGCGCTCCTTTTTGCACTTGCTTTGCCTCTGCTCCTTCTGATCAGGATACCAAAAGGGGAAAAGGTCGATCTCTCCTCGGCACACTGAACGCTATTGGCCTTTTTTGACACCCTGCTTGTCGGGGACGAAATCGAGCACGACGGAGTTCATGCAATAGCGCTTTCCGGTTGGGGGCGGGCCGTCGTCAAAGAGATGGCCGAGATGAGCACCACACCTTCCGCAGAGGGCCTCGGTCCTTACCATGCCATAAGAGCGATCCGGGATATAGGTTACACTTCCTTTTCGCACTTCCTCAAAAAAACTTGGCCAGCCGCAGGTTGAAGCAAATTTAGCATCGGAACGAAAAAGGGCGTTTCCACAGGCCGCACAGTAGTAGGTACCCTTACCGGTATAGTCCCAGAACTTGCCGGAAAACGCTGACTCGGTCTCTTTTTTACGGGCTACAGCATAAACTTCAGGAGAGAGCACCTTCTTCCACACCGCATCCGGCAGATTGAGTTTCGCCTTATCAGTGCGGGAATAATATGGATTGGAGGGCTTTTGCTGTTCCATTTTTTTGGGTGTCTTGATTTTTTCCGCTGGTGCTGGTGACGATAACAGCAAAGCTGCAAACACCAGAGGCAGTAACGAGAGTTGTTTCATATAATAATAGGTTAGACGCTATTCTCAACTTCGCTTTCCGGCGATAATTTACAGGAAATTTACAATTCTAAACCACACCACGTTATCTGCCTAACAAGTAAAAAATCAATGCAATCAGGATTACAGAGAGCAAGTATAGAGTTATTCTTTAAACAGCTTTTATTCATTGATTCGTTCCTTTAAAGTTTCCCCCGGATCGCTTCGCCCCTTAGTCCTCATCACTCCCTTCACAGCCAACCGCCCACTGCACACTGCTCACTTTCTTCAATTTCCCATTTATCAACACCAAGGTTTTTATTGGTCTTTCTGAACTGACCGGCCCACCCCCAGACATTGCCATACATCCGTTTATGCAACTACCTTACAAAGCGTTCAGAAAATATTTCTGCCGGTTTAAAATTCCGCATTAACGTCCACTGCACGGCTTCTTCGATATTTTGCTGCTCAAACTCATCGAGTTCAGCTCTGGTAGCAATGGTAGGGATAAGCAGCCCCTCTTTTTCG
>CAIVSG010000103.1 GCA_903908555.1 uncultured Chlorobiaceae bacterium | reverse complement strand
ATGTCAAATACGCCGATGAAGCTGTCTGTATAGGACCTGCTTTGTCAAGAGAGAGTTATCTGAACATACCTCGTATAATTGCGGCTGCAGAGGTAACAAATGCAGATGCGATTCATCCCGGCTATGGTTTTCTTGCTGAAAATGCTGATTTTGCGGAAGTATGCGACTCCGTAAATATCAAGTTTATCGGACCTACGGCAACAATGATCAACCAGATGGGCGATAAAAACACGGCGAAATCGACCATGATTGCTGCCGGAGTTCCTGTAGTTCCCGGTAGCCCCGGACTGGTAACCGATCTAAAGCAGGCAATTGAAACAGCTAAAAAAACCGGTTACCCTGTGATCATCAAACCAACCGCTGGAGGCGGGGGAAAGGGTATGCGGGTTGTTACGGAGGAAAGCCAACTTGAGAAGGCCCTGAACACTGCACGCAGTGAGGCTGAACAATCATTCGGGAACAGTGGCGTCTATATCGAGAAGTATCTTGAGAACCCTCGCCATGTTGAGATCCAAATTTTATCGGACCAGCACGGTAACACTATCCATCTCGGGGAAAGAGATTGTACCGTCCAGAGACGGCATCAGAAGCTTATTGAAGAAACACCTTCACCTGTTGTTAATGAGGCTCTGAGAAAGAAAATGGGTGATGCCGCTGTAGCTGCGGCAAGGGCAATCAACTATGAAGGAGCTGGGACAATTGAGTTTCTGCTCGACAGGCACAAGGATTTTTATTTCATGGAAATGAATACCCGTATTCAGGTAGAACATCCGGTTACTGAAGAGCGCTATGATGTAGATCTCGTCAAGGAGCAGATTCTCGTCGCAGCTGGTGAATCGATTGAAGGAAAAACCTTCGTCCCGAAAGGTCACTCAATTGAATGCAGAATTAATGCTGAAGATCCCGAACTATCATTCCGTCCTTCTCCAGGTCAGCTTCAAGTTTTCCATACACCTGGTGGCCACGGTGTGAGGGTTGATTCACATGCTTACGCAAGCTATGTTGTCCCTTCTAATTACGACTCCATGATTGCCAAACTGATCGTTACTGCTCACACAAGAGAAGAAGCTATCGCAAGGATGTCAAGGGCACTCGATGAATTTATCGTGGTAGGAGTAAAAACAACAATTCCTTTCCACAAACAGGTTATGCATTCTCCTGTTTTTCAAAGCGGCGAATTTGATACGAGTTTTCTCGAATCCTTCAGGTTTGAAAAGAAGTAGACAAAAAAAAAAGGGAGATTAAAATCTCCCTTTTTTTTGTCTCATCTGAACCTGTTAATAAAGACTAGCGCTCGTTAGCAAAGCCCTCTCGTGTCGGAGCATCTTGAATCTTGCTTTCGCTCTCAACTGAAGAGTCATGGCCTTCTCCAGTCAGTTTTATAGTCTTGTATCTCTTGAGCCCTGTTCCTGCTGGAATCAGTTTTCCAACAATCACATTTTCTTTCAAACCTGCAAGAAAGTCAACCTTTCCTGCAACAGCCGCATCAGTCAGAACCTTGGTCGTTTCCTGGAACGATGCTGCGGATATAACGCTCTCTGTCTGTAGAGCTGCACTTGTAATACCAAGGAGCACTGGATGAGAGGTTGCCTGCAGGGCAGGTTCAAAAGCAATCATATTTTTGGTGTTCTT
>CAIVSG010000102.1 GCA_903908555.1 uncultured Chlorobiaceae bacterium | reverse complement strand
GCTTTCGGTAGAGGTCGGTGATAGCGGTACCCGTGAACTGCTGGAATCAATTCTCAAAGATGAAGAGGTTCACCTTGATTGGCTTGAGGCACAGATTAGCCAGATCAGCCAAATGGGTATCCAGAACTATCTCGCTGATCAACTCGGATAACCAATGACTGTTATGAAAAAAGTGCTGTTTGCCGGTGCATCGGGATATCCGGGCAGATATCTCTGTGAAAACTAAACGTCCGCCAAGGGACTTCCCTGTCGTATGCGTGGGAGGTTCAGCTGGTGGTCTCGATGCATACATTCGGCTGCTGCAGAATCTGCCGGCTGACTTGGGTGTGGCCATTGTCATCGTCAATCACCTCAGAACCGTGGCTACCATGTTGCACCATATCCTCCCGAACTACACAACGATGCCTGTTGAGTTGATCACCGACGACTTGGTCATTGAGCCAAACCACGTGTTCATCATTCCGGAAAAGCGTGACCTGCATGTTCTTGATGGCGAATTCCGCCTTGAGCCGATCTCCAAGCCCCGGGGATGGCCCGATGTGATCACGGTCTTCCTGCGTTCACTCACGGCCAACTGGGACGGAAAACTCATCGCCGTCATAGTCTCCGGCTATGACGGCGACGGTGCAGCTGCGCTGTGCGGCATCAAGGAGGTGGGCGGCATCACCATCGCCCAGAAGCTCGACACAGCGACACAGCCAGACATGCCCAAAAGCGCAATACAGACCGGCTGCATCGACTTCATCCTCGCACCTGAAAGTATCGCTGCGGAAATCGCCAGAATCGCCCGATCAATATAGGGCATCTCTATTTATTCAAATGGGATGCTATGTAGGTTGGGGTGATTCCTGAACCCCAACATCGATAAGGTAAAAATCGCACTGAGATCATCAATTATCGCTGAAAATAAAGGAAATCGAACTCTTGATCTCTGCGTTATAGGCCTGCCAATTATTGAGGGTGGGACTTATTTTTGTTCGCTAACCCTTTCTGACCGCACTCAATCGATACTCATTGAGCATATTGATCTGCTGCGTTCTTCAATCCGCAGAGTCATGAGAATAGATGAATACGATTCTTAAGAACACCCCAAAAAAGCTAATTTTTCGATAACAATTTTTTAATAGTTGCTATCGGCAAAAAAAGTATTTCAGCGTCACTTTGGAATGGGATAAATCCATGATGGATATAAAAATTTGCAGCATTGTTATCTTTTGCGTCAACGATAACTGCGTAAGAAGCTATATCAGAGTCCGCAGCTCGCTTTAGAGCGTCGGCTAGCAATATGCTGCCAATTTTTCCACCTTGGTACCTATGGTCTACAGCAAGGCGCCCTATTCGTGCAGCAGGGATTGGATACTGCGGCAACTTTTTCGAGATATTTTCGGGTAAATCTCTGAAGAGAATTTGGGCTGAGGAGATGGTGTAATAACCAAAAACGTTTTTCTCCGCGATGTCGACAGCGACAAAGCAGTTATTTAACCTGCGTTTGACATCTTGAGATGCCTGGTTTTTGAAATAGCTATCCAAAGGATCCGAACCACTGCAAAAAGATGTTCTATCATGCTTCTTCTTGTCAAGAGGAACAATCCTGATATCGGGGACACTTATACTCAACGCCGTCAAAGTTTTAACTCACTGTGCCTTGCAAAGGCTCGAGATAACGCCTCAGAAGGCTTCGGAGGGGACAACAATGCATCAGTAAAAGTATTCTGGTCCTCGATGGATAGGCGGATAACGTATGCATCTTCAATAGCTTTTTGGGCTGCACTTTCTGCGGCGCTAATAACAAAATCCGTAATAGTTCGCCCCTGAATGTCTGCTGCACGCTTGATTTTATCTTGCACTGCTGGAGTAGTCCTTACCTCCACCCTGGCAATAGCCTTACCTTTTACATGTAAAGAATCAATAGCAACTTTTGAAACTGTTTTTCCCTTAATTTTATTTGACGCAGGGCTGATCTTCCCTGTTTTTTGGGCTACACCAGCGCTCCACTTCCCCTCTGTGGCTTTGGTCTTCCCGTTCCGGTCTATAATCGTATTCATAATGTATACGCGTATTTATTTTGTACGGCAATTTACCGGAAATATAGTTTTTTCTTTGTCACGGAAAAAATTAACATTATCACATTACTCCCTTTTATCGGGAGTTTTCAGCTGAATTAAGAAAAAAACAACCCCGGTGGAGTCCCGGGGTTTTGCTATAACGGTTGATCGCTCAACTATTTCTCAATACCTGAAAGGCTGATAAACTTTCGACAGTATTAATGGAAGTAATAACGCACTCCAAGAGCGGCATTCAAATTGAGATTAATAGAGGGTTTCAAGTCAAGCACAGGAGCGATTTCAGCAAAAATATCTATAGGAGCTTCATCGACCAGATAGGTCACTCCCACAGGAACCCGAACGCCTATATGAGATTCGTCATTGATGTTTTTTACCCGTCCGCCAATACCGTAGTACCATGGAAGAGAGCCCTTTGTATCCGAAGTTAAAGAGGGTCCGTGAATGAGGTAGTCTGCATGAAACTGAAACGGACTATGGTCAGCAAGCGACCAGGCACAAGCCGCATCAAATGCAGTGGTCTTGTCAATCCAGTATTTTACACTCACGCCTGTCGGCTCGCCGACAATGGCACCAAAACCAAAACCATCCCTGCCATAAGCTGTAGGTATGTCACATGTGACAAACAGTGAGGCGGCAGCAGTAAGAGTTGCAAGTCGGGTCAGAAAGTTCTTTTTGATCATATTTTCATATTGTAGTTATCGGTTGTTAAACTGAGTATAGAAGCCTGACTGTAAAGAAATAATATAGTTGATATTAGTCAAGCGAGCCTTAACTCATCCTTAATGAACACTTAAATTTTCCCGAAAAAAATTTATGAGCCCTATAAACCCACTGCCCTCTTCACCGCTTCTTCCATCATCTCTTCCAATACGATAGCATCGCAAAGTGTAGATTTCAATGTGCAAACTTTTCGCACAAGATTCATCATCCCCATTCCCATACCTTAAGAGAAATACGATCTATCACATTATATATAAATATCTTAGAAGATTTTATCAATTCTTCCCGCATCGACCTTCAATAGTTTGTTTTGCTCATTTTTTTTGGAAACTTTAAGCTTTCATAAAGGCCCCTTTAAGAAAGTATTGCGTAAAATGATCCCTGTAGATAGTGACTTGTCTGAAGAGCATAACAAGTTTTTATGACACTAAACAAAAGGAGCATAACATGATTAATAACACTATCCGGTTCATCAAAACCGCTGCGTTAATGGCTGGCTTGGGGTTCATCACCACGAATGCATTTTGCAATGGAACAGTCACCGGCACAATTGATACTAACATGCCGAAATACAAAGGGAATGCCGTTGTCTATCTTCTGGGCGTTAAAGGTCCTGCCGTGTGCGAGCATAAAACTATTGAACAACAGGGCCTGACTTTTTCGCCTAAAGTGACAACTGTACCGGCTGGCTGTACCATTGTATTCAAAAACAACGACAAGGTCAACGCAAGCGTTACTTCATTCAGTCCTACCAAAAAATTCAACATAGACAAATTGGATTCAGGCACTTCCAGGAAGCTTACTTTTGATAAGTCGGGTGTAGTTCAGTTGCTCAGCAAGCCCCATCAGGAGATGACGGGCTGGGTAATCGTTACGAAAAATCAATACGCAGCAGTGACGGAACATGACGGCAAGTTCACTATCCCAAATGTTCCTGCCGGCACATACGAAATCAGTGCCTGGAGTGAAAAACTCAAGCCGCAGGGCAAAACAACTGTTACTGTAGCTGAGGGGAAAACAGCTCCGGTTGTTCTCAAAATGGCGATATAACCCCATCCCGCACCCTGCCCATAACAACGCCCTCCCCTGAATGAGAAAAATCTTCTGCTCAAGAGGGGTAGGGTATTTCCAATCGACTCAATTTCTTAAGGAAAATCAGTATAGTCATATCCTAAAAAACATTTAGAATATGACTACATAATATATACATTATATATGTAATCAAATGAGGTTGCGAGCTCTGATATTAGAGATCCAAGTTGTCGCACAGGCATAACGCAACCATTTGAAATATTGACCTTTAATAAACTTAAATAATAATAGCCATGACAAACGTATCGATTCAGGAGCATCAGGGAGTCCAAGGCACTCTAACTCAAACCATTTGTAACGTTGCTTACTTTCCTATTGAAGCGGTTAAATTTGGAATCGTCTCTGCAGCAAACCTTATCATTTTTGTCGGAACAACCTCGATCAACCTTGCCAACAACGTTTTAAAGACTGTCAGCTCCGTTTTGGATAGTGTCCAGACAGTTATTGCCCCGAAAAAGTAAGCTGTCCGTTTTATTAAAAAGCACGTTATACCGGTGGTATAAGGTGCTTTTTTAACTGCCTTAATGGGAAATACTCACTTGACAACAACTATCGGTTTGAATGAAAAATGGATACTGGTAACAAAGAGTTTTTAGCTGCTACGCATCTTAAGTTTTCAAAATTCAAGGAGCTGAGTGAGCAATTAGGATCAGATGAGGCTTGGGAAAAAATGCTGGATGGGTTTCCTGAGCAGCAGCAGCATCGAATGGGCCCGTTTATTGATCATGCAACTCTGGCGGAGGGATTTACCAAAGCCATTCCTTTTTTTAAAAGCGCTGGCATGGAGATGGAGGTTGTTGATATTTCAAACAACAACATGGATGCCGCGCTGGAGATACAGAAGGTTTGCCCCTATCTGGAAATCTGCAAAGAACATGGTTTTGACACTCCATGCCATGTTATCTGTGAAATGGACGTTGAGGCTACCCATAGGGCTTTTCCGGAAATGAAAGGTGAAATCTTAAGCCGTCAGGCTTTTGGAAGTTGCGTGTGTCTGTTTAAATATGAGCGGGCGGCGAAGTGAGAGAATTTTTCTTTCGTGGGAGAGGGGTGACGTTACTCTTTTTTCAAAATAAGAGTCAATCTGTTTCTATTGTTCAAGCGCTGGTAATCAACACTCTCTGTCACCTCCCTGATGAGGTTCAAGCTCAATCCATCCGGTAATTGGTCACTGTCAAGCACATTCTTAGCCTCCCCTGTGCTTTCAAAGACAACCTCCAGACTCTCCATTTTTTCTGAATAGGCAAGATTGATATCGAGGAGCGCCTTTGAAAGGATTGGATTGAAACGCTGAAGCATAACTTGAACAAGCGAAATGAGGTTCTGTCTCAGCTTCACCGGCAGAATCTGTTTTTCACAAAATGTTTCGATTTCAGCATTCAGGGCATACAAATCATAATCGGGAGATGCGATATGATAGGTGAAGCTTCTTATCCTGTTTATAAATGTCCTGGTTTTTTCCCTTTGCGGATTATCAAAGATCTGATCAGGAGTACCTTCTTCGTAGATAACTCCCTCATCCATATAGAGCACCCGATTGGAAACATCCCTTGCAAAATCCATTTCATGGGTAACAATCACCAGGGTCATTCCCTCTTTGGCCATACGGCGGATAACGGAGAGGACCTCACTGACCATTGTAGGATCGAGAGCAGAGGTAGGTTCATCAACAAGAATAATTTTCGGCTCCATAGCCATGCAGCGGGCAATGGCAACCCGTTGTTTCTGCCCACCGGAAAGTTCATCGGGATAGCTCTCGGCCTTCTCGGCAAGACCCACCAGTTTAAGAAGCTCCATAGCTTTATGTTCGGCATCCTCCTTACTCTTCATCAAAAGCTTAATCGGCCCAAGTGTCAAATTATCCATCACCGAGAGATGAGAAAACAGGTTGAACGATTGGAAAACCATGTTCATCTTCTGGCGGATTTTTGGAACATCGGCTTTTGGATCCAGGATGTCAGCGCCATCAATACAAATTGACCCTCCAGTCGGGCGATCAAGCAGGTTGATACAACGCAAAAAAGTGCTTTTACCGGTTCCGGATGGGCCGATAATTGAGATAACTTCTCCTGCCTTTATTTCAACATTAACCTCTTTCAGTACTTCCAGATTCCCGAAACTCTTGGAAAGATGCTCTATCTTTATCATGCGTTTGCAATCTGTTTTCTTCTGAGTTTCGGATTAGCCAGGCGTTCTGCATACTCCATTAACAACATAAGAGACCATGAAATCAGGTAATAAAACACGGCAACCATAATGAGGGGAAAGAATGCATCAAAGGTACGGCTGCGAATGATGTCACTCGCTTTGGTCAAATCCTGCACGGCGATGTAGCCGACAATGGAGGTCATTTTAACCAGAGAAATAAATTCACCCTTATAGACCGGTAATATTCGCTGGACTGTTTGAGGCAAAACAATAAACAGAAATGTGGTAACCCTGGTAAAGCCCATTGCAATACCGGCTTCAGACTGCCCTTTATCGATACTTTCTATGCCTGAACGGTATATTTCGGCCACATAAGCAGCAAAATTCATCCCAAAAGCAATAACGGAAACAATAACCGGATCGATATTTACCGAAGCGAAAACGACATAGAATATCAGCATTAAAAAAACCAGGACAGGAGTTCCCCGTAAAATCGAGATATAGGTTTTTGCCAGTACCTTGAGGATCTCGTTGTCAGACATTCTCATGAAACAGACAATCGCCCCGAGGAAGGTGCCGAGGAAAGTGGAGAGTACCGAGATAATCACGGTAGTTTTAAGGCCATCAAGAATAAGCAAATAACGATTTTCCTGAACGAGATTGCTCTGAAAACTGTTCGCTATCCCTTCAAAATTCCCGCTTTTGCTGCACCCGGCACAAGCAGTTACAAGCACTAAAGCTGACAACGCCAGCAGCGCCATTTTTTTCATCTTCACGATCATAGAAGAACTTTTTATTCATTGATGACGGCAGCGATACCGCCAACGTAATAAGGATCGGAAAAGAGGACTTTTTTGGCACGCTCATCGGTAATGGTGATGCATGCAGCTATCATGTCAACCTTGCCGGAAATCAGGGCAGGAATCATTGCTCCAAACTCCATATTGACGATCTCAAGTTTCATATCAAGTTTTTTAGCGATATAGCGGGCAAGCTCAATATCAAACCCCACGATCCCTCCTGAGCCATCAACAAAAGAGAATGGTTCTGTTACACTTGATGTACCAAGTCTCAAAACACCTTTCCTGCCGGTTAATGGAATAGCCGGCATCGGAGCAGGGTTTCCGGTTTTTGGAAACCAGCGTCGCATCATGTCATCATACCCGCCATTTTTTTTAAGCTCACTGACAACAAGGTCGATATTTCTTTTCAGCTCACGATTATCGGGCTGAACTGCAAACCCGTAATTATCCGTTGTGATCATCTCTGGAAGCACAAGCAAACCACTATTTTTTGCAGCAATATTCTTCAGAATCGGCTCATCATAAGCAGCCGCATCGGCCTTGCCGGATTTCACCGCCATTGCCGCGTCCATGACGCTGTTGAAGTATTTGAACTTTGCATTGGGTAATTTTGAGAGTACCAGCTTGTCTGCAACGGTGCCGGTGGGGACAGCAATCTCTTTGCCATCAAGTTGCTGAAGCTTTGTAATTTTTTCTCTTTTGCTGCAGCCCGACAGCATAAAAAATGAAGAAACAACAACTACCAGGAGAAGCGTGAAAAATTTACCTGTCATGAAAGTTCTTATTACAAGGTTAAACAGAAATTCCGTGGGAAAATATAAACAAACGGCTTGAACCCTTAACATGCCGGCATCATAAATCGGCACGATTCCAAAGGGGAAGAGTGAAATTTTATTGAGAGGTATTTTGCCTTTGTATGAATCGGGCTGGTAGACGGCATCGGGGCATAAACTGATATTTACTGCTTCAGAGGATGTTGTGCTGAAAACAATAACCTCCCCACTGCTCTTTTTCTAAAGCAGCTTTTTCAATGTAACTATATTTTAGATTATCTTTTATCCCCCATCTCAACCTAGCCAACTACCAACTTCTTCATCTTCTCTCAGCACTCAGCACTCCTCTTTCCTGCCAACCGTAGTCGCTCAAACGAGCACGCACTGAATCAGGCAATTCAGGATCAGCCCGAAAATCGTCCTTTCGCTTTGCCGGACCGCTTATTGCTTTTTTGGTGAGGTGTTCACAAACATATTCAGCAGTTTTTGTCCTGCAGAGGTAATGCACCGCATACGTCGTCCTGAGCAGGTACTGATCATTACTCGTGACCGCACTGACAGGTGCGCCCCAGCAAACGAGTTGCGAAGCTTTATCGTCAATCGGGTTCGCATAAACAGGGGGGTTCAATGCCAGTAAAGAGAGAATGATGCACAGCGACACTGACGCTTTGCTGAATTGCGCAGTAAGTTTTTTCATCACTCTCACCCTGTTCTGAATGTTCATGAGATATCTTCAGAAACCACATAGCCAGCTCCCAATCAGCCTCTAACTGATAACGAAATCAATCCGGCACTATTCAATGTCGCCTTTCAGGCTGTCACTGACGGCATGCTTGAACTCCTTTGAAATCTTGAACGCCGGCACATTTTTAGCACCAACAGTCACTTTTTCTCCGGTTCTCGGATTTCGTGCATCACGCAAATTCTTGTGCCTGATATTGAACGAACCGAAACCTCTGATCTCAATTCGTTTCCCAGCTTTCAGCGAATCAATAACACTTTCAAAGAAAGCGTCGACCACAGATTCTGTTTCGTACTTCGTCAATCCTGTTTTTCCGGAAATAGAATTCACCAGATCAGCTTTTGTTGTGGTTGTAGTACCCATGGTGATATAGATTAGTCGTTTTATGTAAATGACGTTTTGCAATACACATAACTTGTAAACGTTTTACGACAGTAAGAGTTCCCGAGTGAAGAGTAAAGTGGGCAGTGGGCAGTGGG
>CAIVSG010000101.1 GCA_903908555.1 uncultured Chlorobiaceae bacterium | reverse complement strand
TGTTCTGTAATGCGAGAGTGGTGAAATTGGTATACACGCTAGTCTTAGGAACTAGTGCCGTGAGGCGTGAGGGTTCGAGTCCCTTCTCTCGCACGCCTTTAAGTAGAATGCCAAAGTGGCGGAACTGGTAGACGCGCTGGACTCAAAATCCAGTGAGTGAATAACTCGTGTGGGTTCGATTCCCATCTTTGGTACCACTATCAATAAACAATCGGGATACACCCACCATGCATAGAATGTACTCACCGTGGCGTGAAGTGTATATGCAGTCATTCAAGGATGAAAAGCAACCTGCTGAGACCGGGAAATCAGTATTTGCCGATCTTCCTCCAGAAGAGGATGAGAAGCGGTTTGTCCTGTACAGGGGGAAAACGTGCTTCATCATCATGAACCTCTACCCCTATAACTGCGGCCACCTTATGGTGATCCCCTATCTGCAGACTCCTGACCTGTCAGATCTCGACCGGGAGACGAAACTTGAGGTGATGGAGCTTACCGACCTTTCCATCAAGGCACTGAAACGTACTCTCAGACCGCAGGGGTTCAATGTTGGCGCTAATCTCGGCAAGGTTGCCGGTGGAAGCGTGGACACGCATATCCATTTTCATATCGTTCCCCGCTGGGAAGGCGATACCAACTTCATGCCTGTACTTGCGGAAGCTAAAGTGCTGAGCAATGATATGAACTCCACCTATAAAAACCTCAGAAAAGCTTTCGCTGACCTTACACAGGGAGAGGAGTAACGCTCTCTACGGTGGAATGGAAACAGTCCCCTGCCCTATCACTGACTCGAAGGAGTTTACCCCTTATCTTAAGGTTCCCGACCGTTTTGACAGTTCCGGAAAAGCGGAGTGGAATCTTGTCCGTTCAAGCGCCTCAGGGCTTATTATGCTCAATCCACGACCCCAGAGCGCTGAAATGACACAGCATTACCCCAGTGCTCGGTATGACCCCTATCGGCATAGCCGGAACAGCTCGTCCTTCAAAGAGAGGACTTACCTTGCTGCACGAACTCTTTTGCTCGGCTATCGGGCCGGAATCGTCCTGAAAGGATGGGTAAAGCCGATGGAGAAGTGTACTGTTCTTGAAATCGGGTGTTCCACGGGAGATCTTCTGAGTTATTTTCGTCGCAAGGGAGTGCCTGCCAATAACCTTGTTGGGGTTGAACCTGATGCTGACGCAGCAAGGTACGCACGGGAGTGTTACGGACTGAATATTTTTCCTTCAATTGCGGAAGTCAGCGCTGAGAAAAAAACATTTGACCGCATTGTGCTCTGGCATACGCTTGAGCATATTCACGCCATCAATGAAACGCTTAATGAAATAGTTGATCAACTGAAACCTGACGGAGTGCTTGTTATTGCCCTGCCAAATCCGGCAGGTTTTGATGCAGAGCATTTTAAGGAAAACTGGGTGGCCTGGGATGCGCCGCGACATCTCTATCATTTTTGGCCGGGAACGCTTGAAAAACTGCTGGGATTGCATGGGTTGAGGGTTTTTAAGCGGCGGGGTTATTTTCCGGACGCGGTGTATAATATTTTGCATAGCGAAGCGCTGCGATGCAGTTGGCAGTTGGCAGTTGGCAGTTGGCAGTTGGCAGTGGGCAGGGGGCAGGGGGCAGTGGGCAGTTGGCAGGGGGCAGTGAAGATAGGGAAATCGGTGTTTAGGGCTTTCGGGATTTTGAGACTTCTTGGGAGAGGAGGGGTTGATGCGCTTTGGGGGGGAGGCAAGGCATCCAGCGTTGTTTATTATGCTGAAAGAAAGTTCTGAGTGCTGAGTCGCGAGTGCTGAGTGCTGATAGTTTTGAGTGCTTAGTGTTTTTTCTTTTTTATTGTGTGCTTAAACTTCAGGAGTGCAAAATTCAGCTCGATTGAGGTTTCGGTATCGCTTGTTTGTAAATCTTCGTCAAAAATGTCGGCAATGAGCTCTCCACTCTTTTGCATGAGTGATTTTTGCTCGGCTTTGTTTTTGGTCGCTGACAACTGCTTTATGCTTCTGGATAACTCTCTGATTTTGGAGAACGTCTCGACTATCGAAATTGTGGCTTGAGTTGCTTGTGGGCTTTTAAGTATTGTGGCAAGCATATACAGCCCTTTTCAGTAAACGCGCTTGGAAGCTTTACTTTACCCCCTTTTATTGAAGTCGAAAATTTCGACTTCAATAGATCCCAATCAGTTTTCTCAAGCTCGATAACATACCCGGCTGGAAACTTTTCTGGATTATTTTTTACCGCCTCGTTGATTCTTTTAACTTCAACCC
>CAIVSG010000100.1 GCA_903908555.1 uncultured Chlorobiaceae bacterium | reverse complement strand
CACCATCGCCATAATTTTTTTTGCTATGGGAATATCTGCAGGCGCTAACTTGTATTCAAGCAGTGATGTGATAGGCACCCACTCTATTTTATCGTGGACCGTCAGTGTGAAATTATGGTCGGCTATAACCGTAAGCAGAGCCAAAAACAGTCTTCAAACAGCATTCTTAGCCGGGTGGTTTCTACTCGCGTAATATGCGGACAACCCTCTCTCCTATTTCTTTCCTCGTCACTCGCTCCTTCGCACCAAGCTCAACGACTCACGGTAGTTATACAATTTGCAAATCTCTTTGTGGAATTGTATAACCCAGCATGCTCTACCTCCTGATCTCTACTTCTGGCGTGACAATAACGGCCTTGAAGCTGATCTTGTTTTTAACAGGGGCACTAAACTTCAACCCATAGAGATCAAATCCGGTCAGACAATCACCAATGACTATATGCGTGCAGGCTTAAAAGGCGGAAAATTTGCCGCTTCAGAAGCACTTCAGCCTTGGTTGATTTATGGAGGTAACTCTTCATTCGAGCGGAGCGGGGTATCGGTCATGAGCTAGCGCGACAACGCCTTTAAAATAAGGAACTTAGCGAATGTCAATAGCATCTTTTTGGCTTGCGTTTACACAAGATTCTATTCCCATACTGGCGGACAGCTACGGTAGCGGGTTGATATTTGTGTTGGATTGGCCAGTTTGATTTGCCCGGCTTCAATCATTACTGCAATGACTTGCATTCTGGTAACAACGCCCTATCATTAGAGATGAATCATGATATCGCCGCAAGCCCTTTCTGTTTCACAAGCGAAAGGAGTTTCAGCGTTGGCCCTGCGGGCTTTTTGATTCCACGTTCCCACTGGCTGACAGAATCTTTGCTCACATTCATATAAAGGGCAAAAACAGTCTGGCTCACATCCTCACGCTCACGCAAGGCTTTAATCTCTGTGGCGCTGAACGCATGAACCGGTGTCAAGCAACCTTCGTCAAACTGACGCATCGTCTTTTTGTCGATAACACCAGCATCATACATGCCAGACATGGTTTCGTGGATCGCTGCAAATGCATCGCTTTTGTATGTTTTGACTTTATTCATCGCATTTTACGGGCCGGAAGTCCCCTGTTGTAATAAGTTTTTCGAGTTGATCCTCAGAAATCCGCTCTCGGCATCGCGCACCGCCTCGCACAGCTCTTTATCCAGAATTCCCTCTTCCTTGGCGAACTTTGCAAACCACTTGTTCTTGAAAATCTGCACGCTTGATTTTTTGACCGGTGAGAATGCCTCGTCTTTTCGAATATATAGAACTGAGTTCGATTTTAAAAAATCCATGAATAGATTGATTGAGGTCGCCTCGGAAAACGGAAAAAATAGCACGCTAAGCAGTTTTGGTAAACCTCAAGATTCTTGATACTTCCTCTGCGTCAATAGCTGCCTGAGTTTGTAGGCTAAGAAGGTTTTTTAACAACATGCCATGTGAATCGGGCTCGAATTCTCCTGCTTCAGACGCATGATACTTTGTGCTGATGTTGCCTTTCAGCTTTTTATGGCTTCGAGCTGGTAGTCAAGAGTTGAATCGAATTTCAGTTTCATTTTTCGCTATCCGATAACGGCTTTGTCAGGATGCCAAAGAGTGCCATTCAGCTAAAAAACGGTGTGCCGATGCGGCTTTTTAAAGCACAGGAACAGTTTCCAGATCAATCGCAAGTGGTAAAGAGGGCATGCTTAGGGCATGGCTGGTTACATTTGTAAAGAAAACGGGAGTTTTTTATACATGAGTGCATTAACGTGTATAGGAAT
>CAIVSG010000099.1 GCA_903908555.1 uncultured Chlorobiaceae bacterium | reverse complement strand
GGACGTTGCGTTTCTGCTATTGACGTTTTTCATGCTGACAACCAAGTTTCGACCACCTGAAGTGGTAGCGATCAATCTTCCCTCTTCACATTCTGTGCAAAAGCTTCCGGAGTCAAATGTTCTGACGGTAACAGTGAGCTCTAAAAACACTTTTTTCATGGGGGTATCTTCTCAGCAGTCCCGTGAAAAAATATTCAATTCAGTTGTAAAGCCGAAGCTATCAGCTGCTGGATTGTCTCCGAGAGCAGTTGCTGATTCACTCAAAAGCTTTAAACTTGCCGAAAACTTTCACGTCGATCGTGATGAGCTTGATAAATTTGTTGTCATGGCGCGTTTTGCCGATTCCAAACTTCGTCCGGTAGTCAGGGCCGATGCAGATGCCAGTTTCGAAGCAGTGAACTATGTCGTCAAGGTTTATAAAAAAGCCAATTTGCTGACCTTCAACCTGATTACAGTCCTTAAAAGGGAGGTTCGCTGAGCCATGGGTATAGTTGATTCGCCAAACGGAAATGGCCACAAAAAAAAGGGGAAAAGAGGCTCTAAACGAATCGGGTTTCGTCTTGACATGACTCCGATGGTTGATGTGGCATTTCTTCTTTTAACATTTTTTATGTTGACAACAACCTTTTCAAAATCCAATACCATGGAGATCAACACACCTCCGGAAAAGTTGGAAGTAAAGGTGGCAGAGAACAACGTCATGACGATGCGGATTGCCGGAGATGGAATGGCCTATTGTTCTCTCGGTAATGAGGCGCCAAAAAGAATCCCTCTTTATGACACTAATGATGCCCGCCAGCTTTCTATGAGCACGCAGTTGCGCACTCTATTGAAGCAGCAGACTGCTTCTAACCAGAAATTGGTGATTGTGGTTAAGCTTAGTGATAAGGCAAAATATAAACATCTTGTCGATATTATAGACGAGCTGAATCTCATGAAAATCGACCGTTTCAGTCTGGATGATTATACTGAGCAGGACGCACTGGAAGTTAAAAGAGCTGTTTAAGCGTACGAATAAGTAAAGGAGTTCCTTCACGTGGCTTCAAAATTTGATAAAACCCATCAGGAAATTTTTCGTAACAAAGCTCTTTCATCATGGTCATTGGGTGAAGAGTTTCTTGATACGGACAGGTTAAGAAGTTTGCATTACGGCAATCTTTTTCTTCGTCGACAGGCCCATCTTTTCCTCAGCCATGGAGTTGTCACGGCAATTGCCCTCCTGTTGTTTTTTTGGCTTATTACAGCCAACTGGCAGACTCTTGCTTCGTTGACAGGACTGTTTGACAAAGATACTCACCCGATGGTCGAGTGTTATGAAGTGGTAACCAGCGTCACGCAGCTTCCGCCGCCGCCTCCTATCACAGCTCCCGAGCCGACTCCAGTGACGCCCTCCTCCACTGTAGCGCCTCCGAAGGTCGGAAAAATTAAAAAAGTCAATGAGGATGACGCGCCTCATGAACAGACTGTTGCTACGCAGAAAGAGTTAAAGCAGGCAATCCAGACCCAGGGATCCGGTTCAGGAAGCGGAAGCGCCTCATCGGGTGATGAAGTGCCGATGTTTGTTCCCTGTGAAAAAATGCCCGGATTTCTTGACCAGAAAAAGCCCGTTTATCCTGAGATGGCAAGAATCGCAGGCATTACGGGAAAAGTGTTTGTAAGTGTCCTCATTGGAGAAGATGGCCGGGCCATCAAAGCAAAGGTTATGAAACGTGTCCCTGCTGACTGTGATGTGTTTGATGCTGTTGCCATAAAGTCCGTCATGGAATCACGGTACTATCCTGGCATTCAGAACGGCAGCCCGATCAAGGTATGGTTTACCGTGCCGATAAGGTTTCAGCTTGATTAATCAGCTGTTCTCTTTCCGTGATGGTCTGTAAAGTACCGCGAAGATAATCCATCCATAGGCAGCAACCAGGCTTATGGGACTGACAAAAAGGGCGAAAAATCCGTCAACTTCCTTTTCGAGAAACATTATTCCATAGCTCATGGCAATAACGAGTACGCCAAGAGCTATCAAGATATAGTTGACAGCTCCAAGTGGCATATCCGCAGCATGATCAGCGGTGTTAACCTGCGGTCTCTTCGGTAAAGATTTCATCAAGGGCGTTTATACATTGTTGAGCCTCTTCCCTGGTGATGTTCAGTGGCGGAAGAAGCCTGATAACGTTCTGGCTTGTAGCGTTGATGATAACATATTTCCGAAGCGCTTTTTCGACATAATATTTTGCCTCTTTATCAACCGTTACGCCAATCATCAGACCATACTGCCGGATATCGAGTATTTGCGGATGACGTGCTGCCAGTTTCTGCAACTCATCATGCATATAGTTTCCGATTTCTGCAGCGTGTTTCATGAGTTGATCTTCCTCAATCGCCTTTATCATGGCTATTCCAGCTGCGCATGCTACCGGATTACCGCCGAAGGTTGTGCCGTGATTACCGTAGGTGAGAACATCAGCAACCTTTTCGTTACCGATAACAGCCGCGAGTGGCAAGCCACCGCCAAGCGGTTTGGCAAGGCATACCAGATCGGGATCTGCATCAACATGCATATAACTGAAAAACTTTCCTGTTCTGCCGCAACCTGCCTGAATTTCATCAGCAACAATCAGAAAGTTGTATTGACTGCGCAGTTCCTTCAGCCGGTCTATAAATTGCTGTGATATCCGGTGTATTCCTCCCTCGCCCTGAACTACCTCAATGAAAACAGCCGCTGTTTTCACAGAAACCTTCTTTTCAAGGTCTGCAATATCGTTGAAGGCGATCATGCCGGTTCCTGTAAGCAGTGGGTCAAATCCATCGACATATTTTGCTTTTGCCGTCAACGACATGGCGCCGTATGTCCTTCCGTGGAAGCAGTTGCTCAGCGACAGCACCTCTTTCTTATGATCATCGCCTGATTGTCCAGCCCATTTCCTTGCCATTTTAATGGCTGCCTCAATAGCTTCGGTCCCACTGTTGGCAAAAAAAACCTTGGAGAGTCCTGAAAGAGCGAGCAGTTTTTCAGCGAGCTCAAACTGGGGTTGCATCATAAAAAGGTTAGAGGCATGGATCAGTTTAGCCGCCTGCCCGCTTATTGCCTGCACGAGGCGTTTATCTCCATAACCAAGGGCATTGACACCGATTCCCGCAATCATATCGAGATATCGGGTTCCATCATCGCTGACCAGCCATACGCCTTCGCCATGGGTGACCGCAAGAGGAAAACGGGCATAATTATGAAAAAAAAGCTTTTGTTCGCTTTCCTGGTTTATGGGCAGTGGTTTCATGCTCTGTTTTCTTCTTTATAACATTATTCGTGAATCTTTTCTTGAGTCTGATTGCTATAATTTCCTTGCACTCAATGGGTTAAATAGCCATCCTGACAAAGCAAGAAAGATGATACAAGGGTGAATCTACGGAAAAAATCAATTTTTGGATACAGGTAAACTTCTTCCTGAGATTTATAATCCAGTGTTTTCGTCCTGTGTAGAAATAATAATACCGTTCATATTGATTGCAAATCAGGAATGGTTCTCCGCAAAAATTCTTCAAATAGCGGTACTGTAAAAGCCATCATGCCATGAGCCGGGCTATATATCATTCCTTTTTTAATGAGAATTGAACGCACGGGGCTGAGTGCAGCAGCACTGCGCACTCCAAGCAGATCAGAAATTCCAGCAGTACGACAGGGTAGGGAACTACATTCGGCCATTGCTCGAAGATACCGTTTTTCAGCATCGGTAAGTCGGTTAAAACGAACCCGAAAAAAAATTTCATCGAGACGTTTAATAACAAGCGGGGTCGTTTCCTGAACAATCCCGAGTGTTATTGGCGATGATTCAGCCTGATTCCATGCCTGATATCCCCACTCCTGCAGAAAGTACGGATATCCTTTTGTCAATCGGTAAATTTCATGGAGCGCTCCATCCTCAAACTCTGCCCCGGCATCCCTGACAGGTTCACGAAGTGCGGAAAAGGCATCAGATTCTCCAAGTGGTCCGATATCCGGAAAATTAAACAATCTTTCCGCATATGATTTTGCATCACCAGCCAGTCCTGGCAGAATAGGTAATCCCGCCCCGACAAGAATAATCGGAAGCTGATACTGCTGCATTTTGTGCATCGCCATGATTAAGGCATTCAACTCGGAAGAAGAGATGTATTGAATTTCATCAATCAGTATAGCAACAGCGCTTTGGCGCTCCTCAGCAGCTTCTCCAACAGCAATAAACAGACTCGAAAGATCAACTTCCAGATCTCCACTGTCAGCACTTCCTTTTTCAGGTTCGATATCCAGACCGAAATCCCCGACAGAGATTTTTACCATCCCGATAAAGCTTTTAAGCACAGCCAGTCCGCGTCGAACCTTATCGCCAGCCCCAGCTATCCGATCAAGTTCAAACAGCAGCTTGCGTAACTGTGGCTAGAAGCGCGGCTAAAGGTTTATTTTCATAAGCCTCAACGAAAAGAGTGTGATACCCTGCATTTTGTGCCATTTGCTCCATTTTATTGAGCAGCACCGTTTTTCCAACCCCCCGGAGACCTGTCATCAAAATGCTTTTCTCTGCACGTTTTTCCCGTACACGGCCAAAAAGCACAACGGCCTGTTCCAGAATATCACCACGTCCTGCTAGTTCAGGAGGGGGTGAACCAGCTCCGGGAGAAAATGGATTGCGGATTTTATCCATAGCAAGATGGTTTTATAGTCAAATATAAGTATCTCTAACTCGTTTTAGATAAGTATAAGAAAAATGCATTATATGTTGCTATATATCTTTTTGATTCCTCTGGTGATCCTAACTGTGTTAAATCTGCACGTGTTTTCATAGATGCTTATTCAGTACAAGAAAATTAGTGAAGTAATCAGTCAGCTATGACTTACCATAAAATGCAATCTGTCCAGAAGAATCACCATTAATGCAGCATTAACAAGGGGTTGCGGCAGATAACTTTAAAAGATCGTTTCATGCTGATTATATGTAATGCTTTGTATGGCAGCGTTCTCCTTTGGTATTTGAGCGTGTACCTATTGGACGATTTCAGAATTTGTTCTTGTGTGTATATTAAATCAAAGATCTTTTAGAAGAGACGCAATAGCATTATGCATCATACAATGTTAATACAGCGGCAAGTTTTCGGGATAATTAAGGAAGAGTTTGTGCGAGCAGGATTAAAAACGGTTTTGGATATTAATGATATTCTCGTTCCACTGAATTCCAACGTTGTAATAGAGAATACCTCGTCTAACGGGCTAATATCAGAATCAATCATTGAACATCATTTCCCTAAAATTACCACAGAAGTTGAGTTGGCTCATTTTACTGATTATAAAGGCTGTAAAGGTATTATAGAATCGGGCGAGTTACAGCTTGCTTCGATTCTGAAATGGATTTCGGAAAGTGAATTTCGTTCTTTTGCTGAGACTCACGGTTTGCATGATTACTCGGAATCGAGCAACGGGGATCCCTACTATAAAACGTTGATGTGCGATCTCTTTTATGCTTCATTCACGAAAAGAGAACCAAATAACCTTACGGACATGTGGGATACCTATGCGGAGCGTGGTACCGGGGCAAAATTTGTTTTCAAAATGAAGGTTGTGCAACAACGTTCGGAACTTCGTCCCATTCTATATCATTCGTCGAGCAAGAATCCCCCTACTTTGATTAAATCTCTTTCAGATAGAATTTTTAATGAGTGTGGTCGGCATTTTGTAATGCGTGGTATCTCACGTATTGGTGCTTTTTATCTTCCTATGGGTTACGGTTATGAATTAGAGGATGAGAGTCGCTTACTTGTTAAGGCATGGGATACAGGTTCAGCTCGAAATCTGATCATTGGAAATGGTGATGAGGCTTATCTTCCTTTGAAGATCGGTAAATCGAAAAACGAATTTTGTGATTTGGAGTTAGTAGAAGTTCAATCGGGTCCGAAGAGCGATGTTGATAATATACGCCAGCTTTTGACACAGAACCCTTGGAGTCAACGAGCGTTATTTAGCGCTGCCTGAACAAGACGATTTAGAATGGCACATAGGGCCTTACTATCCTGTAATTATTTCGAGTGTTGAAAATAGAGCTGTGCCAGAAATTGCGGTTGATTGGTTTTCGTAAGAAAAGTGAATTTCTTGTGGAAGGTTAAAAGCTTTGTTGATTCTGTGTATGAATAAAACAACTTTACTGATCTTGCTATGCCTTCAAACATTTTTTTCCGCTTCTTTTCTGACCAGAAAGACGCGAATGAACCTCCATATACCATAAGCCCCTGTCAAAAGGGCGTAAAGCCTCAGATCATCTTTTGATACTTGAGGCAATCTATCGCTGAAAAACAGGGCATACAATGCAATGCCGATAAAGGTCATTGAGAGAAGTATGCCCGTGATCATCGATACAGCACCGCTTTTTATCATTCCGGCGTCTCTTTTTTGGTATTGTGAGCACAAGGGTCAGGGTCAGGATAGAACCTCCACTCCTTGTTGACGATCAGGCGCGCGCCATAACTGAACGTGAAATAGGACCATCCCCACTGCAACAGCACAAAGACCCGGTGACGGAAGCTGGTCAAAAAATAAATATGCACAAGCAGCCAGGTGAACCAGGCTAAAATACCGTCAAACCTGATGTTTCCAAATTCCACAATAGCCTTGTTTTTTCCGATTGTCGCCATCTGTCCTTTATCGCGATACCGGAAAAGTTTTCTTGCTTTTGTTTTCAGGTCGAGCAAAATATTTTTGCCGATCATTCGTCCCTGTTGCAGTGCAACAGGAGCCAGCCCGGGTAGTGTGTTTCCATTCTCCTGGACAAAATTCGCAAGATCGCCCCCTACAAATATTTCCGGATGACCTGGAATGCTGAGGTCTTCTCCCACAACGATACGACCGATCCGATCGGTTTCAACGCCGATAGTTCTGCCTATTTCTATAGCAGTTACACCTGCGGCCCAAAGCACTGTGGCCGCTTCGATCCGTTCCTTGCCGATTTGCACCCCGTTCTCATCAACGTTGCTGACCATACTGCTTGTCCAGACCTGAACGCCAAGTTTCTCAAGAGATCTGGTTGCCTTGCTTGCAAGTTCATGGTGAAATGAACCAAGAATACGCGGAGCTGCTTCAACAATAAAAATCCGTGTAAGTTTCGGATCAATATTCCGATAAAATTTTGAAAGGGTATATCGGCTCATTTCACCGATTGAACCGGCAAGCTCAACTCCTGTCGGTCCGCCTCCGACAATGACAAATGTCAGTAGTTTCTTGCGTTCGACAGGGTCTTTTGTTCTCTCAGCCCGCTCATAGGCCTCCATTACCCTCCGGCGGATCTCCTTTGCCTGAGCGAGGGTTTTCAGTCCGGGAGCATACTCTTCCCATTGATTGTTGCCGAAATAGTGATGCTGTACACCGCAGGCAAGAATAAGGTAGTCGTAAGAAATATTGCCAAAATCGGTAATGACCACTTTATTCTCGATATCGACATTGGTCACAATACCCTTGAACACGGTAATGTTCCGGTAATTTGCCAGCATATTTCTCAGCGGAGCGGCAATATCACCCTCTCCTAGCGCAGCCATTGCCACCTGGTAAAGAAGAGGCTGGAAAAGATGATAGTTTTTCCTGTCAACGAGGGTAACCTCAATATCCACTTTATTGCCTAGTATCCTGGCCGCATTAAGTCCTGCAAAACCGCCTCCAACAATCACAACCTGCTTTTTCATATCCACTTTCCAACGTAACGTTTCATTAAATGCATCGATGCTTTCTCGTTTGTTCTGCAAAATAGTAGTAATCCCGAAAGAAAGTGGATTAAAGTATAAAAAAGAAGAAAATTCCAGTGCCTTGCCCGGCAAATAGCTCTGGAATTCACTGGGATAACAAAGCTGAAATGAAAAAATGGTTTTGCTTTTGATATCCGTCGCAGGTGCGGGTCACTCTTTCAAGTGAGGCGTTCGATGACATCCTGATGATTGGGGAATTTTTTGAGCAGCGTTATCCTGTCGGCAAACGTAAAGTCTCGGAATTCAAATCCTGGGGCAACGACGCAGCTTACGAGCGAAAAACTCTCCTCTTCAGGATTTTCCAGGCATGCCCCAAACCAGCTTTCAGCCGGCACACTCTCCTGCAGTACCTCACTGTTTTCCGCAGAAAGCCCAAGCGTAAAGCTTGATGGCTCTCCATTTTTTGGAAACATGTAAACCTTCAAGGGATCGCCTGCATGAAAAAACCACAGTTCGTCCGAATGAATTCTATGCAGTTTTGAGCGATCGCAGCCCTTAAGCAGATAGTAAATGGCCGTCGCGTAGGAGCGAGAGCCATTGAAGGGAGCGCTAAGAGCATAAGAGCCGCTGCTGCGGTATGTTTCCCGGTAATAACCGCCTTCAGGATGGCCTGCAAGCTGCAGGCGCTCTATCCAGTATTCAGCTTTTTGCATGGAGTCGTTCCCGGATTTTTCCGGTTTTCTGCCGGGATGCATCTGCAAGTTTACTCCTGAACTCAACGAGGGCGGTCAGCAGGTTCCCGTCGGAAAGCGCAAGGATCTGAATGGCCAGCAGTGCCGCATTTCGGGCATTGTCAATACCGACGGTAGCTACCGGTATACCGGCAGGCATTTGCACAATGGAATAAAGAGAGTCCTGTCCATTAAGTTTACTGCTGAAAATCGGAACACCTATAACCGGAAGAACGGTAAACGCCGCCGTAACACCAGGAAGGTGAGCCGCACCGCCAGCTCCGGCGATGATAACTTTAAGGCCTCGTTCCAAGGCTGAAGATGCATACTTTTCAAGGTCATGAGGAGTCCTGTGCGCGGAAATGACGGAAATCTCAGACGTAATGCCGAATTCGTCAAGAACAATCGCAGCTTCCTTCATGATCTCGAAATCCGAGTCCGAACCCATAAGGATGCCGACCAGTGGTGTGTTTTTTTCTGTAATGGTATTAGTCATAAAAAAGGATAGTTGAAAGCCTGCTTTCTAGTCTCTCTCAAGGCTAATGATTTATGAAATTGCCGAGTTTTATGTATTTTCCCGTGTCATGAATTTAAAAAAATAATACTTGTAGAGGAAGATTAACAATGGCAACTAATCTTGCAGTAAAGTACAGTAATCCCGGACCTCGT
>CAIVSG010000098.1 GCA_903908555.1 uncultured Chlorobiaceae bacterium | reverse complement strand
GAAGGATTTTCATGCAAAGTGTATCGCGTATCATGAAGATGCTCTTCATTCTCCTTCTTTGGCTTTCCGGGGGATGTGCATCCGATCGTCCGCCTACAGGAGGAGCTCTGGATACCACTCCATTACAGGTGCTCTTTTCCAATCCTGCACCTTCTTCCGTCAATGTATCCATAGACAAAATCCACCTCACGTTCAACCATTATATTTCCGGACGACAATTGCTCAACTCTCTTCTCTTTTCGCCTTCCATCGGTACATACGACATCGCTGTCAATGGAAAAGAGGTGGATATAAGAGTGTTCAAACCTCTTGAAAAGAATCGCACTTATCTTATCACCTTCGACAAAAATCTCAGGGACACCCAGGGCCATACCTTACCGGGACCCTATACCATTGCATTTTCTACCGGTCCCTTAATCGATACCGGAGTAATCAGCGGCAAAGTCGTTAATGCAGACTTTTCGCCGGCTGCAAACGCCTTACTGCTGGCTTTCTCCGAACACTCCAGCACCGCTGCGGCAGCGTCCCTGCTGACAAGAGAGCCGGATTACCTTATACAGGCCAATGCAACCGGGGCCTTCTCTTTTAACAACATCGGCAAAGGGTTTTTCAAAATTTTTGCCGTTAACAACCGCAACAATGAGCTGCGCTATAACTATAAGACCGAAGAAGTAGGCTTAAGCAGTGCCTCCCTGGTTCCCGCAGGCTCTTCCAATCTTATGTTCCGGCTTGACGGCCTGCACAGCACTGCCGATGGGATTGTATCGTGCTCGCCACTTGAAGAGCAGGGGCTCGAAATCACATTCGGTCGTCCGATCAACATCACCTCTTTCAACCCTGAAAAACTTGAGATCCGCCACGCCGAGTCTCACAGCCTGATTCCGGCTGTTACCTGGTTCAGCAAAAACCGATCATTGTATGAGCGTACATTTCTTGTTGTGACCGCTAAGCTCGTACCCAATGAACCCTACCTCATCAGCTACAGAGCAGATGATGGAACGGGAACAATCAGAACGATTCCATTTTATGGCTCATCACGGCCCAAAGTCATTCGACCGCTTTCGATAACCATTGCTCCTGATAACGGGAGTAATCCGGCACACCTCGATCTGGCATGGCCTTCACTTGGGAAGGTAGTCGTGATCAGGTTGTCAGACCCGCGTACTGAATCTGAACTCAGCCATGCCATAACCCTTTCAGAAACAGCTTCCGGCACTGAGGGGAACCTTCGTTTTTCATTGACAAATATCGATCCCCGCACGTTTGCCCTGAAACCAGCCAATGGATTTCAGCCCGGCCGATCATACCGCGTGAGCGTCAATCCTGCTGACTTTCGAAACATAACGGAGAAATCCGATCAGGTAACCCCGGTTGTTTCGCAATTCAGGACAGCCGAGAAAAAAGATACAGGAAGCATTTCAGGAACCGGCCATGCTTCAGGAAAGTATGTAGTGATAGAGGCTAAATTGTCGGGTTCAGCATCAACGTTCAGCACGACAGCTCTTTGCGACAAGAACGGAACATTTCGCTACCTGTTTCCGGAACTTCCTCCAGGCAGCTATACTGTCAGTGCATTTATCCCTTCAGGCAGCAAACCGCCAGGCGCATACCAGCAATGGAGTCCGGGATCAATTGAACCTTATAGACCGGCCAAAGCATTCGGATTTTTTGCTGAACCAGTAAAAGTTCGGGCAGGGTGGACAACCGAGCATATCGATATACAGATCATACCATCACGATAATAAAACAGGTTTTTCCTCACACAATGAGTACACCTTCAAAAATAGGACCTAATTCCATTATCCAGACCGTCGCAGCTCTTGAGGCAAAATTCGGTAAAGCGGAAGCTGAAGCGATACTGAAAACAATCGGGCAGGGGCACTTCATCGGAAACCTGCCGACAGAGATGATTGAAGAGTCAAAATTTCATGCGATGGTCACTTCTCTTCAAGAAGAGATCGGGGATACAGCAACTGCAGGAATTCTGAAAGAATCTGGAGAACGAACAGCTCGTTACCTTCTGAAAGTACGTATTCCAGGTATCTTTCAGACAATCGTGAAACTCCTGCCCGGTCGACTTGCATTCAAGCTTTTTCTCTTCGCCATCAGCAAAAACGCATGGACCTTTGCCGGAAGCGGCAAATTCAGCTATACCATGAGCCGCCCGCCTGAAATAACCGTGATAGTTACTTATCCGACACACGCGATAGTCGGTAACTTCTATTTGGGGACGTTCACGGCCCTTTTGCAGGAGCTGGTGAACCCGAAGACTAAGATTAAGGCTGATATTCGGCAGGAACGCGAGACTATACGGTGTAAGTACAGGTGCGAGATTTGATGGGAGAAAAGGCATAGGTCTTATAGGTCCTATAGGACTTATAGCATTTGCTTCTGTATTTTTGATGAAAGGCCGGTCTTTTGGACTGTCCAGAATGTTGACTCGTACCGGGTGAAGTGCAGATTGTCGGGGTTGTGGGTGACCTCTTTATAAAAGAAGAGGTTGTGGGTAAGGATGAATAGTTGCTTGATGTTGCCTTTTCCTGCCTGCATCTCTTTGTACAACTCTTTAATGAGAGTGGCAACGATTAAGAGGATGTCATTGTCCAGGCTTGTGACCGGGTCATCAAAGACTGCAACGCGATTCATGGTCATACCCGACTCTGTGTTACTCCCTTTCAGAAGATGAAAAAAGTAGAGGAAGGAAAGTAATGATGATTCGCCTGCACTCAATGATTCTTTCGCATCTGAACCATCCACCCTTATTAACTTATAACCTGTTTTATTGTAAGCCATTGCAAGTGAGAAACACTCAAAACCGACAGATAACAACAGTGCGTTTATTTCATCAATCGTTGGTTGGATACTTGTTGTACTCTTTTCAAGCCCCCTGATTTCAGCCATCTTATTTCGCCGGGAGGTTGTTGTAGATTCAATTTGTGCTGTCACTTCCGCAATAGCTTTATTCAGGCCACTGCGCCTATAGTCATAATCCAGCAAATCCGTTTTGAGCTCTTCTTGGAGAATAAACTTCCAGACCTGCGCTGTCAATTGGCTTCGCTCTTGACCGAGATTGTCAACCATCTTGTTATGCTCAGCAGTCAGAGCATTTGCAGCAGCGATAAGAGTTTTTATTGTAGACACCACATCTGTGATGGATTGCAACTCGACGACCTGACTTGGCTCTTTCTTTTTAAAAGTCAGCTGCTGAAGGTTCGTTATGAACCAGATATCCAGACATTCCTTTTCTTTTTTTAGCTTTTCGAGATCAAGAAACTTGCATGGCGTTGCTATGATTGATGAAATCTTTCGCTGAAGTTGAGCAGAATCGTCCATGTAGTTGATGTAGAGATCATCAAGAGCGTTACTCTCTTCTTTGAATGCCTCATTGAAATAGTTGTTCAAACTTTGTGCAAATTCTTCAGTTGTGATCTGTTGGCAAAATGGACATAGCATCTGGTTTTCATCATAAAAAAAACGACCTTCCCGGACCCAGTCACTGTTGCCCAATGTTTTGATCATCGCTGCAATATCAACGTCATCCCTGCCCATTACTTTCTTCGTGAGAATAGCTGCTGATTCATGGGTAATAATTTTTGTGGCATCTATGAAAGGGAGGGCTTGTTCTAAAGTCGGAGTTGGACCAAAGATTGTCTCCGCTCTTTTTTCGAGTACAGCTAACGACTCTATTGGTGCAGAATTGAAAGTCCGCTCCTTTAGAATCCTCTCTTTGAACTTCTCTTTGCTACTTCTCGACCTCTCAAACGCATCGTAAAACTTTTCTTTGTGCTTTGAGTAAGAAGACCAGCACCTCTCTTTGAAATTTTCATCGAGGGTGGCTAACTCTCCCATTTTGCCTCCAGAGCCATCTTTCCCATGCAAAACAAAATGCATCTCTTCGATTTTCTTTGTGATTGCATCGAGTTCACTCTTTGCACAAGCAATTTTCCTTGTGCTATCAATATTATTTTCGCCAAGAGTGAAAATTCCTTTGAGTTCCGGTGATTGGCTGAAGTTCTTTGTGACGAAATCCCGATTATAGACCATCGTCTGCAACTTCGTACCGTTCCAGGTCACGCTGCAGGCCGGGAACCCGCCATCATCGGCAATCACTCGGGAAATCGTTGTTTTCCCTGATCCATTAGAGCCATAAAGAAAATTGAATTTCGATAATCCGGTCAAGAACTCAGGAGTTTGGCTGTAACTTGCAACGCCTGCTATTCTGATTGATTCAATCATTGATTGCCTTGTTTTAGACCTGATAGTATTGATTTGATGTTCTTGATAAATATACAGTATTTTATTAGAAATAAAATACTGTATTAGGCGTATCATAAACAACAAGTAGGACCTATATGTCTTATGGGTCCTATAGGACGTATAATTTACGAGACCGGGAATTTTTGCTGGAATGGGAATAAAAAAAGCGGATCGACTGATCCGCTTTTTTATGCCTGATTTGATTGGGTGTTACTGCCAGCCGCCGACCATGGCGAAGATTTCGCGGTCGCCGATTGGGACGGGGACTGCGGCTACTGGATTTTCCTGGATGAGGAAATCGGCAATGTCGTTGTAGGGAACAAGGCACTCTTGCTTTTCCGGTGTATCGTCCATGGCAAACATGGTTTTGCCTGCAAAACGGCTCTTGCGGATCAGTTCGTGATAGGGGACTTTGGCAAGAAGCTGTGTTCCAACTTTTTCGGCAAACTGGTCGAGCATGTTTGTGCCTCCACCGGTGGTGTAGTCGACCCGGTTGGCAACAATGCCTGCGAGCTTGACTTTGTAGCGGACGCTTTTCTGCTGGATGGCCATGCAGAGACGGTTAGCTGCGAAGATGCTGTCGAAATCGTTGGTGGCAATGATGATGGCATAGTCGGCATAGTTCAACGGAGCGCTGAAGCCGCCGCATACCACGTCACCAAGGACGTCAAAGAGAATGACATCATATTTATCGTAAAGGCCGAGTTCCTGGAGGAGGGTGACTGATTCGCCGACAACATAGCCACCGCATCCGCTTCCTGCTGGAGGTCCGCCGGCTTCAAGGCAGTCAATGCCTGCAAATCCGGTTTCGATAATGTCCTCAGCAGT
>CAIVSG010000097.1 GCA_903908555.1 uncultured Chlorobiaceae bacterium | reverse complement strand
GTTGCCGGCGTTAAGGGAAAGAGGCTGGTCAAGCACCTGAAAGTTTGCCGGAAATCCCTTGTCGATGGCTGCAGTATAGACAAAAGGCTTGAAGGTTGAGCCCGGTTGTCGTTTTGCCTGCCAGACGTGATCAAACTGATACTTGTAATCATCAGGAGAAAACTTGTTACCCCCTACCCATGCCTTGACATGACCGTTGGTCGGGTCGATAGCCACCAGAGCAACCTGTATTCTGGTTTTTGCCCGCAGAGTCTCATCCAGCCATACTTTGTCGGCTTTAAGTTTAGCCATTGCCTGCTGATCCGATTGCCCATCTTCGATGAGCCCCTTGAATCGTTCGCTCTCTCTGATAATCTGGTTTTTCAGTGGTTCAGGCCATCTCCATGCCCGGTCAAAAGAAGTCTGCAGTTCAGCAAGGTGTTCAGATGCTGCAAGCTGGGCATAGTTCTGCATGCGGCTGTCAAGCGTAGTCTGAATGGCGAGTCCATCGCGGTAGAGGTCAATGTTTCCAAGGTTTGCTGATGGCTTAATGGTCTGCCGGATATATTCAGTGAAGTATGGTGCCAGGCCCTGATGGCTTACCTGTGTATATTTCAACACAAGCGGTGTTCTCTTGCCGGTTTCAGCCTGCCTTGGGGTTATAAATTGCGCCTTTTCCATCAGAGAGAGGATAAGGTTCCGCCTTCCCACAGAACTGGAAGGATCTTTCGCAGGGTTGTACGCGGTAGGATTTTTCAGCGTTGCAATAAGTGTGGCACTTTCCGGCAATGTCAGTCGGTATGCTGGTTTACCGAAATAGGTATTGGATGCAGCCTCTATGCCGTAAGCACCTGATCCGAAATACACCGTGTTAAGATAGAGGGCAAGGATCTCATCTTTTGTATACGTTTTTTCCAGTTCTATTGCGGTGACGAATTCCTTGACTTTTCTAGTGACGGTCCGCTCCTGGGTCAGGTAGAGGTTTTTTGCAAGCTGCTGGGTAATAGTACTTGCTCCTTGCCAGCGAGTGCGTCCCTTAAGGATATTTTCACCCATTGCCAGTGTAAGTCGTCTCAAATCAACGCCCCAGTGCTGGTAAAAAGCTACGTCTTCAGTAGCAATTAACGCATAGCGAGCCGAAAGCGGAATGGATTTAAGAGGAATGAAGGTTCGGTTTTTCAAAAAAAACTTATGAAGGAGTACACCATCCTCCGAATAGACAAGAGAGGCAAGTTCCGGATTTGGATTTTCAAGTTCTTCAAGGCTCGGCAGCCCCAGAAGGTTGCTCATAGCGGATAAGTTCGGGCTTGCAAGTGTTATGGCGATGAAAAAGACAACAAACAAACAGGTGCCTTTGGTAAATATTTTACTCACAGTATCAATTGATCTTAAGTGTTGGATTCTTTGTGACAATAGTCACAATATGATGGTCATGAAATCAGCTGTTATGTATTGGCTGTGTTTTCCAGCGGCCTCTTTTTATAAAATTGCTCAGCAAATTCAAAATGTTTTTTCAGTTCACCGGCAAACTCATCAGTTTCTTCAAGCATCGGCAAGTGGCCGATATGTATCAATTTTGCCAGCCTTGTAGGTGCGGATGCCTCAGCCTGGCGTTTTTCATAGAGCGATATGGTGCCTTCCGGAGGGATGGTATGATCAGACATTCCTACACAGCACAATACAGGCGAAGCGATATTGATAACATGGCGGGTATAAGCCCTAAGCGCTTCAGGGTCGATGGAAAACTTTCCGACAGCATTGGTTGCATCTTTATCGGACTGCGTGAAGTCTTCAACAATGATATCGTGGTATTCTTTCGGAATTTCTTTGGAGGCGGCTCTCTTGATAAAGAGGCTTTTCAGCGGTTCATGCTGGAAAATATTACGGAAATTCATTGAAAAATCAATCAGTCCGCCAAGAAACATAAGGCCAAAGGAGGTAAAGGCGGTCTCTTCGAAAATACCGCAAGCAACGATCGTTGCCGATAAAAGTGCTTCGCGATAGCGAATGCAGAGTTCAGTTGCAACCATACCTCCCATCGAATGCCCAACAATATGGAGTTGTTTTGATTTCTGGAGATCGAGATGTTCAATGAGTGCACCTGCTTCATCGGTAAAGCCCTGAATGGTAAAGGTCGGCTTATATCCGGTGATGATAGTTTTTCCCGTTCCACTCTGGTCATAGGTAATGCATCGGTAATCTTTCGAGAGTACATTGACCAACGGCTTCCAATATCTTGATGATACTGCCCAGCCGTTCACAAAAAGCACGACGCTTTTTCCCTTGCCGGAAGGATCGGATTCGGCAGTGTCTTCGTAATACAGTTTACATCGTGAGGACTCTAAATAACTCATCGGAGTTGCATGGTTTCTTATGGAAAAGACAAACTTAATATATAACAATAAAAACTTTTCTCATGTCTCTCCACCTCAACGGGGGCCAGCCCGCATTTTGCGACTCATTAGTTCAATGACTACATTACATTGGCTAAAACCACAGAGAGGTTTCATTGTTAATGAATGGGCAATCACACACATGGATTATTCTTTTACCGTTCTCTTTTCTTCCCTCGCAGACTTCATTCTCCACATCGATACCCATCTTCAGCTTCTTGCTGCTCAATACGGCTATTGGCTGTACGGCATTCTTTTTGTCATTATTTTCAGTGAAACAGGATTTGTTGTTACTCCGTTTCTGCCCGGTGACTCTCTTCTTTTTGCCGCGGGCTCTCTGGCATCAATGCCGGGTTCATCGCTTGATCCGAACTTGCTCTTTATCCTCTTTTTTATTGCAGCAGTGCTGGGCGATACTGTTAACTACCAGATTGGGCAAAAGATCGGTCCTAAAGTCTTTCAATACGAAAAATCACGCTTTTTAAATCCGGAGCATCTTGCAAAAACCAATGGTTTTTTTGAAAAATATGGAGGCAAGACCATCATAATTGCCCGCTTCATTCCCATTATCAGAACCTTTGCTCCTTTTGTTGCGGGCATAGGAGCCATGACATACAGTAGATTTATACTGTACAATGTTGTTGGTGCGGCTCTTTGGGTAGGACTGTTCAGTTACAGTGGCTATTTTTTTGGTCAGCTTCCTCTTGTTCAGCAGAACTTTAAGCTGCTGATTATGGCTATTATTGTGATCTCCCTTATGCCTCCTGTTATTGAGTACCTGAAGCATCGATTCAGCGGCATATAGGTTAGCCCTAAATGTGTATAGAATGTTGATAACATTACATTTTCAGGTGTGCTGTCTCAGTGTATTGGTATTGTACCTATGATCATGTGGCGTGGTTAACTTGTTTATTTAATAAGGGATACGCCTGTTTTTTTGGTTGAATAGCATTTTTTCTGCCTCTTATCCAGAGTGCGCGAAATGATGTTGATTAATTACTGAAATGTTGACAAGGTGCAGCCGTACCATTGGATTGTTCAGGAAATACGCTTGTTCCAGGGCGTTATGCCTCGAAAAAAGATTATTTTAATTCACGGATTTTCTTATAATTACTTCCTCATCTGACTTATCGGCGTATAGCGCAGCCTGGTAGCGCACTTCCTTGGGGTGGAAGGGGTCGTGGGTTCAAATCCCGCTACGCCGACT
>CAIVSG010000096.1 GCA_903908555.1 uncultured Chlorobiaceae bacterium | reverse complement strand
CATCAGTAGCAAGCGTTACCGATTCAGATACGGTATTATTCATTTTCCAGTTACCTACAACAATTTTTTTACGCATTTCTAATAGTCCGTTATTACATCACAATATATCCGATCAATCTGATCCAGACTGAACCGGTGTTTTCCTGAACGAGCATCTTTAAGCTCAACATCGTTACTACCAACAGCAATAATGGTTCCATGCCACACTCTTGCCTCGTTGGTTACCAAGTTGATTTCACGATTCAACAGGCCCTGATTACCCCCAATCCTGTCCCTACGATAAATAATTTGACGTTTTCCCATAGCCGAGCTGGTTAGAATTACCATTATTAACAAAATCAAAGCGCACAATAATCTGTTGCACAATAACGAGATACACAGTCATCTTACCCTTATGTATCACCCATGAAACAAATCCCGCTTTTTTGCTGTCGGAAATATACGAATCACAGGGATAATTCAAGGCTGAATTATTTCCGGAAGAAGGAAATCATCGAGAAGACACTGTTGGGGAAACTCATCAATTCGGCAGGTAAAAAATCACTTTAAAGCTAAAGCATGGCTTGGAATAAGACTTGTAACAACAGGATGCAAAACGACATCGAGGGGCGTACAGAAAAGCCGCCTGATCAAGCTCTAAAAAAAGCTTTTTTACCAATTCGCTGGGAAGCGTACGTTCGTGATGAGGCTTTTAAAAGCATAATTCAGTAATTTGCTCTTCTCAAATCCAGATAAACCCAAAAACATCTCCGTCGGGTCAATAACAGACAGTTTTTGATCGTGATGGGATTGTCAGATTTTCAAAAAACAGGGGTTTTCTTTCAGGCACTCCTTAAGCTCTTCACTTATCACCAAAAATGTTGATAGACACGAGGATTCAATTGGAGGCGCACCTGGAACCATACTAAAGAAATCAAAACATGTAGAGCGGAACGTCAATCAGATAGAATAAAGGTGAAATTACAAAGCCCTGAACTCCAGGGCAGGAATGCGAGGCATAATCAAGGGCGGATACCAGCCTATATGGCTTTGTAAAAAGAGCGCAGCTCTTAACTCTTAAGCAACAAAATTTGCAAAACTGACACTCCAAATGCACGAATTAAAGGAAAATGAAAAAAAGCCCCCCAGATGAGAGCTTTATCCTATGCTTGCAGGGGTTATGTTCTGCGGAGCATCCTTCTTAAGATTTTTTCAAATACATTGAGAGTGGGAACTACTATTCCGGCATCATTTCATCCACCTGCCGCTTCAGACGATCGAGTGTTGAATTAAGTGCCGCAAAATCAACCTTCCCTCCAGTTGTAACATTGTTAAATTGGGACTTCACCGACACAAGGAAATTTGCGATATCTGAGCCTAACGATTTATAATTATTGATGTTAGTATTCACCCCGTCGCTTAATTCAAGCAACTTCTCGATAATAGGGGCGAAAGTCTGTACGTCCCTGAGCAGAGGCTCTACGTCCGGATATACTTTCTGTAAATCAGCCATGTTCGTAATTATTTTATGGTGAGAAGTTTCTGAACTGGTGTGATAATTACTGTAGCTCTCTTTACTAACGCTTTCGTTACTGACACTGTCATTACTGACGCTCTCGTTACTGACGCTCTCGTTACTGACACTCTCGTTACTGACACTCTCGTTACTGACGCTTTCGTTACTGACACTCTCGTTACTGACGCTCTCGCTGAGTTGGGTTTCGCTTGAAGGGATGTGCGTTGAAGCTATAGACATTATTTTGCTTACCCCATATCCGGATGATTGACCCTTTTGAATGGTATCTGCTTTATCTAACTCCGAAATAGATGAATCATCATCCTCAGTTTGGTCGGGGTTATATACTCGAGACCGGAACGTATTCGAACCTAGACTGCCATCTGCACGGAGAGCCAAAGTGAAGAGTGCTATAACAGCAAAAACAAGTAGAAAACCACCAATGAGCTCAGGAATTACTTGCATGTCCCTACCGTTTAATTGAAAAGCCAGCCATAAAACACAGCAATTCGAAGATTATTTCTATGATTAGGAACGTTCAAAGCTTTTTTTTGTTCCTTGACTGAAATAGTCTTTTACCATTTGCATAGTCAGAGCCTCTTTGTCTGTTCCAGAAAACACTATGACTAATAGATAGTCATTACATTTCTGTAAACACTGACCAGACCTTTACGCACTATTTGCTCGTATCTCAATAAATTGATACTGCACAAATAGCTCTAAAAGCACTACTTGTTCGGTATCAGCTCCGCCACCTGCCGCTCCAAGCGGTCGAGCGTTGAATTGAGTGCCGCAAAATCAACCTTCCCCCCAGTTGTAACATTATTGAATTGGGACTTCACCGACACAAGGAAGTTTGCGATATCTGAACCTAACGACGTAAACTCATTGGTCTTAATATTGACCCTGTCGCTTAATTCAAGCAGCGTCTCGATGATAGGGGCGAAAGCCTGTACGTCCTTGAGAAGAGGCTGCACGTCCGAGTATACTTTCTGTAAATCAGCCATGTTTGTATTTAGTTTGTATTGAAAGGGTTCTAAACTATTGTGATAATTACTTGCATGTTCCTACCATTTAGCCACTTAAGGACTTATTTAACAAAAATCTCCAGAATCTCATAATGCAGTTCACCTTTAGGTACTGCGATCGAAACTTTCTCTCCGACACCTTTTCCTATCAATGCCCTTCCGACTGGAGAGCGGACAGAAATTTTGCCTAATTCGGTATCTGCCTCTTCGGAAGAGACAAGAGTATATTCAATGATTTCATTAGGATCGTCAAGATTGCGCAGTTTTACAGAGGTCAGAATATAGACCTTATCGGTCTTGATGTGCTTGGGGTCAAGAATTGTTGCTGCTGCAAGCTTATTTTCAAGATCAGCAATGCGAGCTTCTGTATGTGACTGCTCCTCTCTAGCTGCGTCGTATTCAGCATTTTCGCTTAGATCACCATGGGCTCTTGCTTCAGCAATTTTTTCCAGAACTTCCCTTCTGGTTTCATGAACCAGCACATAGAGCTCCTCTTTCAGCCGGTTATATCCATCATTGGTCAGGTAAATTCTGTCAGTCATCTCTTTACTGTTTTTGTTGAAAAAAAGAAATAGCTCGATTAGAGCGACATGCACGACAATCAGAGAGGATAGCATACAAAAAAGAGTAAAGTCAGCTGGCCGCTGCTGACTTTACTCTCAAGTAATGTACAACTCTTAAGACGTCAGGCAAAAAAAACTTTACACATTAAACGCTAAATAGATTTTGCTCCCTTCCCTGTCAATAAGCAGGAATAACAGGTCACCACTTTTGACAGTACTTACAAGGTTGCTGTACTGCGCAAATGAGGTGACACTCTGCCTGTTCACAGAAAGAATGATATCGCCAAGCCTTACGCCTGCCTGGTATGCATTTGAAGATTGCGAAATAGAGGTAACAATCACTTTACCGGCACCAGGCTTCCGGTCCAGCTTCTGAGCTGTCTCAGCAGTAAGCTCTTCAGCCTTGAAACCAAGCGCGGACGTTACTTTTTCCTCACCCTTTGAGCGAGTCGCGACTTCCTTACCAGTCTGCTCTTCAAGACGAACAGTGAAAAGCCTGATAGAGCCATCCCTTTGCACCCGGAACTTCACCGTTGCTCCCGGTGAATGGCTGGCAATGGCATTGCGAAGCGTAACGCTGCTTGTGACCTTTACCCCATTAAAATCAAGGATTATATCGCCGGTTTTCACTCCGGCTTTGGCGGCAGGGCTACCGTCAACAACTGTTCCGACCAGCACGCCTTCAACCACCTTCAGATGCATGGCTTTTGCAAGATTTTCATCAATATCCTGGATGCTCACACCGAGATAACCACGGGAAACCTTGCCGGTAGTAATGAGTGATGACAGAACCTTTTTGGCCATATTTGAAGGGACGGCAAACCCGATTCCCTCGAACCCGCCGGTACGGCTTGCTATAGCAGTATTGATGCCGACCAGCTCACCATTGATATTGACGAGGGCGCCTCCGGAATTGCCGGGATTGATAGCCGCATCGGTTTGTATGAAATCCTCATAGTCGGCAAGCCCTACATTTGCACGACCTTTGGCACTGACGATACCCTGCGTGACGGTTCTGGCAAAATTTTCACCAAGGGGACTTCCGATAGCTATAACCCATTCAGCAACCCTGAGCTTGTCGCTGTCGCCGATGATGATAGGCTTAAGACCTTTAGCGTTCACTTTGATAACCGCAAGATCGGTTTTCGGATCCTTGCCGATAACCTTTGCATCAATTTTCCTATTGTCAAAGGTGCGGATATAGACCACATCGGCATCATCAACAACGTGATTATTGGTAAGAATATAACCGTCATCGGTGACGATAACCCCTGACCCGAGGCCGCGCTGAACCTGTGAACGGCCATTGCGGGAGCCCCTCCCCGGTTTGTCGAAAAAGTCGTCGAAGCCACGCCCGAAAAAGCCGTCGAAAGAGTGTCCAAAAAAGTCCATCGGACTAATCCCTCTCTCGACCACCTTCTTTTCGGTAAAAATTGTCACCACTGAAGGAGTTGCAGACTCAGCGATCTGCACAAAAGCGTCGTTAAAACTTTTGAGCGATTGTATGGGATAATTTTCAAACGTATTCTTTGCTGCAGCAAAATTCGGCCTGCCGGAGATAGTCGGGCCATTGACTGAAAGGTTGAACTCTACGTTGGAAAAGACAAGTGCGCCAACGGCTATGCCTGCAAAAACAAGAAGCAGGTATTTCAACAACTTGTTATTCTTGCTCATCGGATATAATAAGGATTTATTACGGTTACGATAAAGCCTCAATATTTTCAACGGCGGTTAAACCCGCCTTCATTTTATTCATTGTCTCTTGATACTCTGACTCGGGTGTTGAATCAGCGACTATACCTCCAGCGGCCTGAAAGTAAATAGTAGCATCCTCAATAACCATAGTGCGGATGGCAATAGCGGTCTTAAGATTTCCTTTGAAATCAAGAAATCCTACGGCTCCACCATACAATCCCCGTTTCTCCTTTTCAAGCTCATAGATGATCTCCATGGCTCGAACCTTAGGAGCTCCGGTAAGTGTGCCGGCAGGAAAACAGGACCAGAAGGCATCCATAGTGCCAAGATCATCACGAAGTTCGCCGCGCACATTACTGACAATATGCATGACATGAGAATATTTTTCAACGATCATCATCTCATTGGTTTCGACCGTGCCGATTTTAGCAATTCTGCCGATATCGTTCCGGCTTAGATCAATAAGCATGAGATGCTCGGCAAGCTCTTTTTCGTCGGTAAGCAGCTCCTGAGCGATGCGTTCATCCTCTTCAAAACTGCTACCTCGATGGCGTGTACCGGCAATAGGGCGGGTATCGACAATCCGTCGACCGGAAGAGTCACGCTCGACCTTTACCAGCAATTCAGGGGATGACCCGACAATCTCAAACTCCTTCAAGTCAAAGTAGTAGAGATATGGCGAAGGGTTAATGGTTCTCAGCATCCGATAGACATCAAAAGCGCGGGTATTCAAGGGTCGCCGGAGGCGCTGTGAAATCTGTACCTGAAAAATATCTCCTGCGAGAATATGCTCTTTAGCCGTTCTGACTTTCTGCAGGTACTCTTCTTTCGGAGTATTGGAAACCACCTCTTCAGGACGTTCAGGCTGAAACACAATCTCTTCACGCTCGAGAGGCCTGAACATCTGTTCGGCTATAAGCTCTATTTTCTTTAAAGCGAATCGCTTATCGTTATCGTCAAGGTAATTGGTGACGATGAAGACCTTGCGGAGAATATTATCGAAGATGACAAGTGTATCACAGAAGAGAAGAAAAATGTCGGGCATCCCTGCCGGATCGGGAAGTTCCGGTTTTGGAATCCTTTCGACGAGATGCATGGAATCGTAACCGAAATAACCGAAAACACCCGATGTAATCATCTGGGGCGCACCGTTCTTTTTTCTGGGTATCTCTTCAGTGTCAAATGCGGCAAGACAGAGGTCAATCTTCAAACGGAGATTTTGTTCCTCTCCTGCAATTTTTCCAAGATCATGGAATTTTTCATCCAGAATTTCGATATCTCCGGGTCCGTCAACTGTACCTCTGAGGATGGCTACCGGATCGATGGCTATATAGGAAAACCTGGCAAGAAGCTCCTCTCCCTCAACCGATTCGAGCAGGCATGAAAAAGGGCGCTTCAGTTTGAGATATACTGAAACCGGCGTTTCTGTATCAGCATGAACCTCCTTGAAAAGCGGCTTTAGGATATAGGGCGCATGCCGTTGTTGTACTGGCATAAAAAGTGGAAACTGAATTGGTTATTGTTACAGCGTAATAAAAAAATATTTTGTATAGTAAAAAAGAGAACCGCCATCACTCTCCCGAAACAGCCCGAAAGCAATCAGTAAGAATGCCCCTTTTAAGGTTCAGAAAAAAATTTCTCAGGCACTGGCTTATGGCGTTTGTGCTTTCGCCCGGTGTACTGTTTCCTGCCGGATATCTGTTTCTTTATCTCTCTACCAATATCTATCTGAATGCCGGGTTCAAAACCAACCTTTCCAAATCGGTCGAGAGAGCAACCGGCAATACCTGGAAAACAAGCATCACTTCAATCAAGTCTGGCTGGGGTTTTGACTCCATGACCCTCAATCATGTCGAACTCACAAAAGCAACAAAACAAGGAAACAGACCGGACGATGAGAACCGGACAATTACCATCAACACCATCGAAATTCCGTTTCCCGATCTTCAAAAGCTTCTTTTCAGCAGCACCGAGCGTAGAGCGTCAACAAATGCCGTTTGCGAAATAATTCTCGCAGAGAAGGGGCTCAATCAATGAACGATCAACCCTGTACGCTGCAAGCGGATTGAACTGATTTTGCTCACGAGATCGGTGAAAAGTGACAAATCAGGATTCCATGACCAGTAGACCATAAGTGCCTGCCCAACAATATCTTTTTCCGGCAAAAAGCCCCAGAATCGGCTGTCTAGACTGTTATCGCGATTGTCGCCCATTGCGAAATAGTAGTTTGACTGAACGGTATAGGTCTGAACCGGAGAGCCATCTACGAAAACCGTTCTACCCTGGAGGCTCACCTCATGCCCTTCATCTGCAATAAGCGAACTGTAAAGAGGGTAGGTAGCTGTGGTCAATCGTACAACATCTCCTTTGCGGGGAATACGTAAAGGGCCGTAATTATCCTTGTTGTAATCTGAATACTGGGGAAAAATCATATAATCCCCGTCTCGCGGAGCCATACGGCTTCCAATAAACTGGGCGTGCGGCGGCAGAGGTGACGGTTTTTTATTGACAGAGAGCTGTTGGCCGTGAATTTCGAGGGTATCTCCAGCAACAGCAACACAGCGCTTGATATAGTTCAGAGAGCGATCTTTCGGAAACTTGAACACAATAATATCGCCACGGTCAACCTTGTTAACGCCTGGTAAACGAATATCGGTAAATGGTATTTTTGGGCCATAGACATACTTATTGACAAAAAGAAAATCGCCTGCAAGCAGAGTGCTCTCCATCGAACCGGTTGGAATACGGTAGGATTCAACGACAAAAACACGAAGAAGTGTCGCAAAAATTGCTGCTATAATAAGAGCTTCAAACCACTCCCTCGAATGTTTTTTTTCAGGTTTCCCTTGCTGAGTATTCAATGGTTTAGACTTTTGATTCGTTTAATAAAAATCTTTCCCTGGATGAAATCATAATGGGTCGGACGTCTTTTTTTGTCAATTCCTGCGCTATTCGTCAATATTCAACAGTGCAAGGAAGGCTTCCTGCGGAACCTCTACCCTGCCGACCTGTTTCATCCGTTTTTTACCCTCTTTCTGTTTTTCAAGCAGCTTGCGCTTTCGCGATATATCGCCGCCATAGCATTTTGCAAGAACGTTTTTTCTCATTGCCGATATGGTTTCACGCGAAATAACCTTACTTCCTATTGCTGCCTGGATAGCAACTTCATACATCTGCTTGGGAATAATTCCCTTTAACTTCAGGCAAAGTTTTTTGCCCCAGTCATAAGCTTTGGAGTGGTGAACAACTATCGAGAGTGCATCGACCGCCTCGCCATTGAGCAGTACATCGAGTTTCACCAGATCAGATTCACGGTAGCCGATGTACTCGTAATCCATCGATGCATAGCCTTTTGAAATGGATTTGAGCCTGTCATGAAAATCAAACACGATCTCTGCCAGAGGAAACTCAAAATGCATGATCACCCTTGTGGTATCGAGATAATCAGTAGTTTTGTAGTCGCCGCGCCTCTCAATGCCAAGCTTCATGATATTACCGATATAGTCAGCAAGGGTAATAATCTGCATGCTGACATAGGGCTCTTCAACAAGATTAATCCTCGTCGTATTGGGCATCTTGGAAGGGTTATCGACAATAACCACTTCAGAGTTGGTCATGACAACACGATACTCCACGTTGGGAACCGTGGTAATGATATTGACCCCGTATTCACGCTCCAGTCGTTCCTGAACAATTTCCATGTGGAGAAGACCGAGAAATCCGCACCTGAACCCGAAACCGAGAGCAACTGACGTTTCAGGGGTATAGACAAGGGAGGCGTCGTTCAGGGTAAGTTTTTCAAGCGATTCGCGAAGATCCTCAAATTCATTCGAATTAATCGGGTAGAGTCCACTGAAGACCATTGGCTTGACCTCCTTGTAACCCATGAGTCGCTCTTTGGCCCGCGCATCGGCAAGCGTCACCGTGTCTCCAACCTTGGCATCCTTGACATCCTTGATGGAACAGATCAGGTAGCCTACATCGCCTGATTCCAGAAGATTTTTGGGCTGACGCTTCATTCCCATAACCCCTATTTCGTCAGCAAGAAAAACCTTGTCGCTGGCAAAAAACCTGACTTTGTCACCTTTTTTAAGCGATCCCTCAACAATACGAAGGTAGACCACAACGCCACGATAGGCATCAAAAACCGAATCAAAAATCAGGGCTCTCAAAGGCAGATGATTATTGTCGGCAGGAGACGGAACCCGCGCAATGATGGCTTCCATGAGTTCAGTAATCCCGAGGCCGGCTTTAGCTGATACCTGAAGAATATCCTCACGTTTATTGCCGACAAGATCCATGATCTGGCGGGCAACGCCCTCCACATCAGATGATGGAAGGTCAATTTTATTGATAACCGGTATTATTTCAAGACCGGCTTCGATAGCAAGATAGAGATTGGCAATTGTCTGGGCCTCAACACCCTGGGTGGCGTCAACGATAAGAAGTGCTCCTTCGCATGCTGCAAGGGAGCGTGAGACTTCATAGCTGAAGTCAACGTGACCGGGAGTATCGATGAGGTTTAAGGTATAATCTATCCCATCAGCAGCTTTGTACTTCATCTGGATAGCATGACTCTTGATGGTGATACCACGCTCACGTTCGAGGTCCATATCATCAAGGACCTGTGCGGAAGCCATCTGGGTGCGGTCAAGGGTATGCGTTACTTCCAGCAGGCGGTCGGCCAGTGTGGATTTTCCATGATCAATATGTGCGATAATGCAGAAGTTCCTCAGGCGATTAACTTCTGTACTGGACAATGCCATAAAATAAGCGTTAGATTCTATTAAAAATTCAAGGTGAGGAATATAAGCAATTAATACGATTGTGACATGGCAGAGTCGCTATACAAAGAGCTGGTGCTGGCCGTCCTGACGAAAACCCCTGAGAAAATCAGCAGCTTCCATAGGCTTGCGGCCTTCAAGCTGAAGCGACAAGAGTTCAAGCCAGCCGTCGGAACATGATGCGTAAAGTTTTCCATTATCGACAAAAATCGTTCCTGGAGATACTGGCGCTTTATCAAGAAAGGGTGCGCCGGGAGAAGCTTTGAATATCTTCATGATTTTACCGTTGAAGGTGGTCCATCCGGTTGGCTTCGTGGCAAGACCCCTGATAAAATCATTGACGTTCCTGACGGGTTGTGACCACGTAATACGAGTATTGTCACGGGTAAGCTTGGGAGCTTTTGAGACGAGCTTTTCATCCTGAGCCGATACAACCACCTGGCGGGATGCAATCAGGTGAAGGGTATCGGTAACAACACAAGCACCTAACACTGAAAGGCGAGAGGCAAGATCTGTGGCATTTTCAGCAGGATCAATGAGCATGTTCTCCTGAAGTATGATATTGCCGGTATCCACACGCTTCTGGAGAAAGAATGTCGTCACACCGGTTTGACGGTCTCCGTTGATAATGGACCAATTAATCGGAGCTGCTCCCCTGTAAGCCGGAAGAAGTGACGCATGAAGGTTAAAGGCACCAAGGGCTGCCTGCTCGAACACTGCATGCGGCAGAATACGGAAAGCAGCCACAACGATGACATCAGCTCTTTCGTCCGCAACAATTTCAGCAAATTCGAGCGTGTTGACATCATCAGTTTCATATACAGGAAGCCCAAGGGAAATCGCTGCCTGTTTTACGGGAGAGGGTTCAGGCTCCGCATGTTTACTTCTGCGGGGTTTATCGGATCCGGTAACTACAAGGACCAGCTCAAACTTATTATCTGCAGCAATAGCTTTCAACGAGGGAACAGCAAACTCCGGCGTTCCCATAAAAATAATCCGCATGGCACTCAAAAATATTAAACTGTAAGAGGTTCATGCGCAATGGGGTACGCAGCAGTCACATTTCCTGAAGTAAAGGCATCGAGTTCTTTCTGAACTTTTCTGCGGTCGCGCTTCTCCATCCGGTCAACAAAGAGAGTGCCGTTGAGGTGATCTATTTCATGCTGGAGAACTCTTGCATACATACCGGAAAAATCGCCAGTGATCTCTTCAAAATGTTCATTACGGAATTTTAAGGTAATCGCTGCCGGACGTTCCACATAACCATGAAGACCGGGAAGGCTTAAACATCCCTCTTCCATATCGTTGTAGCCCCTGACGGAAAGTATGTGGGGATTGATGACCACCATTGGCGCTGCATCGGCATAACTCTTCAGCCCGGAAATATCCATCACAAGGAGCCGAAGCGACTGGCCGACCTGAGGAGCGGCCAGACCGATGCCCGAAGCATTGTGCATAGTCTCAAACATAAAGGCTATAAGCTCTTCAATTCCACTGTCTATGCCTTTCAGTGGTCTGGCTTTCTTTCGAAGTATATCGTCGCTATAAATATTGATTGGTAATATCATAAATCAACACTACGTTTATTTAATGTGTCAGCAACCTTCCTGATGGACTAAAAGTTGCCCAAACTCAATACAGGATGCCTCTCGGCTTCATGACCAAATAATATGAAGCTCTGCGAAATTTCCAAAGTCAAAAAAAGAAAGCGCAGACCAGTCAGTGCTCACTGGAGGAGTCAGGCTTCTTTTTTTTGTACATTTTTTCAAGAAGCTTTCCAATACCATCAAACCGTAATAAAGTTTTTTTGACCGTCGAAACAGGTGAATTTTCACTGATCTCATCCTCAATCCTTATCTGAACCGGGTAGACAAGAATAAAACTGTTTTTCTGGAAATAGCTGTTAAGATAGGCCGGCATTTTAGCCATTTTGCTATGATAGGAAAGGTGATTTTTCCTGCTCATCACAACAATGAGATTATCGTCATTTTTCAGTTCCCTCGACAGAACAAGAAAATCATCCCAATCCTTGAAAACCTTATACTCTGCATTAACAATGCGCAGAGAATAGACTTCCTTCAGATAAGCAAGAGTTTGTTTTTTTGCATAAAAGACCAGAGTTGATCCTGTATTTTTTATGACATTGGTAACTTTCTGCATCCAGTGGACAAACCCGATTTCATGTTCAGCTCCTGCAGGAATAACTACAATCGTTCGCTTTATTGTGGCAAGGGGCTGAACCGGTCTATAAATAAAGGTCGTGATGTTGCAGCGGCCAAGAATGCTCTCAGATGCACTGCCGAGCAGAGTGTCAGTAAGAATGCTCTTCTGATGCAATCCTAAAATAAGGTCCGTGATTTTCTGCTCTCTGATGACACCGGTAATACCGTTAACCACATCACTGTCATAACGAATCAGGCGTGTCAACTCGTAATCGATAGATGATGCGGCTACCTCTGCTTTTTCAAGAAGTTTGCCCGCATGCTTTTCTGCTGCATCGTCACTTGTCGTGTTGTCAGCTACATGAAGGGCATAAATCCCTCTCTTGTCTGCATTCGATTTTACCGTTGCGCTGAGATTGACCAGTTCGTCTACCGTGCTGAGGTCATTCATGGGAATCAGTATCCGTTCTTCAGTGCCTGCGACGCCTGTCTCAGCTATTTCATCAACGGTGTCAGCAAGAGCAATATTCTTCGCGCCTTTCTCTCCAACAATTGTTGCAAGCGTGCAGGTTATCAGAATAAACAGGATCGTACCGTTCAATACACTCTCATCAAGCAGTCGGACAGGATCACCTTTAAGAGTGTAACCCGTAATAATGTTATAACCGATCAACACCGTTGCAAGAGCGAGTGCCGCATGAGCGCTTATCAGTCCAAAGATCAGCCGGCGCTGATCAAGAGAAAACCCGAAAACTCTCTGGGTAATCCAGGCTGAAAGATATTTTGCAACCGTAGCGGCAATGGTTATAACCGCGGCAACCTTCAGGGTGTTATAATCTTTAAACAATGCCCGGATATCGATAAGCATTCCGACACCGATCAGAAAAAACGGAATAAACAGGGCATTACCGACAAACTTGACTCTGTTCATGAGCGGCGATGTCCGGGGAATCAGGCGGTTCAGGGCCAGACCGCTGAAAAATGCCCCGATAATAGCCTCAACTCCTGCGGCTTCAGCAAGAAAACCGCCAAAAAATACCATAGCCAGAACAAAGAGGTACTGGAGGACACTGTCGTCGAAGCGCTTGAAAAACCATCGGGCAATTACAGGAAAAAGCAGCAGAACAATAAGGCTGAAAAGCGTTAACCCAATCACAAGTCTTATCCAGAATCCTGTCATCAACTCCCCTGATGAGATTCCGGCAATAACTGCCAGCACCAGCAAGGCAAGAGTATCGGTGATAATGGTGCCGCCAATAGCGATAGTGACCGCCTTGTTTGTGGAAACCCCAAGCTTGCTGACGACGGGGTAGACTATCAGCGTATGAGAAGCAAAAATACTGCCGATGAGAATGGATGAAAAGAGCGAAAAGTCGAGGATGTAGAGACCGACAAGAATACCGAGAGTAATAGAGATGAAAAATGTATAGAGGCCGAAGAGGATACTGTTTCTGCTGTTTTTGCGGAAATCCTCAACATCAATTTCCAATCCGGCAAGAAACATGATATAGAGCAAACCAACCGTTCCAAACAGGACGATACTGCTGTCGCGAAGCATCAAATTAAACCCATGGGGTCCAATCACCGCTCCGGCAATAATAAGACTGATCAGACTAGGAATTTTCAGGCGGTTAAGCAGCAGGGGTGCAAACAGAATGATAAAGAGGATCAGTGAAAACTGTAACACCGGATTCTTCAACGGTAATGAAATATCAATCAGACTCATCAAAACCATCATTACACAATCCAGTAGTTAGTCTCTGCACCTGCAGCATTTTTTATATCCGGCAATCCAGAAAAATGCTAAAGCACCGGTTGGGCCTCAAGGAAACAACAACAAAAAAGGGCGCTCATTTTTCAGCCAGAAAAGTAATGTATCCGGCAACAAATATGCATATCTTTTCAGTTGAACACAAACCACCCCATAGGGTAACAATCCAGCTGGAAGGCTCCCTTGGTCAAGCAGTATTGAAATTTCAAAGGGGTGCACTGAAATTCCGTCAACACTTTTTATTTTCTTTTTTTACGGGCTGAAATTTACCTTTCTTTCGTTAACGATCAGTGGACGGGCCTGCCGAGGTGGCGGGGTTGCATTTCAGTCAGGAACAGGTTTACTAAAGCATGAAAAATCTACAACCTATTTATAGAAAAATAGTCGTAAAAGTCGGCTCGAATGTCATTACCGGTAAAAACGGAGAGCTTGACCTTGAGATTCTCCAGAGCCTTACCGCCCAGATTGCTCAACTGCAAAAAAAAGGCATTCAAATCATTCTTGTTTCATCGGGCGCAGTCAGTGCCGGCCGATCGGTAATAAAACCATGCGGAACCCTGACGCCAGTTGCCGCGCGCCAGATTCTTGCCTCTACGGGACAGATAAAGCTTATCAGCACCTATAACGAGCTCTTTGCCGGGCACAACCTGATCACTGCACAGATTCTGGTCACAAAAGGCGATTTTCGGGACAGGCAGCACTATCTCAACATGCAGACATGCTTTACAGCCCTTCTGCAGCAAAGCATCATCCCCGTCGTTAATGAAAACGATGCCGTTTCAGTTACTGAGCTGATGTTTACCGATAATGATGAACTTTCAGGCCTTATTGCTTCAATGATGGATGTGGAGGGCTATATCATCCTATCGCATGTTGACGGTCTGTTTGACCTTAAAACTGGTGATGGATCCATCATTCCGGTAATTGATCCATCAACAAAACATTTCCACCAATATATCCATCCTGGAAAATCAGAATTCGGAAGAGGTGGCATGCTGACAAAATGTCATATCGCTCAAAAACTCTCAAGGCTGGGAATAACAGTGCATATCGCCAACGGGCGAACTCCTGATATTCTGCTCTCGATTCTCGACGGAAAACAAACCGGCACAAAATTTCTGCCGCAAAAGCCCACCCATGGACCAAAACGCTGGATTGCCAACAGCCAAGGTTTGGAAAAGGGAGCTGTCACCATCAACAAGGGAGCCGAAGCGGCGCTGGTCAGCGATGACCAGGCTAACAGTCTTCTCCCGATCGGGATTGAATCGGTTGAAGGAGTATTCTTCAAGGGGGATATTATCAAAATCCGATCTACGGAGGGGCCGGCTATCGGTTATGGGATGGCACAATACAGCTCGGAAAAAACACTTTCGATCATAGGACAGAAAGGACATAAGCCTTTAATCCACTACGATTATCTTTATATAACACCTTGAAATTGCCAAAGGACCTATTGAACAACCATGCAGGAAACTATCACGCAACAGCTCAAAGCTGTCCAGCAGGCAAGCCGGGAGATTGTGACGCTCAGCGATGCCGCCATAAACACTCTGCTGCTTGATCTTGCCGACAGCATTCCTTCGCACCAGGAACTCATACTTAACGCTAACAGGAAAGATCTCGATCGTATGGATCAGGCTGATCCCATGTACGACCGGCTCCTCCTGAACGCTGCGCGTCTTGAAGCCATTGCCGGGGATATCCGCAATGTCGCAACGCTTCCCTCTCCTCTTGATCTGACCCTTGAAGAGCGGACCCTGCCCAATGGACTTGAGCTGAAAAAAGTCACCGTTCCGATAGGAGTGATCGGCATCATCTATGAAGCTCGTCCCAACGTGACCTTCGATGTTTTCGCACTCTGTCTGAAATCCGGCAACGCCACCGTACTAAAGGGTGGAAGTGATGCCATGTATTCGAACATTGCCATTGTCGATCTCATACATGCAGTGCTGAAGAAGCATTCAATCAATCCCGACACACTCTACCTGCTGCCTTCTGAGCGTGAGGCTGCGGCTGTCATGCTCAATGCTGTCGGGTTTATCGACATGATCATTCCGCGGGGCAGTCAGAAACTGATCGACTTTGTCCGTGATAATGCAAAGGTTCCGGTTATCGAAACCGGTGCGGGTATTGTGCACACCTATTTTGATAAAAGTGGCAATCTCGAGCTTGGTCAAAATATCGTCTTCAATGCAAAAACCCGACGTCCAAGCGTCTGCAATGCTCTCGATACTCTGGTGATTCACCGTGAGCGGCTTGATGATCTTGCTGCACTTGTGATGCCCCTTGAGGAAAAAGAGGTTGTTCTTTTTGCTGATAACGCAGCTTATCAGACACTGAAAGGCTCTTACCCTGATGCTCTTCTGCACCAGGCTGAACCGGAACATTTCGGCACCGAGTTCCTCTCTTTGAAGATGTCGGTAAAAACTGTTGCATCCCTTGAAGAGGCGCTTCGACATATTGCACACTACAGTTCACGCCACAGTGAGGCAATTATAGCGGATGACCCTGCAGCAAAAGAGATATTTTTAAAACGAGTCGATGCTGCTGTTGTTTATGCAAACACCTCAACGGCATTCACCGATGGCGCCCAGTTCGGACTTGGAGCGGAAATCGGGATCAGCACACAGAAACTCCATGCGAGAGGCCCTATGGCACTGAAGGAGCTCACCACCTACAAATGGATTATAGAGGGCAACGGCCAAACCAGACCTTAGTACACCATGCTCGAAGCAAAAAGCATCACTAAATCCTATACCCTTCCAGGCCAGCGAACCATACCGATACTTCGCGGATTAAATCTCACGCTCGGTGAAGGTGAAATGGTGACAGTCATCGGGGCTTCAGGCAGCGGGAAAACGACATTGCTGAACTTGCTTGGCACACTCGATACCCCTGACGGTGGCGACATTCTATTTGACGGGGAGCTCCTGTTTACGAATAATAAATACACGCTCTCTCAAAAAGCGCTGGCAAAATTCAGGAACCGTAAAATAGGCTTTGTCTTTCAGTTTCACCATCTGCTTTCTGACTTTAGCGCTATTGAAAATGTAGCCATGCCGGAGTTCATCGCCACAGGAAAGCTCCAGCCTGCAAAAAAACATGCCGGAGAACTGCTTGCCGGACTTGGGCTCAGTGAGCGGTTTGAGCACCTTCCCTCAGAGCTCTCAGGCGGGGAACAGCAAAGGGTTGCCATTGCGCGTGCCCTGATGAATAACCCGAAACTTGTCCTAGCGGATGAACCGAGCGGAAACCTTGACCGCAAGAACAGTCATATGCTCTATGAGCTTATGGCCCGCCTGAGCAAAGAGCGCCGAACCTCTTTTATCATCGTCACCCACAACGAAGAGTACGCATCAATGTCCGACCGATGCCTTCGCATGCAGGACGGGCTGTTACAGAATTGCGGGGAGTGAAACTTGACACAAAAAAAAGCAGTGAAGGCAGAAGAAACAGAGAGCCGCTTTATTGAGGTTAACGGGTTCAATGTTCATTACCGCCGGGCTGGCAGCGGAAAGCGGCTTGTTGTACTGCTGCATGGCAGTTTTTTGAGTCTCAGATCGTGGCGTCTTGTTTTGGACGGGCTGGCTGAGACTGCAAAAGTCATTGCATTCGACCGTCCTGCTTTTGGCTTGACTTCACGCCCTCTCCCCTCAAAAGCCACGAAGGTGAGTTACACTCCTGAAGCACAGAGTGATCTGCTTATAGCACTGATACATAAACTCGGGTTCAACAAAGCAGTGCTTGTCGGTAATTCAACGGGCGGCACCATAGCGCTGCTGACTGCGTTGCGGCACCCAGAAAGTGTTGAGGGGCTGGTTCTTGCCGATGCCATGATTTACAGCGGCTATGCTACCAGTGAGGTGCCTGCATTTATAAAGCCCGCGTTGAAAGCTTTGAGCCCGCTTTTTGCCCGTGTGATGAAGTTCATGATCATCAGGCTTTATGACCGGCTTATACGTGCCATGTGGTACAACAAAGAAAGGCTGGGAAATGATGTTCTGGCCGCGTTTCGCAGTGACCTGATGAATGGGGACTGGTCGAGAGCGTTCTGGGAGCTTTTCAGCGAGACGCATCATCTCAGACTGGATGAACGGCTGAAAACCGTGTTGCCACCTTCCCTCGTCATTACCGGTGAACACGATGCAATGGTAAAAAAAGAGGAGAGCATCCGGCTTTCCGGTGAGCTTCCATACGCGGAACTGCTGGTTGTGCCCGATTGCGGACATCTTCCTCAGGAAGAACAGCCGGAAGTGTTTGTGCTTGCGGTGAGGAAGTTTTTGAAAAGAATAGGGGAATAGGACTAATAGAACCTATAGGGCGTATGGGAGTTATAAAAAAGATGGATCCTTCGGGAATAGCTCAGGATGACAATTTTTGGGGAGGTTAGGATAATCGTTCAGGACACTAATTCTATCGCAGTGCCACTCTCCTTTCAGGAGAGATGGCATGGGGGATGGATTCCTCACAGAAGTTCGGAATGACAAAAAACAGTTATGCGAGCAGGACTGCACAGATGTGCTCGATCTCCTCATCTTTCAGGTAGGGGTGCATGGGGAGTGCGAATATCCGGCCGCTGAGATCCTCGGAAACCGGGAATTCGCCTGCCTGATAACCTAGAGAGGAATAAGCTTGCTGGAGATGGAGAGGGATTTTGTAATAGATCATTGATGGAATACCCTCTTTTTGTAGGGCCTGCATAAGCTGCTCACGCTCTTCAAACGAAGCGGCTAGTACAGAGTATTGCGCCCAGGCCGAGGTGTAGTGTTCCTGAATCCGTGGAACTGCAACTTTATGCTGCAACCTGCTGCTGTAGATATCGGCAATACGCTGACGAACCTCAAGCTCTTCGTCAAAGATGGTGAGCTTTTCGAGGAGCACAGCTGCCTGGATTGAATCGAGTCGGCCGTTTATCCCGATACGGTCGTTACTGTACTTGTCGACGCCGCTGCCATGAACCCGGATTGACCTCAACACCTTATCAAGCTCTTCATCGTCAGTAAATATCGCGCCGCCATCGCCATAACAACCAAGCGGTTTTGCCGGAAAAAATGAGGTGGCTCCTGCAAGACCAAAACTTCCTGCTTTACGACCATTGAAACTGCCCCCGAAACTCTGGGCTGCATCCTCAAGAATCCATAATTTATAGGCATTGGCTACCGCTTCGATACGAGTGTAATCAGCCGGCTGGCCGAAGAGATCAACTGGAATAATAGCTTTTGGCTTCAATCCTCTGGTCACGGCCTCTTCAACAGCTCGCCCTATAAGTTCCGGATTGATATTGAAGGTATCGGAACAAACATCAACAAACACTGGAGTGGCTCCGGCAAGGCTGATAACTTCAGCTGTTGCAACAAAGGTAAAGGGGGTTGTAATAACGGCATCCCCCGGACCGATGCCTTTTGCCATAAGAGGCATAAGCAGAGCGTCTGTTCCTGATGAGCAGGAGACACAGTAGCGTGAGCCGACATAGGAGGCAAGACGGGACTCAAGTTCAGTTACTTCCGGGCCCATAATAAAATGACCACTGTCCAGAATGCTTTCAATACGATGAAGGAGTGAGGTGCGAATCCGGTCTTTCTGAGAAAGAAGATCTATAAATTGCATAACTGTAATGGGTGAAATCTATTAAAACTGTTCCGGCTAAAATACAGATTCATTTTATTTCTTTTGCTGTATAGCTCAATTGTTTAGAGAAAAGAGAAATCATTTAAACTCTTTTTCTTTCGCCTGCAAGGTAGAGGCAAGTCGTGTTGCAGTTGCGCTCCAAACAATTTTTATGTATATAAAGCCAGTACGCACCATCGTGCGCTCCCTTGATTCTGAAGACAATCTTTCTCAAGATGAGTTCCATCTACTTTATCGGTATAGGCGGTACAGCAATGGCTTCGGTAGCCGTAGCCCTTTCACATGCCGGACATGCCATTACCGGCTCCGACACACAGCTCTACCCTCCGATGAGCACCTATCTCGAAGAGCATAATATCCGGTACTTCAATGGGTTTTCAGCTGAAAACATCAAGCATGCTTCACCAGACATAGTCGTTGTCGGTAATGCGATCAGCCGCGGGAATGCGGAACTTGAATATGCCCTCAATCACCATATTAAGCTGGCCTCCATGCCGGACCTGGTTAGAGAGCATCTGATCGGCAACAACACCTCGTTAGTGGTAACAGGCACTCATGGCAAAACAACGACGACTTCGCTTATTGCATGGATACTCGAACATGGTGGACTCAAACCGGGGTTTCTGGTAGGTGGTATTCCTGAAAATTTCTCCATCGGGTGCAGGGCATCCGGACGCAGCGAAGAGGGGTTTTTTGTTTCAGAGGGCGATGAATACGATACATCATTTTTTGACAAACGAAGCAAGTTCCTGCTCTACCGACCCGACATCGCTATTATTAATAATATTGAATTTGACCACGCCGATATATTCGCCTCTCTGGAGGATATCAAACGCAGTTTCAGGCTTTTTGTGAACCTTATTCCGGAAAACGGCGCTCTTTTTGTTAACGGGGATGACACTGTTGCCGTTGAAATTGCTTCAAAGGCGTTCTGCAAGGTGGAGCGGTTCGGACTACAGACTGACTCTGAATGGAGTGCCCGCAACATCTCCCTGGAGGGGAATGCATCATCCTTTGATGTTTTTTATAAAAACACACTTCTCGGTACTATTTCGGTACCGCTTTTTGGCAATCATAATATCATGAATGCTCTTGCTGCTGTGGCTGCGGCTACCAGTGCCGGGCTCCCTTTCGAGTCTATCAGGCATGGCATGGCTCTTTTCAAACGGCCGAAACGCAGGATGGAAATCATCGGAACCTTCCCTGGAAACATAACCCTTGTAGAGGATTTTGCTCACCACCCTACTGCCGTCAGGGTTACACTGGAAGCCATTGAACAGCTCTATGCCGGACGAAGAATTGTGACCTGTTTTGAACCGCGCTCAAACACGACCACCAGGAACATCTTCCAGCAGGAACTTTCAGAATGTTTCGGGCCTGCTGCCATTGTCGTCATCGGCAAGGTTCACCGCCCGGACCGCTATCCGCCTGAACAGTCTCTTAATATTGCAAAATTACAGGAATCACTGCAGAAACAGGGGAAGACGGTTTTTCTTGCCGGCCGGAATTCTGCCGAATACCCCGATGATATTGTTGCGTTTCTTGGAAGTCAACTGATTGATGATGACGTTGTTATTCTTCTGAGCAATGGCAGCTTCAGCAATCTGAAAACCCTGTTATCAGATTATTTTCAAAAAAATTCCTGAATATTTCGAGTTTCATATTATATCTTAGGGGACAGTTTTTTGTTTTGAAAAACATTTTTTTTACACAAGCAGCACGAACACTAATTTCCAATACAATACCAGGAAGACATTATGGCAAAAGTGAAAGTCGGCATTAACGGATTTGGCCGCATCGGGCGTCTGGTTTTTCGCCAGGCGTTGAACAACCCGAATTATGAAATTGTTGCAATCAACGATCTATGCGATCCAAAGACCCT